>NZ_CAWURC010000023.1:0-48908 GCF_963925185.1 uncultured Flavobacterium sp. | reverse complement strand
AAAATAAAAAAGCCTTATTTTTAAAGGCTTTATAGCGTATTCAAATATTAGGAAATATAAGTGTTTTGTCCCCGCCGTGGTCACGAATAAACAAAAAAGACATGAAAAATAGTAAGCTTGCTTAAACTGTTTTTAATGTCTTTTTTGTTTTCAAAGCGGATGCTGCATTATCCATTACGTTGGGAATTATAAGCTAAAAAATCTTTTTATTTCTTCAATAATTCCTGCAATGGCTTCAACTGTTCCATATCGATATTCGAACTTTTAAGAACTGAAATCATGGTCATAATATTCGTTGGATTCATATCCTTGCCCAAAATCCGAACTAAGGCAAAACCAACATCTTTTTTATTGGCAAACAGAACAAATTCATTAATATGATTATCAGAACCTACATAACTCACAGAGGCACCTTCTTTTCCGGAACCATATTTCATCAACTGTTGGAATTTAGAGTTCTTTAAAATCAGGTTGACTTTGGTGTGTTCGGTTTCAAATTGCACCTTGTTCGTGTCGTTGATTTTAAAAGCCAAAATATTCATTTTATCGAAAGATTGCAAGGCATTACTTTGCTCCACTGACAATTTTGTTTTGTCAACGTTCAAAATGCTTGGAGAAACATCTAGGGCGATGAAATTCTTGTTTTCAGTGTTTTCAACAAAGTACTTTTGCAACGAAGGATCAGAACCGCAGCTTACCAAAAACAAGCTAAAGAATGCTACAATGCTATATATTAGTTTCATCTTATTTTCTAGCTTTAGTGGCTTTTTTTAAATCATCACCGCCAGGAATTCGCATTTTATCGGTAAGAATAGCGATTTCATTCAAGTCGAAATCGCCCGTTAACGACATCAATATTGTCTGATTTTCCTTGCTAGCTCCTTCAATAAACATCAAAAGTTCTTTAATTTGACTATCGCTTGCGCCAGATTTTATCAGTATCCGAATGTTTTTCCCATTGTTATTTATACGCATCAATTCCTCTAACCCTGCGCTCTTAACATATTTGTTTGCTGCTGCTTTCATATCGGCAGTAACTCTGACACTGCTGGTAGTAAAAACTTTAAGATTGTCTAATTTCTTTATCAAATTCATGTATTGCTGTGATTCCTTATCAGAAGCATCCACCTTGACTTTACTCATTAATTCGAACATTTTTTTGTTGACGATAATCGAAGTTACATCGTCTTGTCCGTCGAATTTATCGAAGGTCGCTTGGGCAAAAAAGGCATTTGAAACCAATGCTAATACTAGTGTTATTACAAAATTTTTCATTTTTTATGGTGTTTATTGTTATTTAAAAATTAAGTTTTTTGAATTATTGTATTCTTGAATGTATTGCACACTTCCTATACCCACGTTGACTTGGCTTGATAACATTGATAATGCTCTTTGCGTTTCCCTAAAAGCAATTTCAGGATTGTGATATGTTCCAAGATTTTGATCCTGACTAGCATTAAAATAATTGACATACGTAAAAGTTGTTATTCCCAGTAAAACAACAATTGAAGCTGCGATAGACAACCACATTCTGTTTTGCTTTATAGATTTTAATGGAATTTTTTGCTCTTTTGTCAAAGAAAAATAACCAAAAATAGGTTTGTATTGTTCCAAATGCTGTGCAACATTCAGTGACGAAAAGTAATTTTTTAATTCAATTTCCTCAGCAACACTAGTGTCTCCCCGAAAGTAATTTTCTAATAGAATTTCTATTTTATCCAATTCCATAACTGTGTGTTTTTATCATAAATTCTCTAATTGTTTTCCTTGCTCTTGAAAGCGCCACGCGAATCGCCGTTTCATTCATATCCATTATTTTTGCAATTTCTACAAATTCGTATTGTTCAATATCTCGCAATTGAATAATAAGCCGTTGTTGTTCTGGCAATTGATCGATTATTTTTTCGACCCAATCGAGACTGTCTTTGCCTTCCAATATTTTATCAGAACTTGGCGCCTTATTATCGAAATTAGTATGAACAATTTTAAGATTTCCTGCTCTTTTAGATTTTAACTGATCCAAACAATAGTTCTTAGTTATCGTCATCGCAAAAGCTTCCAGATTATTATAATCATCCAAACTCGAATTTCGGCTCCATAATTTCACCAAAACTTCTTGGGTTGCGTCCTCGGCTTCCTCCGTGCTTATGAGCAATCGCTTGGCCAGTCGAAAGACTTTGTCTTTGAAAGGAGTGATCAACTTCACAAACTCGTTTTGGTTCATATAAAATATTTATTAGAGCAGTTAATACATTAAAGACGAAACTAATTTATTTTTGTTACAAAGTTTATAAAATAAAACTAAAGTTGGTATTTTTGCGTTAGTTTATTATCAAAACCAAAATATGAAAACAACATTCAAATTTATAATTGCATTCCTTTTAGTCACTTTTACTTTCCAAAGTTGTCAAGACAATGATGATGTAGCGACACCAAATAATTTAGAAATTCAAAACTTCATCTGGAAAGGACTAAACTTGTATTACTTGTGGCAAGCTGACGTTCCTAATTTAGCCGACGACCGATTTGCAAACCAAACCCAACTCAATGCCTTTTTATCAGGATATCCTGTTCCTGAAAAATTGTTTGATGCTTTAAGGGTCGATAAAACAATCGATAGATTCAGCTGGATTGTAGATGATTATTTAGTTTTAGAAGGACAACTTCAAGGATCAACCAATAACAATGGAGTAGATTTTGGATTAAGTTATAAATCATCTGGATCTACAGAAATAATTGGCTGGGTTCGTTATATTATTCCAAATTCGAATGCCTCAACCAAAGACATTCATCGTGGTGATGTTTTTTATGGTGTAGATGGAACGCAACTTACCGTTAGCAACTACCAAGCATTGTTGTTTGGTTCAAATAATGATTATACTTTAAATTTAGCCGATATAAATAGTGGCGCATTTACACCAAATGGAAAAAATATTACTTTAACAAAAACCGTTTTGGATGAAAATCCAATTTTAGTAAATACCGTAATCAATTCTGGTTCTCATAAAATAGGATATTTAATGTACAATGGATTTTATTCTAATTATGACACCCAATTAAACGATGCCTTTGGAACATTAAAATCACAAGGAATTACTGATCTAGTTCTAGATTTAAGATACAATGGAGGTGGCTCAATACAAACTTCCGCCCGATTAGCAAGTATGATTACTGGGCAATTTACAGGACAAGTATTTGCAAAACAACAATGGAATGCAAAAATCGAATCCTATTTTGACTCCAACGACCCGGAATCATTGAAAAATTTATTTACCGACAAAATAGGAACTACTCCTATTAATAGCTTGAATATGACTAAGGTTTATATTCTAACTTCTAAAGGAACTGCATCAGCAAGTGAACTAGTAATAAACGGATTGATCCCTTATGTGACGGTTGTTCAAATTGGTGACATAACTGTTGGCAAAAATGTTGGCTCCGTAACTTTGTATGATTCCCCTGATTTTGGAAAGACAAACAGAAACCCAAACCACCGTTATGCGATGCAACCTCTTGTTCTAAAAATAGTAAATGGAGCTGGTTTTGGAGATTATCAAAGTGGCTTAACTCCAACTTTTTCGCTTGCCGAAAACCTTAGCAGCCTTGGAGTTCTAGGTAATTCGGCTGAGCCTTTATTGAGCTTGGCCATTGGAAAAATCAACGGAACTAGAAAAATAGCTCAGCCAATTACAGGAATGCAGTTTGACTATTTCCTAGACACAAAATCTATAAACGGCATACAAAACCAAATGTATCTTGAAAAAGCTCCCGAAGGATTATTGAAAGCTTTAGAATAGAAAAAGTAAAATACAAAAAAAAGGCTTTCATCACTGAAAGCCTTTTTTTGTATAAACTGTTTTCGGAATTATAAATTGATATTCAACCCCAATTTGAAGTTTCGTCCAAGTGAACTATAACCTACGTTTTCAACAAAATCAGCCTTCAAAATATTGTTAACTATTCCAAAAATTGTCATTCGGTTTTTTACCAATTCATATCGAACTGTAGAGTTTATCAATTGGTATGAACCCAAAACTATTTTTTGTGTTGTATACAAATTCCCGTCAAAGAAAGCATCTTTTCTACCATCGACATATTGATAATTTACGTTTAAAAAGGCTCTCTTACACATTTGCAAATCGAATGAGGAATTCAATTTATGCTTTGGAATCAATCCGTCCAAGGCTTCATCAACTTGCGTAAAAGTGTAATTAGAAATCCATTTAATATTTTCGTTTATAGTAAAAGTGATCTCCGTTTCTACACCTTTGGCTTTATTCATTCCGTCGATGTTAATGTATTTATAATCGGAAGAAAATCCAATGAAATTATTTTGTTCCCGATAAAATCCTACGGCCGAAAATCGAAGCCTTTTATCCAAAAGTTGCGTTTCGAAACCCGCTTCAATCGTACTGTTTTTCTCTGGTGTCAAAGCCGTATTTCCGTATTCCGAATACAACTGATATAAACTTGGCGTCACGAAAGCCGTGCTGTAAGAAGCCAATATTTTAAATGGAATAGCTTTAAAATCATAAGAAGGATTCAAGTTATAAACTAACTGATTCCCGTATTCACTATGAATGTTTAATCGTGCTCCTGCATTCAAATTCAAACCAAAATCCGAAGTAAATAAACCCGTAACATAAGGATCGATCATATTGATTTTAGCATTTTCTTTCGCAATGCTTCCATAAGGCGTTCCGCTGCTCATATCAAAAAACTGGTATTGTGCTCCAGTCACCAAAAACAAAGACTTAGAAAAATTGTATTTATTAAAACCGTCAATATTCACACTTCTAGAATCGTATTGAGAAAACCCAACAGTTCCAGAATAACTATCCAATTCATCATAAGCACGAGATAGTGTATTGAAACTTGAATTCAGGATAAATTGTCCATTATTGTATTTGTATTTTGGCATAAAGCCAAAGCGAAATTGTTCGGTATTTGAATGATTCAAAGGGGTGTCATTTGTTCCTGTATTGTCAAAACCACCATCATAATCATTGTTGATCTTGTCAAAATTTCCAAAGAAATCCAACGTCAATTTATCGGTGGCTTTATAACCCAACTTGGCCAAATAATTGATCCTCGAAAATTGATCCTCTTCATAATTGCCGTTCTCAATTGGCGGAGCAATTTGTGACATTCCATTAGTCTCGGTACTATTCAAAGAGGCAAAATAATTAATTTTTTTCAGGTTTCCGTTTACCGAAAAACCTTGGCTAAAATCTTGAAGACTCGTCTTTGAAGTTAAAGCGGTGTTGTTAGTTCCTGCATTAAAAAAAGCATTTCCCGCAATGGATTTTTTGCCTGATTTTTTCAAAGTGATATTGATCACTCCAGTCGCAGCACCTGTTCCGTATAAAGTGCTGGCGGCTCCTTTCATAATTTCGATACTTTCGACTTGGTTCGCTGGAAGCAAACGCAAATCATATTCTAAACTAATTCCAGAAGCATCGGTAACCGGAATTCCGTCAATGAGAATAAGCACCTGATTATTTTTTCCGCCTCGAATGTAGTACCCTAAATTTTTTCCGGCTACACTTTGACTACCATTAATTTCGATACCCACAACCGAACTCAGAATGGCCGCAATGCTTTGTCCTTCCCTCTTTTTTAAGTCTTCAGAAGTGATTTTGGTGATAATTTTTCCAGACTTTTCTTTTGGTAAAGCGAATTTTGAATCCGAAATTACTACTTCATCCAGTTGAGTTCCCGATGCAATTCCGTCTTTTTGCTGCGCAAAAACACAGTTGGTCATCAGCACGAATAACGCACTGATACGAACGATTTTGTTGTTCATTTTAGTAAAATATTTTTAATAATAAAAAATGGGAGAAAAGCATAGAATGACCCATACCCAAACCTTTTTTCCCGAAAGTTTGATACTCAGTGTATTAGGCAGGTCTCCTGGCTTGCGTCTTGTTGTTTACCTTCCCATCCATATTCAGGACAGTGGTTTTGTAGATAACAACAAGCTGAATAGCTTACAGTTGCGGGTACAGCGTAAGATTTTTGAATTTTGATTTTTGAATAATGATTTCGGATTTAAATCTGAAATCAAAAATCGTTAATCATCAATCTTCAATCACTCTCTTCCCTTTTAATGCCGTTTTAAAATTAAAAACAGCAACCTCAATACAGCTGCAAATGTAATTCTAAGATTTGAATAAAAAAATAAAAATGATTTTTAAAAAAGAATAAATATACCTTTGCATATCTATTTCAAAAGTGTTTCTATGAAATCTGTTTTTCTCCGTGCTATTCTATTTTTATCTGTATTTCTATTAAATGGATGTAAACAAAACGACTTCATTTCTGAGAAAAAATCAAATACAAAAAATAAAATTCAGCATGCCAAAGGTTTGGAAATATACAAACACAAAGGCTTTACGATAGTAAAAATAACGAATCCTTGGCCTGAAGCCAAAGAAAGTTTTACCTACATTCTTCAAGAAAAAAACGGAATTATTCCTGATAGTTTAAAGAAATTCACCGTTATTCCAATTCCCATAAAATCGATTGTTGTGACTTCGACCACCCATATTCCAGCATTGGAATTATTGGGAGTCGAAAACACTTTGGTTGGCTTTCCAAACACAAATTACATTTCTTCCGAGAAAACTCGAGTATTAATTGATGCGGGAAAAGTGCGCGAAGTGGGGTCGAATGAAAGTCTGAACACCGAAGTTTTAATCGATATGAAACCTGACGTTATTATCAGTTTTGGTTTAAATGACAGCAATCCAACCTTGGATAATCTACAAAAAAGCGGCTTAAAAGTAATGATTAACGGCGATTGGACGGAACAATCTCCACTTGGAAAAGCGGAATGGATTAAGTTTTTTGGGGCATTATACGGATTGGATTCCAAGTCAAATAGGGTATTTTCAAATATTGAAACCGCATACAATTCTACTCTGGCTTTGGTAAAAAAATTCACGATAAAACCCACAGTACTCTGCGGGGCAATGTATCAAAATCAATGGTTCGTACCACAAGGTGAGAGCTGGGCTTCTCTATTTTTGAAAGATGCACAATCTGATTATTTATGGAAAAACTCCAAAGGAACCGGGAGTTTATCTGTGCCTTTTGAATCCATATTGGAAAAAGCACAAAATGCCGAATTCTGGATTGCTCCTGGGGATTTTTCGACATTAAAAGAAATGACCGACAGCAATCCGCATTACAGCCAGTTTCATTCATTTAAAAATAAAAAAGTATATTCGTATGCGGTAAATAAAGGAGCAACAGCTGGAATCATTTATTTCGAATGGGCCTCTACTCGTCCCGACTGGGTTTTAAAAGATTTGATTAAAATTTTCCATCCGGAATTATTGCCGAATCATAAACTTTATTTCTTCCATAAATTAGAATAAATTGATGAACACCAAACAAAATACTATTCTTTTTACTATCCTAATCATCGGAGTGATCTTCTTGTTTATCATTAACATAAGTTTGGGTTCGGTTTCTATTCCAATAAAAGAGGTTTTCAATAGTATTACGGGAGGAAATTCAACTAAGGAAACTTGGCAATACATCATCATCGATTATCGATTACCCAAGGCTATCACTTCGATTATCGTTGGAATGGGGCTATCCATCAGCGGATTGTTGATGCAAACTTTATTCCGAAATCCATTGGCTGGGCCTTACGTTTTAGGGTTAAGTTCTGGCGCAAGTTTGGGCGTGGCAACAGTTATCCTGGGCGCAACATTTTTACCTCTATCTTTGGCTTCTTTTTTACTTTCCTCCTACGGAATTGTTTTGGCATCCAGTTTGGGCAGTTTTCTGGTTTTATTAGCGGTTTTGGTAGTTTCTCAAAAGCTGAGAGATACAATGGCAATACTAATTGTCGGGTTGATGTTCGGAAGTTTAACTAGTGCCATCGTAGGCACACTTACTTATTTTAGCACCGCAGAACAATTACAAAAATTTACTTTTTGGTCCTTGGGAAACCTTGGAAATTTATCTTGGTCTTCACTACTCATTTTGTCCATTTGTGTAGCAATTGGTTTGCTTTTGAGTCTTCTCAGTGTCAAGCCACTGAACGCGTTACTTTTAGGAGAAAACTATGCTAGAAGTTTAGGGATGAATTATAAGAGAATCCGATTGATTATCATCTTTGCCACCAGTATTTTGGCGGGAAGCATCACCGCTTATGCAGGACCAATTGCTTTTATTGGATTGGCGGTTCCTCATATAGCCAAGCTAGTTTTCCAAACTAGCAATCACAACATTTTGTTCTGGAGCAGCTTGCTTTTTGGAGCGATTATTATGCTTATTTGTGACAGTATTTCGCAACTTCCGGGAAGCGATATTACGCTGCCTATTAATGCTGTAACTTCTGTTTTTGGAGCTCCTATTGTGATTTGGTTGTTAGTTCGAAAACGTAAAATGATGAACTAATGGAAAACAATAGCATCTTACAAACTTCAAATTTAAGTATTGGTTATACAACCAAAAGCGAAACAACAACCATTGCCGGAAATTTAAACCTAAATTTAAAAAAAGGTAAACTAATTTCATTAATTGGTGCCAATGGTATTGGAAAATCAACCCTTTTAAAAACCATTACAGGAATACAGAAACCTCTTTCTGGAACTGTTTTGTTGAATGAAAAGAACATTCACGAACTAGACTCCTTGATTTTAGCACAAAACCTAAGTGTTGTTTTGACCGAAAAATTACCTCCAAGCAACTTGACTGTTTTTGAACTTATTGCTTTAGGAAGACAGCCCTATACAAATTGGATTGGCAAGTTGACCGACAATGATTTTACAAAAATAAATGAAGCAATCGAGCTCACCCAAATTGGTCATTTAGCATCCAAAAAACATTATGAAATCAGTGATGGACAACTACAAATCGTCTTGATTGCAAGAGCTTTGGCGCAAGACACACCTTTAATAATTTTGGACGAACCCACAACCCACTTGGATTTACTACACAAAGTAGTGCTTTTTAAACTGTTAAAAAAACTAACTCAAGAAACTGGAAAGTGTATTCTATTCTCGACTCATGATATTGATATGGCAATTCAATTGAGCGACGAAATGATTATTATGACTCCCGAAAATGTTGTTCAGGACCAACCTTGTAATTTGATTACAAAGGGAAGCTTCAACACTTTGTTCAAAGACGAAAACATTGTTTTTGATAGTAAAAAAGGGAAGTTCGTGATAACTTAACCGCAAAGACAAAAAGGAAGCGGGAAGTTTTAAAAGTTTTAAAAACCAAATATTTATTTTAAACACTGCCAACAGCTATTTACCAATAGCAATCTGTCGTTTTGCTTCGCCAATAACAAACGCAACCGAATTTGCAATATTAAAACTTCTAATTAAATTCGACATAGGAATCGTAAGATGATTTTCGAATCGATTCAAAACCTCTTCGCTCAAACCCACGCTTTCTTTGCCAAAAACCAACCAATCGCCATCCTGAAAATCATTTTCTAAATACGATTTTTCGGCATGAGAACTCATTAAGAATACTCTAGACTTGTCTAGAATTTGGGCTATCCATTCTTCGATATTTAGATATTCAGTAGCGTCTAAATGGACCCAATAATCCAATCCGGAGCGTTTCAGGTTTTTATCATTAATGACAAACCCAAAAGGGTGAATCAGGTGCAAACGGCTTTCGGTGCCTACACACAAACGACCAATGTTTCCAGTATTATTGGGGATTTCGGGTTCTACAAGAACAATGTTTAACATTTTTATTTTGAATTTTTATATTTCGAAACTTTCAACTTCAACCACTTCTCCGGCTTGCAAATCATTTAAATGGACGTTTCCTATTCGAACGCGTACCAATCGCAAGGTTGGAAAACCTACCGCTGCGGTCATTTTCCGAACTTGGCGAAACTTTCCTTCATTGACTGTGATGGAAGTCCAAGAAGTGGGACCATGACGTTCGTCTCTTATTTTTTTTTCTCTTGCGCCAAAAGCGGGAATTTCATTGATGATAAAAGAATCGCAAGGTTTGGTTATGTATTTTGTGCCGTTGAAACCTATTTCGACACCATTTTTTATTTTCTCGATGGCATCTTGATTTATAATCCCGTCAACTTGAACATAATATTCTTTATCTACTTTTTTGCTGCGCACGATTTCGCTCATTTTACCATCTGTGGTGAGCAACAATAACCCTTCGGAATCCTCATCAAGACGACCAATAGCCATTGTGCGTTCAGGAAAATTGTATAATTCCCCTAAAAGCTTCTTTTTCCTTTTGAGCTCATAAATAAACTGGCTTAAATAGCCATAGGGTTTGTGAATGATGAAATGGCGGTATAACATTTTGAGATACTAGTTCTAATAATTGGTTGCAAATTTACAGTTTCCATTTCTTGTTATTCTAATAAAAACCTTTCAATTCTAAAAATATTACTTATTTCGTAATAATGATTTCACTTCCTGTAAACTCCCATCTACTTTTTCGATTTGCAATCCCAGAATAGCCGCAATCAATGGGTAGATACTCACATTTTGAAATGTACCAGTTTTTTTATCCTTCTTAAAGTTGGGGCCTTTGGCATAAAAAATCGCATGCATATCTTTATTACAATTATCATATCCGTGGGTACCACCAACTGTTTTTTGGTTTATACTACTAACCAAACTATAATTTTTTTGAGCTTCAATTACAAAATCCAAAACCCTAGGATTACTTCCATAATGGAATCTTTTAGGTAAATCTTTAGTTGCCCAAAACTTTATATGTGGTACTTTTTTTAAAGCGTGAGCGATAGAATCCTTATATCCTTCTTTGGCCTGGATACTCATAATGGGATTGATTACTTGATGATATCCTACCCAATTTGGTTTTAAATATTCTAAAAGAGTTACTTTTTTAGAATCGGATATATTGGCCATACCATGATCAGAAACTACAATTAAATTTATTTTATTTCCAATAGGTAATGCATCTAGTTTACGAACTAAAACTCCAATAATTGAATCCATCTTAGCTACAATTTTTCCGTTTTCTACCGACATAGGGCCAAATGTATGCCCGGTATTGTCCGGCTCATCAAAATAAAGCGTGATTAAGTGAGGCCGCTCTATTTCGGGAAGATTTAACCAGTCAATCACTGAATTTATTCTATTGGCATACGGAACAGTTTCGTCATATTTTTTATAAATACTTGGGCTTTTATCACCAGTTTCTGATCCTGGCCAAAAAAAGGAAGCTGTTTTTAAACCTTGTTGTTCGGCGACATTCCAAATGGGATTGCCACCATAAAACTGGGCGTCGTTTTTTGCAGCGCTCGATAAGGAAAATTTTTTTTGGAGCAAAGGATCATAAAAACTATTATTGATTATTCCGTGATGATCTGGATACAAACCTGTTACTATAGAATAATGGTTGGGGAAAGTTTTAGTAGGATAGGAAGGTTTCATAGATTTTGCATGCACACCCACTTTAGCTATGGCATTTAAGTTTGGAGTTACAAAATATTTTGGATAGTCCCATCGAAAACCATCTAAGGAAACCAAGACTACATATGGTTTATCAGAATCTTGGCTAAATACCAACCCAAAATTAATCAACATTAAAAATACAAATAGCTTTTTTATAATCTTCCTATTGATTCCTGTAAGAGCTTCTTTTTTCATATTCAAATTTTAAAGTACACTACAAATATATCGTTAACTTTAATTTTTTTCATTAACAAATCTTCAAATCATTTTATTTAGAACTCTCATTAGGTATTCCAAAAAATACATTCTTCAAATTATCCCCTTATGCATTCTTAAATTAATAATATTCCTTACTTTTACTTTCTACAATAAAACATCTTTTTTATGTCTAATATTCTTCCATTTTTACTGTTATTTATTATCGTTCTAGCTATAGGTATTTTCATTGGAAAACTACTGTTTTTAACCAAATCTAAATCCGAAAAAAAATTTCTTGAAGAAAAATTGAATGATTTAAAAGAGCAATCTCTAACCGAAAAAGTGGCTTTAGAGAAACAGCTGAAACAAAGCGTTCAAGAAAAGGAAAGTATACGCAACGAAAAAGAAGCGATAAACATTCAATTGATAAAGAAGGAAGTCGATTTTGAAAATCTTTGGCAACGCAACAAAGAACAAAAAGAAGAAGTTGAAAAACTTCAGGAAAAGTTCACAAAGGAGTTTGAGAATCTAGCTAATAAAATCCTAGACGAAAAATCAAGCAAATTTACAGAGCAAAATAAGGAGAATATGAAAAATATTCTTTCGCCTTTACAAGATAAAATTCAGTTATTCGAGAAGAAAGTCGAAGACACACATAAGGAAAGCATTGATTATCACGCGGCTTTACGCCAACAAATTATTGGTCTGAGTGAAATGAATGCTCAAATGAGCAAAGAAACCTTAAACTTGACCAAAGCATTAAAGGGAGATAGCAAGATGCAGGGAAATTGGGGCGAGCTAGTCCTGGAACGGGTACTTGAAAAATCTGGACTAGAAAAAGACCGGGAATATTCTGTACAACAATCGCACACCAATGAGGGCGGACAAAGGGTTTTTCCTGATGTAGTTATCAATCTTCCCGACGGTAAAAAGATGATTGTCGATTCAAAAGTGTCCTTGACAGCTTATGAAAAATACATTAATGAAGAGGATGATAGCTTGAAAAATGGCTATTTAAAAGAGCACGTAAATTCAATAAAACGCCACGTGGATCAATTGGGCGAAAAAAATTATCACGATTTATACCAGATAGAAAGTCCTGATTTTGTGTTGCTTTTCATTCCGATGGAACCCGCTTTTGCAATGGCATTAAACGAAGACACGACATTATACAACAAAGCTTTCGAAAAAAACATAGTAATTGTAACCCCTTCTACTTTATTAGCAACATTACGAACAATTGACAGCATGTGGGCCAACCAAAAACAACAGGAAAATGCTTTTGAAATTGCGCGCCAAGCGGGAGCTTTATATGATAAATTTGAAGGTTTTGTCGCCGATTTAATTAAAGTTGGAAAGAAAATAGACGAAAGTAAAATAGAATATCAAGGAGCAATGAACAAGCTCGTGGATGGAAAAGGAAATCTAATCACAAGTGTCGAAAAATTAAAAAAAATGGGAGCTAAAGCCAAAAAGTCTCTGCCAGAAAACATCTTGAATCGTTCCAATGTAAAAAATATATAAAATTTGCAAAGTTATCTATTCTAGTTAATAATTCTTTTTGTATGAATTTTTTTATTTTATTGTATTGTGCAAAAAAAACCTTTAAAGATTAAATTTAGCACTAAAATAAAGGAAATTACATTCCTATTGCTGTTGTTCATATCGAACAATAGTAATGCTCAAAACGAAATGATTATCAATAAAGGAAACATATCTTTTGAAGCTTCTATCCCTTTATTTGAAGAAGCTAAGACGTCAAACGAATCTGTACAATGTGTTTTAAATATAAAAACTGGAGAAATCAACAGCGTAGCTATTATCAAAAATTTTTATTTCAAAATCGCTTTAACGGAAGAGCATTTTAACGAACATTATTTGGAAAGTGATTGTTATCCAAAAGCTCTTTTTAAAGGAAGAATTACAGGTTTTAATTGGAATTTCGCCTAAAGAATTTAAAATGAAAGGCAAGCTAGAAATGCATGGAAAGAAAAAGGAATTTACCACACCTATTTTTCTTAGAAAAGTAGCTAATGCTTTAGAAATTATTTCTAATTTTATTATAGAAACAAATGATTTTAAAATTAAAATACCAAGTGTTTTGAGCATGAAAGTGGCGGATATGGTTAATATTGAAACTAATTATTTATTACAGTAAACTTAAACTTTCAAACAATCCCTAAGGGCTTTTTCTAGATTTTTAAATTGCAATTGAAATCCTAATTTTTCGATTTTATCAGAAGAAACTCTTCTTCCCGTGAGTATGATTTTAGCCATTTCTCCTAATACTAGTTTTAATAAAAAATCGGGGACATTAGGCAACCAAATAGAATAATCATAAAATTTTGCTAATGTTTTAGAAAAAATAGAATTTGTTGTGTCATCTGCTATTGCAGCATTATAAGCTCCATTCATTTTTTTATTGTATAACGCTTCTAAATAAATAGCACACAAATCATCGATATGAATCCAAGGCATATATTGTTTCCCGGAACCTAAGGCGGAACCCAACTTCAATTTAAAAACGGGTATCATTTTTTTTAAAAATCCATCCTCCTTTCCTAATACCAATCCAGTTCTAATTTTAACAGTTCGAATACCTAGACTTTCAATAGTGTCAGCGGCAGCTTCCCATTTTTGACAAGTTAAACCCAAAAAATCGTTGACCGAAGGTGTTTCTTCTGTACAAATTTCCCCGCCGTTTATTGCACCATAAATTCCGACTCCAGAAGCCGAAATAAAAGCGTCAAGTTTTTTATCTTCCTTATTTAAAACAGTATAAATTAATTGGATAGATTGTTCTCTACTTTCAATAATTTGTCTTTTTCGGGTTGTCGTCCATCTTTTTTCGGCAATATTTTCACCGGCTAGATGAATGATATAATCCGCATTTAAAACGGAATTTTCATCAATATAAAGACTATCAATATCCCATTTATAATAGGTTATATTTAAAGTATTTTGTTTATCACTTCTACTCAAGATAGAAACAGAAAATCCATTAGCTAGCAACAAATGAGTCAATTGCTTACCTATAAACCCAGAACCTCCACTTATTAAAACATTTTTTTTCATAGCAATACAAAATTAACCATTTTAAATGATATTTAAAACATTAACATTTTATTTTGTTTAACTTATTTAATATATGGTTAAACATTACGTATCTTTATTGCCTAATTTAAAACAAGAAAAATGGGTGCTAAAAAATCAACAATTACAAAAGACAAAATTGCTTCAATGTATATGAACTTTAGATTGGAGAATATTGGTAAGCTTAAATCCGTTTATCAATTTGCAAAAACAAATAGTTTTGATGAAACAATATTTTATTCGTATTTCGCAAATGTTGAAAATCTTGAAAAAGAAGTTTTTAAAATATTTTTAGAAAAAACATTAGAATTGATTCAGAAAGATAGCAACTATGAAAGTTATGACACAAAATCTAAAATGCTTAGTTTTTATTTTACATTTTTCGAAATTTTGTCTGCTAATAGAAGTTATGTAACAATGAGTTTGAAAGAACATCAAAACCCACTTAAAAACTTAACACAGCTTTCTAGTTTAAAAAGTGGTTTTAGGCAATACGTTTTGGAAATATACTCAAATCAAGAGTTAATGAAAAACGAAAAAATTCAAATTTTTCAAAAAAAGGCACTTCAGGAAACGGCATGGATTCAACTTTTAATGACACTAAAATTCTGGTTAAGCGATGAATCTCCTGCTTTTGAAAAAACGGACATCTATATAGAAAAATCAGTAAAGCTAAGTTTCGAATTAATGAATAGTGCACCCCTAGATAGTTTAATTGATTTTGGTAAATTTATTTACAAAGAAAAAATTCAAAATATATAATGAAAACCATAGACTACATTCCTACTTCAAAAATAGAAAGAGCAACAAAATTAGTTCAAACAGGTGCAAAAGTTGGAGTGAATTACTTAAAGTATTACGGGGAGAAAATGGTAAATCCAGAAATGAATCGTGATAAACTTAATGAAAACAATGCTGAAGATATTTATGATGGGCTTAAAAATTTAAAAGGAAGTGCACTGAAAGTAGCGCAAATGTTGAGCATGGACAAAAGTTTTCTACCACAAGCTTATGTAGAAAAGTTTTCTTTATCACAATTTTCTGTACCTCCACTTTCTGCTCCTTTAGTGTTAAAAACATTCAAGAATAATTTCGGCAAAAGCCCATATGAAATCTTTGATGATTTCAATGCGAATTCCGTTAACGCAGCAAGTATTGGACAAGTTCATTTGGCTACAAAAGACAACAAAAAACTTGCTGTTAAAATTCAATATCCTGGTGTTGCCAATAGCATTTCCTCCGATTTAGCCTTAGTAAAGCCCATAGCAACCCGAATGTTTAATCTTCAAGGCAAAGATTCCGTCAAGTATTTCAAGGAAGTAGAAGATAAATTAATCGAAGAAACTAACTATATTTTAGAACTTAAACAAAGTCAGGAAGTGGCGAAAGCTTGTGATAAAATCGAGAATCTAATATTTCCAAATTACTATCCTAAATATTCTTCTGATAAAATAATTACAATGGATTGGATGACAGGAATTCATCTGTCAGAGTTTACCAAAATAAATTCTAATTCAGGAATTGCAAACAAAATTGGTCAGGCATTATGGGATTTTTATATGTATCAAATTCATGTTTTAAGAAAAGTTCATGCTGATCCGCATCCAGGTAATTTTTTGGTAAACCAAGAAAATCAATTGGTTGCACTTGATTTTGGATGTATGAAAGAAATTCCAAATGAATTCTACGTTCCCTATTTTGAATTAATAAACAAGGAGGTTATTGACAACAAAAAACTATTTAGCACTAAATTATTCGAATTAGAAATTCTTAGAGTGGACGATTCTAAAGAAGAAATCGAATATTTTACCCAAATGTTTTATGATTTATTATCCCTATTTACCAAACCATTTCAAACCCAAACATTTGATTTTTCAGATGAAGAATTTTTTAAAAATATTGCGCAATTAGGAGAACGGTTTTCAAAAGATCCCAATCTACGCAAAATGAATGGAAATAGAGGGTCTAAACATTTTATATACATGAATCGAACTTTTTTTGGATTGTATAATTTGATGTTTGATTTGAAAGTCAAAATTGTGGTAAACCAGTATCTAAAATATTAGCCTTGAAAAAAGAACTCTCTGATATAGATAAAGACAGAATTATAGAAATGGCATGGGAAGACCGAACTACATTCGATTCCATTTTGTTGCAATTTGGATTAAAAGAACAGGAAGTTATCGATTTAATGCGAATCGAAATGAAACCTTCCAGCTTTAGAATGTGGCGAGAAAGAGTGCAAGGACGAAAAACAAAACACGAAAAATTAAGGAATTTTAGACAAGGTCGATTTAAATGCAGCATGCAAAGACAAATTAACAACAACAAAATTTCAAAGAGATAATAAATAAAGACATGAAAAACATACTAATAATTGGTGGTAGCAAAGGAATAGGAAGTGCCATTTTGTTGCAACAATTAGAAACAAACTTGATTTACAATATTAGTAGAAATGCTCCGGATATTTCACATCCAAACCTGACCCATTTTACTGTTGATGTTTTGAATGATTCACTACCAGAAATAGCAGCTATTGACACCTTGATTTATTGTCCGGGCTCTATTAATTTGAAACCCATCGGAAGTTTAAGCATCGATGATTTTAGAAATGATTTCGAAATCAATGTCATTGGTGCCGTAAAAGCAATTCAAAAATATTTACCGATATTGAAGAAAGGAATAAATCCATCAATTATTCTATTCAGTACCGTTGCCGTAAAATTAGGGATGCCTTTTCATGCTAGTATTGCCACAGCGAAAGGAGGAGTTGAAGGCTTAGTAAAATCTCTTGGGGCAGAATTAGCATCACTTGTGCGTATCAATGCAATAGCGCCTACTATCACCGAAACTTCACTGTCTGCAGGTATTTTAAGAAATGACAAGATGAAAGAAAACATGATGGAACGCCATCCGATGAAAAGTTATTTAAAGGCAGAAGAAGTGGCAAATATGGTTAACTTTCTCATTTCGAAAAATGCAAAATCTATCTCGGGACAGGTATTCGAAATGGACTATGGTATAGTTACTTTTAAAATATAAATAAATAAAACAAGTTTAATAAAGATATAAAAAATGATAGCAAAACAAATAAAAGGGTACGAAAAAATAGAAAAATACGATACTGAAACAACTGCCGTAATCGCTGAAAATTACAAATCAATAATAGAAAATCTAGGAGAAAACATTTACAGAGAAGGCCTTGAAAAAACTCCAGAAAGAGCTGCAAAAGCGATGCAATATTTAACTCACGGTTATGGATTGTATCCTCTAGAAATTCTAAAATCAGCCGTTTTCACAGAGAACCACAAACAAATGATTGTTGTAAAAGATATTGAAGTATACTCAATGTGCGAACATCATATGTTGCCCTTTTTTGGAAAGGCACATATAGCATATATTCCGAATGGAAAAATTGTTGGGTTGAGTAAAATTCCAAGAGTAGTTGATGCCTTTTCTAGAAGAATGCAAGTTCAGGAAAGACTTACGGATCAGATAAAAGATTGTATTCAAGAGGCTCTAAACCCGCTAGGTGTTGCTGTAGTTATTGAAGCACAGCATATGTGTATGTGCATGCGTGGCATTCAAAAACAAAATTCGGTTACCACAACATCTTCTTTTACGGGTTCATTCGAAAAAGACAAAACCAGAAAAGAATTTATTAGTTTGGTTTCCAATAAATTAAGTTGAATTTAATAAGACAAATAAAAAAATGAAAATTCTCTTAACAGGCGCAACAGGATATATCGGGAAGCGACTATTGCCTATTTTAATAGCGGAAGGTCACGAAGTGGTTTGTTGTGTAAGAGATAAAAACAGGTTTTATTGTCCAGAAGAATTTTTATCAAAAATTAAAATAATTGAAGTCGATTTTCTCAAAATTCAAACTTTAGAAGTTATTCCAAATGACATAGAAGCCGGATATTATTTGATCCATTCGATGTCAAGTTCCGCTAATAATTATGATGAGTTAGAAAAAATTTCGGCAGAAAATTTTGTTCATAGAATGAACCAAACAACTGGAAAACAAGTTGTTTATTTGAGCGGAATTGTAAATGACAAATCCCTTTCGAAACATTTATCCTCTAGAAAAAAAGTGGAAGATGTTTTAAGTACTGGAAAATTTGCATTGACAACTTTAAGGGCAGGAATTATTGTGGGTTCTGGTAGTGCCTCTTTCGAAATTATCAGGGATTTAATTTATAAACTTCCAATTATGATAACTCCTAGATGGTTGAACACTAAATGCCAGCCGATTGGCATCAATGATGTACTCGAATTTTTAACTAAATCACTAAACAATCGGGTCACTTATAATAAAAATTTTGACATTGGCGGTCCCGATATTCTAACCTATAAAGAAATGCTTTTGGGTTTTGCAAAAGCAAAAAAATTAAAAAGATGGATTATTACTGTACCAGTAATGACGCCTAAATTATCATCGTATTGGTTGTATTTTGTGACTTCAACTTCCTATAAATTGGCCTCCGCATTAGTCAGTAGTATGAAAGTAGAAGTGGTTTGTAAAAACAATGAAATAAATGAATTGTTAGGCTTAAAACCAATGACTTACGAACAAGCTTTATCAAGAGCTTTGATAAAAGTCGATGAAAATAAGGTAGCTTCGAGTTGGAAAGATTCCTTAGTTAGCGGCCGATTTAGTAGTAATATTTCTGAATTCCTTAAGGTTCCTAAGAAAGGTTGTTACATTGACCGCCGAAAAAAAGAAATTATAAACAGGGATTTTACAATCGAAAGAATTTGGTCAATTGGCGGAGAAACGGGTTGGTATTATGCAGATTGGCTTTGGAGTTTTCGCGGATTTATTGATAAAATGTTTGGTGGTGTAGGTTCCCGCAGAGGAAGAACAAATAAACATGAGATTCATCCTGGTGATGTGTTAGATTTCTGGAGGGTTTTAATTGCAAACAAAGAGCAGGGTAAATTAGTTTTATATGCCGAAATGAAATTACCCGGAGAGGCTTGGCTCGAGTTTAAAATTATTCATAACACATTATATCAATCTGCAACATTTAAACCCAAGGGAATTTTGGGGAAAATTTATTGGTATTCGGTTTTGCCATTTCATGGTTTTATTTTCAATGGTATGTTGAATAAATTAATCAAATAATTTACTTCAAAATTCCTTTTTTGTATGTTTCAATTGCTCTGTTTCTAGCAAATGTGTGCTCCACCATTGGCTTCCCATATTCCAAATCAAATTCCGGAATCCATTTCCGTATATAAATTCCTTTTTCATCAAATTTTTTGAGTTGGATTTCAGGATTAAAAACTCTAAAATAAGGTGCTGCATCGCAACCTGTTCCGGCTGCCCACTGCCAATTTCCCACATTAGAAGACAATTCAAAATCCAATAATTTTTCTGCAAAATAGGCTTCGCCCCATTGCCAATTAATCAATAAATGTTTGCATAAAAAACTCGAAACAACCATTCGAACCCTGTTGTGCATGTATCCCGTTTCGTTTAATTGTCGCATTCCTGCATCAACCATAGGATAACCTGTTGTTCCAGAACACCATCGCTTAAATTCATCTTCGTTATTCCGCCATTGAATCCCGTCATAAGCTGGTTTAAAATTTTGTGTAACGACTTTTGGAAAACAGAACAGAATCTGCATAAAAAATTCTCTCCAAATCAGCTCACTCAAAAATACTTGATTTTTATTTGCCGCCCAATTTACTAATTTTCGAATGCTAACTGTTCCAAAACGCAAATGAGGCGAAAGATAGGAAGTAGCGTCCAAAGCTGGAAAGTCACGTATTTCCTGATAATGAACAATATTTTTTAAATTATGTGGAATCACTTTTGTGGGGTTTTCCTCGAATCCAATTTGTTTTAAAGTTGGAAAAGAAAACTTAGTTTTATAAAAATTAGAAAAGTATTTACTGGCATCATATTCTTGAACTGGACAAAATGAATTGTATTTTTCCAACCATTTATTTTTATATGGTGTATAAATAGTATACGGCAATCCGTCAGCTTTTGAAATTTCTTTTTCCTCAAAAATGACTTGGTCTTTAAAAGAAAAATGTACTGTTTTATTAGCTTCCAATAATTCGCAAATAGCCAAATCTCTTCTGATGGCATAAGGTTCGTAATCTTTATTAAAGAAAACTTCCTTGACATCATATTCCTGAATAAGTGCATACCAAACTTCTGATGTTTTACCTTTTTTGATCAAAAGAGAGCTTCCTATTTCCTCTAATTTCTGATTTATTTTAGAAAGCGAATCGTAGATAAACCCAACTCTGGAATCATTTTTTGGTAAACTGTCTAAAATTTCTTCATCAAAAACAAACAATGGAATGACAGGATGTTTCGATTCCAAAGCAAAAAATAAACCTACATTATCCTCTAAACGCAAGTCTCTACGGAACCAAAATATAGCAATTCCTTCTTTATTCATTATTTAGAATTGAAGATTTCATCTACTTTTAAAACCCTATATTCGAATATTTCTATCAACTTATTCTTCACAACAAGTGTATTCATTATTCTTCCTATGAAACCAAGAGGCAAGCCGTAATGAACAACATCAGTCATTTTAGTTCCATTTTCAACGGCTTCAAAAAAGTGCTTGTGATGCCATAAAGAATAAGGTCCGAAACGTTGTTCGTCTATGAAATAATTATTTTCTTTAACAAAAGTAATTTCGGTGACCCAAGGTAATTTCAATCCCAAAAGCGGCGACACCGTGTACTGGATAATTTGCCCTGCATACATTGATTTATTATCGAAATCCGTAATCTTAAAACCCATCGTTTCCGGAGTGATTTTTTGAAGATTTTGCGGACTCGAAAAAAAGGCCCAACATTCTTCAACACTTGCATTTATATGTTGGACGGTTTCTTTTTTATATAATTTCATTTTGTTTTTTTTTCTATTTTATTTATTAAAACCAAACTCATTAATAGCATGGTAAATGCGTAGCCTATATCTTCAATTGGTATTGTTCCTAGCCTAATTCCTAAATTCTCAAAATTGTTATATAACACTACGGGCTCCTCAATAAAACTCCCTGTGAGTATTCCATTTACAATCCCAAATGGAATCAGTATAATTAGAAAAGTGATAAAAAAAGTTTTCAAAATCTCAGGAACCCTGAAAACGGCATAAGTCAAAACAAGTACTAAAAGGATGTAATTAATTGAAGTATATAGTTTATTATAATGAATAATAATCGTGGGAATAAGTATTAAAATCAATATCCCATAAATGATTCGTACCGTTTTATCAGATAATGAAACCTTTGGATAAAAATAGTGAAAAGCAAAGTGAATAAAGATACTGGCATAGGGAATACAGATGAAAAAAAGCCATTCTTCGATAGGTAATCCAAAAAATTCTAAACCAGAATGGTATCGGGGATTAAAGCTCCAAACTCCTATATTAGTGAAAATAATATCCCAAACGATAAAGAAAATAGCCGTTATAAGAATTGCAGAAAAAACAGATTTCCAACGTTTTATATACTTCATCCGGCTTTCGAAACTGTACAGAAACGGAATTAGAAAAGAGGTGATATTTAAAATTAAATATAAGGACATTTTAAATTTTGAAATATTTAAAAGGCACAAACAACATTCCAAAACACTCTCCTTCTCCTTTACCCAGGTGTTTATGATGCACTTTATGCCCTTTTCGAAGTGCCACCAAATATTTATTTTTAGTGTTTTTAAACAATTTGAATCGCTGATGGATCATCACATCGTGAACAAGAAAATAACTCATCCCGTAAGCAAAAATTCCTAATCCAATGAAAAATCTAAAATCAAACCCAGCATTAGCTCCAAAATAAAAAAGAAGGATGCTTGGAATAGCAAAAATCACAAAAAAAGCATCATTTCGTTCGAAAACATGAGCGTATTTAGGTTGATGGTGATCTTCATGTAAATACCACAAAAATCCGTGCATAACAAACTTATGCGTACACCAAGTGACGCATTCCATAAGGATATAAGTGGCTAAAAAAATTAACAAAGATATCATTCTAAAATGGTATTAAGTTGAACTAATAATTTACACCAATTTCAATTTGTAAGTTACAAAAGAATTGGTTAACAATCGTGCTTTTGTGTAATTAGAAACTCGAATTCTTGAATTTCCAATTTCATAATAAGGCGTTTTTTCTAACTTATTCAACAATTTTTTATAATAAACATAGGCAGTATAAACTCCGAATTTAGCTTCTAAAGGTAGTTTTTTAATGCCCTGAAAAGCAATTAAGAAATCTTCTTCTATTTCTTTTATAATCATTTCTTTCGATTTTTCGTCAAATGACTTTAGGTCTACACCTGGGAAATAATTTCGATTTAAAACTAAATTATCATCTTTTAAGTCTCTCAAAAAATTTACTTTCTGAAAAGCAGAACCCAATCGCATCGCCTCGGCTTTCAATTCATCATATTTCTGATCATTCCCATTGACAAAAACCTTTAAACACATCAAGCCAACAACATCAGCAGAACCATAAATATATTCATGATATTCCTGCTTGCTGTGATAATCAGATTTTATCAAATCCATTTTCATGCTCTTTAAAAATGACTGAATTAAATCGTCAGAAATATTATATTTTACAACTGTTTGCTGAAATGAATTCAATATTGGGTTTAAGCTAATGCCTGTTTTTTGAGCCTTATAGTATTCGTTTTCAAAATCATTTATTAAAGCTTCTTTGTCGAAACCATGGAAGGAATCGACAATTTCGTCAGCAAAACGAACAAAACCGTAGATGCTGTAAATTGCATCACGAATACTTGGTGCAAGCATTTTAACCGCCATTGAAAATGAAGTGCTATAACTTTTTGTTACTAACACACTGCATTTAAACGAGACTTCATCAAATAATTTCTTCATAATTCTTATTTATTTGAAAATTGTTTAATAATTAAATCAGACACTATTTTTCCTGAAATTATTGATGGCGGAACTCCAGGTCCTGGAACGGTTAGTTGACCCGTAAAGAATAAGTTCTTTACTTTTTTACTAATTATCTTTGGCCGTAAAAAAGCGGTTTGTGTTAAAATATTAGCTAATCCATAAGCGTTTCCTTTATATGAATTGTAATCTTTGACAAAATCATTGACGCAATAACTTTCTTTAAAAATGATATTATCCGTTACTTTCTGATTCGTTAGCTTTTCAAATCTTTTAATAATATTCTCGAAATAAATTTCTCGAATCGAAATCGAATCCTTAATACCTGGAGCAATTGGAATAAGGAAAATTCCAGCCTCTTTACCATCTGGCGCAACAGTTGAGTCCGTTTTGCTTGGAAAACTAGCGTAGAATAATGGTTTTTCGGGCCATTTTGGATTGTCATAAATGTCTTTTGCGTGAATATCAAAATCAGTATCAAAAAACAAAGTGTGATGAGAAACATTTTCTATTTTTTTATCAAAAGCAACATAAAACAAGAGTGATGATGGGGCAAAAACTTTTGAATCCCAATATTTTTCGGAATAGCCTCTATACTTTTCGTCTAATAAGGTTTCAGTATGATGGTAATCCGCACCGCTCAAAACAACATCAGATCGAAATGTAAATCCGTTAGAAATAACACTTCGTACGATACCATTTTCAACATTTATTTTCTCAACATTTTGATTTGTTTTAATTTTTACCCCCAATTCAACAGCTAAAATATACATCGCTTTGACCACTTCATACATTCCTCCTTTGGGGTGCCAAGTTCCTAAACCAAAGTCAGCATAGTTCATAAAACTATAAAAGGAAGGCGTATTTGATGGTTTGGCACCTAGAAACAAAACAGGGAACTCCATAATTTGTTGCAAGCGACTATTTTTGATTTTTTTTCGAACAGAAGTTCTAATACTGCTAAAAAATTGATTTGCTTTCTTGATAGTAACAGGTGTAATTAACTCTGTTATTGAAATTCCAGGTCTATAAACTAAATCCTTGATAGCAACATCATAGTTATGCTTAGCGTTATCTAGGAAGGAATATAAATGAATTGCACTTCCTGTTTCCTCTTTTTCGAAAACACCTAAAATATCTGGAAAATTATCTGGAATTTTAATAGAATCTAATTCATCAAAGTAGACTTCATAAGCAGGATTTAACTTTTCTAGATGGTAGTAGTCAGAAGGTTCTTTGTTGAAATCAGCAAAGAATTTTTCGAAAACATCTGGCATCCAATACCAAGTTGGTCCTATGTCAAAAGTAAAACCATCTTTTAGAAGCTGCCTAGCTCTTCCGCCTACGGTATCATTTTTTTCGAGAATCGTAACGTCAAAACCTTCCTTGGCTAAGTAGCAAGAAGCTGCTAAAGACGAAAAACCGGAGCCTATTATTGTAATTGATTTTTTCATTTGTTAAACAAATATACAACAAAGTTAAACAAAATTAAAATATTAACAACAAATTATAATACGGACACTAAATTAGAAATAGAATTAAATACAGAAATTGTTTTTGGAAGTTTTTCATTATCAATAAATTGCGTCATTTTTCCAAGCAACCAAAACTGTGAATTAGCATCAATTATTTCAGTAGAAATTTCTTTTAAATAATCATCAATGCTATCTTTTGTAGGCTGAACAGTGAAATAAGACACATAAACAATATTGTCAAAATATTTTTTCATGTCTTTTAAACTATCGATAGGCACACTTTCTCCAAGATATATTGTTTTATAACCGTTTAGTAATATCTCGTAATTCAAATACATTAAACCTAATTCGTGAATCTCATTTTCAGGGAGATAAAGCACGAAAATTTTATCTGATCTTGTAGGCTCTAGTATTTGAACTTTCTCTGTATTTATGAGTAATTTTTGTTTGATTAAATAGGAAATAAAATGTTCTTGGGCGGGTGAAATTGTACCCGATTGCCACAACAAACCTATTTCATTCATTAGCGGAATAAAAACATCGTAAAAAACATCTCGAAAAGATTTTTCAGAAAGCAAGCTGTTGTAAGTATTAAAAAACAAAGCTTGATCAAAGCTAACCATCGCCATTTTAAATGCATTTAGAGCGTGATTTTTAGAACTTTTTTCAGATATAATTTCTCGAACGAGAAGCGCTATTTTTTCAGTAGACAACTCCGATATTCTGGATATTTTATAGCCATAAGAGTTTAACAATGTGATATTTAAAAGCTTTTGTAAACTGGCAGAATCATACGTTCGAATATTAGTATCTGTTCGAATGGGCTGAAGAATATCATATCTTTTTTCCCAAATTCGAATTGTGTGTGCTTTTATTCCAGAAAGATTTTCTAAATCCTTTATACTAAAAACCGTTTTAATGTTGTTTACCATTTATATAAATTTAATGAACAAATGTATAGTTTAATTTTCAAAAAAAATGATTATAAAAAAAGATAGGCATAATTTTTAATTTTTTAAACAACAAAAAACCATTAATTGATTTAAATTTACCTTTTTAATAAAAACTATAATTAATTTAAAAAAGATGTTTTCTAATTCCCTAATTTTATAAAAAAATCTATGTCCATTTCTAATAAATTTCGTCTCGATAATAAAGTAGCCATTGTAACCGGTGCCAGTAAAGGAATTGGCAAAGCCATTGCATTGGCATTAGGGCAGCAAGGTGCAAAAATCGTAATTGTCAGTCGCAAGCAAGAAGCTGTTGATCAAACAGCAAAAGAATTTTTAGCAGAAGGAATACAAGCCATTGGCATTGCCGCAAATATGGGAGATATTTCACAAATAAAAAACATGGTAGACCAAGCGGTAAAACACTTTGGAGGAATCGATATTGTGATAAACAATGCCGCAATTAATCCAACTTTTGGTCCAATAATAGATACTGACAACGCTGTTTTTGATAAAATTATGGGAGTTAACGTGAAAGGCGCTTTGGAATTATGCAAACAAGCCTATCCATTTATGAAACAAAAAGGAGCCGGTTCTATAATCAACATAAGCAGTATTGAAGGCATTACACCCGGAATGGGTTTAGGATTATACAGTATTAGCAAAGCCACTTTAATTGCCCTTACTAAAGTTTTGGCAAAAGAATGGGGGTCCGATAATATTAGAGCGAACGTGATCTGTCCTGGATTAATCAATACAAAATTCAGCCAAGCATTAACCGATAACGAAAAAATTTTGAAACACGTATTGGCAAAACAAGCATTGCCACAACTTGCCGAACCAATTGATATTGCAGGATTGGCATTGTTTTTAGCTTCGGATGCGTCATCATTTTGCACCGGCTCCGTAATCACTGCCGATGGCGGTTACACCATTTAAACCCGATTTTTATGATAACACTATTTTCTAGCGAAAGATTAAAACTAATCTATCCAAAAGTAAAAACATTTGTTGAACAGGAACTGTATCCCATCGAATTAGAATTACTGCATTTACCATTTAAAAAAGCGGCAATTATTCTCGAAGAAAAAAGAACAAAAGCAAAACAAATGGGTTTATGGGCACCATACTTATCTGAAAAAGATGGTGGACTTGGACTAAATATGATTGAATTTGCACAAATAAGTGAATTAATGGCGATGACTCCTTTTGGCCATTATGTTTTTAATTGCCAGGCACCAGATATTGGAAACATAGAATTAATGCACAAACATGCTTCAAATTCATTAAAAGAAAAATTTTTACAACCCTTAATGAAAGGCGAGATCAGAAGTTGTTTCTCGATGACAGAACCGGAATTTGCTGGTTCAAATCCTATAAATATGGGAACAACCGCAGTCCTTGATGGAGATGAATATGTTATCAACGGTCACAAATGGTTTACAACTTCGGCTGATGGTGCCAACTTTGCAATCGTAATGGCAAATACAAACGAAAATGCATCTCGTTACGAAAGAGCAAGCATGATACTTGTTCCGACTAACACAATAGGTTTTCACTTAAAAAGAAATATTTCTATAATGGGAGAAACCGGTGAAGGATGGAGCAGTCATGCAGAAATAGAATATATAAATTGTAGAGTTCCAGCCACAAATTTAATTGGCAAAGAAGGTAGCGGATTTTTATTGGCACAAGAACGCTTGGGCCCGGGAAGAATTCATCATTGTATGCGATGGATTGGAACTTGTGAAAGAGCTTTTGAAATGATGTGTAAAAGAGCTGTCAACAGAGATATGGGTGACGGAACAAAATTAGGACAGAAACAAACCATTCAGAACTGGATTGCCGAAAGTCGTGCCGAAATTAATGCGGCGAGATTTATGGTTTTACACGCCGCAAACAAAATGGATTCCGAAGGTAGCAAAGCAGCAAAAACTGAAATTTCTGCTATCAAGTTTTTTGTGGCCGGGATCTTGATGAAAGTATTGGATCGAGCCATTCAAACTCACGGCGCATTAGGCGTTACAGACGACACTCTTTTGTCTTTCTGGTATAGACACGAAAGAGGAGCCAGAATTTATGATGGTCCAGATGAGGTGCACAAATCCTCTTTGGCAAAAGCCATTTTAAAAGGATATGGTTTAAAAATATAAATTTTAATTAAATAATAATTCTATTTATGAGTGACTATTCCGAAAATATTGACAAAGCAGTCGCTATTCGTGAAGGAGAAAATTTGGATGAAAATAAATTAAAGGATTATTTGTCTCCAATAGTGCCAAATTTTAATGGAGAACTTACAATTGAGCAGTTTCCTGGAGGTTATTCTAATCTTACTTTTTTGTTAAAAACATCAAAAAAGGAATATGTTTTGCGCAAACCACCAGTGGGCGCCAATATCAAATCGGCACACGATATGTCAAGAGAATTCAATGTGTTAACCGCATTAAAACCAGTTTACAATCCAATCCCAAATCCAATATCATATTGTGACGATCTATTAGTTTTGGGTGCTCCTTTCTATATAATGGAAAGAGTTCGCGGGATTATTTTACGAAATAAAGCCCCAAAAGGAATTGAACTCACTCCGGGAATTATGAAATCAATTTCAGAATCGGCGGTCGATAACTTAGCCGCTTTACACTCAATAAATATAGAAACTACAGGCTTAATTGCTATGGGAAAACCCGAAGGTTACACCAAGCGTCAAGTAGAAGGCTGGATAAAAAGATACGATGTTGCACAAACTGATGTTATCGAAAATATGAACAAAACCGCTTATTGGCTGCAAGCAAACATTCCTGATGAGGGAATTCCTGCCTTCATTCACAACGACTATAAATATGATAATTTAGTACTTGACCCAGAAAATTTAAACCGTATTATTGCAGTATTGGATTGGGAAATGGCAACAGTAGGCAATCCTTTAATGGATCTTGGAACAACGCTCGCTTATTGGGCCGAAGCCAATGACAGCGATGCCTTAAAGCCCTTTAATCTAACTTGGCTTCCAGGTAATTTAACTCGGGATGAAGTGGCGCAACGTTATGCTGACACAAAAAAAATAACCGCCCCAGATATGTTGTTTTATTATATTTTTGGCTCTTTTAAAATTGCAGTAATTGTTCAACAAATTTATGCGCGCTATAAAAAAGGATTTACAACAGATGCTCGGTTTGCCAATTTATTATATGTGGTAAATGCCTGCGCTTCGAATGCTCAAAAAGCAATTCAATACAACCGAATTAGTCACTTTTATTAAAATAAAAAATATGCAATTGAAATTAACCGACATCAAAAATGTATTAATCCTGGGAAGCGGAACTCTGGGTCTTCGAATTGGATTACAAGCCGCAATTAGTGGATTCAACACCACAATTTACGACATCAATGAAACTGCATTTACCTCCGCAAAAATAATTCAGAATGACATTCTTAAAAGCTTGATTAAAAAAAATCAGATAACAAATGACGAAGCTTTAGCTGCAAAAAACAGAATTTCATTTACAACAGACGCTACCCAAGCTGCGGTAAATGCAGATTTCGTCAGCGAATCCGTAGTAGAAGATTTAGATATAAAGAAAAAAGTTTGGTCGCAATTTGCACAACTTTGTCCGACACATACCGTTTTCACTACGAATACTTCCTATCTTACTCCTTCCCTATTTGCAGAAGAAACGGCGAGACCCGAAAAGTTTTGTGCCTTTCATTTTCATGATGTTTTTATTGCCAATGTAGTTGATGTGATGCCCAATTCAAAAACAGAACAATGGGTAGTGGATTTGTTAATGGAAATGGGGGGTAAACTAAATCAAACTCCCGTCTTTGTAAAAAAAGAATCACCCGGTTATATTTTTAATGCGATGCTGGTTGCCTTTATTAGTGCTGCTGGAGCATTGGTAACCTATGACGTTGCAAGCATTGAAGATGTTGACAGAAGCTGGATGGGGAATTTCAAAATGGAAATGGGTCCTTTCGGAATTTTAGACATAATCGGATTGGAAACAGCATGGCACATCACCAATGCTGGCACAGATACCAAAAGCCAAAAACTTGCGGAATTACTAAAAACGTATATTGATCAAGGAAAATTAGGCGTAAAAACTGGTGAAGGATTTTATAAATATCCAAAACCTGAATACCAACAAAGTCATTTTATAAATGGCAATAAACAATAAAAATTAAAGTCTATGACAAAGCAATATATAAGTATGGAAAACATTCGTTTTCTTTTATTTGAAGTACATAAAATTCAAGATTTATTAGATTATAAACGCTACGAACACATTGGCGGAATCGAAGAAATAAATTTGATTATAAACGCCGCAAAAGATATCGGTGACAAAGAATTGTTTCCCTTTTTTAAAGAAATGGATGATAAACCAGTAGTGTTTAAAGACGGTAAAATCCATTCGCATCCACAATTAAAAAACATTTTTAAGGCTGTTGCCGATGCGGGTTGGTTTAGCGCCACATCTGAATTAGAACACGGAGGAATGCAATTACCATTCACCTTATATTCTGCAGGACATCTTATTTTCGAAGCAGCAAACAGTAGTGCTCAAGGTTATATCGGGGTTTCCACTGGCGCAATGGAACTTATAGAATCTTTTGGAAATAAAGCATTAAACGAAACCTATGTCCCTAATATGATGGCTGGTAAATGGCAAGGAACAATGGCACTTACAGAACCTCAAGCTGGCAGTTCCCTGTCTGATATTACAACTGCCGCCAACCCAACAGAAGACGGTTATTATGAAATAGTGGGGCAAAAGATATTTATTTCTGGCGGAGAACATGAAGCCTGCGACAATTTTATCCATCTCACATTAGCAAGAATAAAAGGTGCGCCAGCAGGAACAAAAGGCATTTCCTTGTTTGTAGTTCCAAAATTTAGTCCCGAAAACGGAGAATTAAAATACAACAATGTAATTTGCGCTGGGGATTTTCAAAAAATGGGACAACGCGGTTACGCGACCACGCATTTGGTTTTTGGCGATAATGGAGTTACAAAAGGCTTCCTTGTTGGCGAAGCAAATAAAGGCCTGTCGTATATGTTCCAAATGATGAATTCTGCTCGAATTGCTGTTGGCCAAACCGCAGCTGCAGTTGCTTCGGCGGCCTATTATGCTTCTTTGCATTATGCCAATGAAAGACCACAAGGTAGAGCTACTGCCAGTAAAGACTTAGCACAAGAACAAATATTAATCATAAATCACGCTGATGTTCGCCGAATGTTATTCCAACAAAAAGCAATTGTCGAAGGTTCCTTGAGTCTTGTTTATGAGTGTTTGAAATACTTTGACTTGGAAAAAGTCACCGAGGGAGACGAAAAGGAAAAAATGTATTTGCTCCTGGAAATATTAACGCCAATTGTAAAAACCTATCCTTCGGATGCAGGAATTACATCGGTGAGTAATGCGGTCCAAGTTTTAGGAGGTTATGGTTTTACAATGGATTTTGATTTGCAACAATATTACCGCGACATTCGAATCATGTCAATTTACGAAGGGACTACTGGGATTCAATCCCTCGATCTTTTAGGGAGAAAAATCCCGATGCAAAACGGCAAAGCATTCCAATTGCTAATAAACGAAATAATGCAAACTATTGATTTTGCAAAACAATTCGACGAACTAAATTCTTATGCCGAGAAATTGGCATTGGCAATGACCACTTATAAAACTACCTTAAATCATTTGCAACAATTTGCAAAGCAAGGAGAAATTGAAAGATATTTAGCAGATGCCACCTTATTTATGGAACTTTCAGGAATAATTACCATAGCTTGGCAATGGTTGAAACAAGCCACTATTTCAAAAAAAGCTATAAAAAATGGGGATACATCTAACCAAAGCAGCGCTTTTTATGAAAGCAAAATTGAAACAATGAAATTTTTCTTCAAATATGAATTACCAAAAAACATTTCTATAAGCAACGCATTGATGAACCCGGAAATTGTGACGATAAAAGCGGAAAAGGAAATGTTGATGTAATTAGAATCTTTGAGTTTTAAAATTTCAAACAAATATTAAAATTAGAAAATCAATTAAATGTGATGATAAAAAAAATAGTCAACTTTATAGATCTTCATACTGGAGAAGAGGACAAGAAAAAAGTATTGGAAAACGTAAAATCCAATATTTCGTTCAGGGGTTCTAATTTATGGATTTTGGCTTGCGCCATCGTAATCGCTTCGATTGGATTGAATATGAATTCGACTGCCGTAGTGATTGGCGCTATGCTTATTTCGCCTTTAATGGGGCCAATTATTGGTGCCGGATTTAGCTTAGGTATATTTGACTTTGAACTTCTAAAAAGAGCGCTCAAAAACCTCGCAGTAGCAACCTTGGTAGGTTTATTGGTCTCAACCATTTACTTTGTTTTGAGCCCATTTAAGGATACACAATCCGAATTATTATCCAGAACTTCTCCGAATATTTACGATATTTTAATCGCTCTTTTTGGCGGACTTGTTGGAGTTATTGCTATAACCAGAGTCGAAAAAGGAAATCCAATTCCAGGAGTTGCCATTGCCACCGCATTAATGCCTCCTTTATGCACCGCGGGATACGGACTAGCAATAGGTAATTATAAGTTTTTCCTGGGGGCAATGTTTCTATACACAATAAACTGTGTTTTCATATGTATTGCTACTTTTTTTATAGTCAAATATTTGAAATATCCACCAACAAAACAAATAGATGACAGGCGTGATAAGCAAGTTAAATATGTAATAACGACTTTGATTTTAGTGTTGTTGTTGCCCAGTATTTATTTTGCTTACAAGCTTATTGACCAAAAAAAATATGAACAAAAAATAGAAATTTTTATTAATAATGAATTTTTAAATAGAGGCTATACTCTTATTTACAAGAAGATAACTTTCAATACCAATCCCAAAAAATTAGCAGTTGGTTTCTTAACCAAAAAATTTACTACCGAAGAAATTAAGACACTCAACGAAATGCTAAACACCTATACTGATGACAAAACCCTATTGCAAATCAGACAAGATACAACCAATTATAAAAAATATATATTGAATGAGATAAATATTGGAAAGATAGGAATAAATGAAAAAGACTTAAAAATAGCAACATTAGAACAACTACTATTAGCAGACCAATACGACACCAAAGCAGTGTTATCTGAAGTTAAAATAATATTTCCGGAAATCGAGAATCTATCCATTTCCAATCACACTCTCAATAAAAATACCGATAGCCTAAAAACTATTCCCGTTCTTCTTTACAAAAGCAAAACCGAGCTTACAGAAGATTCAAAACAAAAACTGACCTTATGGTTACAGCAAAGATTATCGAAAAACAAAATCGACATTTATAAGCAAAACTAAAATGTATAGAGGACGCTTTTTAATAAAATATTCTTTTTCTCGATATAGTGGTCTGTAGAAGATAACTCGAGCCAGCAAAAAATCATCCTCGAAACTAATTAGACCCAAAAGCTTAAAATAGCACAAGCAATAAGTCGTTTCAAATCAATCGGAACATTTATTTTAATTTAATTTTTGTAGAGTTTTTAGCTTCAGAAAGTGCAATATGACTTTGTACGTTGCCCAGATTTGACAACAATGAAAGTTTTGTTAAAATGAAAGTCTCGTAACTTTCAATGTCTTCTACCAATACTTTTATCAAAAAATCAAAGTTTCCAGTAATTCTATAACATTCAATTACCTCCGGAAATTCCTTTACTTCTTTAACAAATTTTTCTAAATAACTTCGGGTATGTTCTTTTAAAGTTAAATTGATAAATATTACTTGTTTCAGTCCAAGTTTGCGTTCGTTTAACAAGGCAACATATTTTTTTATGAAACCATTTTTTTCTAATTTTTTAATTCTTTCAAAGATAGGTGTTGCTGAAAGCTTTAAAATTTCTGATATTTTTTTTATCGTGATTCGACCGTCTTCTTGTAATAAATCAAGAATTTGAAGATCAATAGTATCTAATTGTGTATTCATTTTTGATGTAAAATAATTATTCACCCAAATTTACAAAACTAAATTAGAATAATATTCTATTAAATGTGATTTATAAAGATTAAAACACCAATTATGAACATTATTTAAAGAATTATGTTCCAATTGTATTATTCTTCATTTAAGTTTGTTTGTAAGTATAAATACAAATATATGCATAACCTAATTGAAATTTTCGAGCGTAGTTCGCCAGAGATTGTTTTTGAATGGACTGACAAAGAAACTGAAGCCAAGGGATGGGTTGTTATTAATTCATTAAGAGGTGGTGCCGCTGGAGGTGGAACTAGAATGCGAAAAGGATTAAATCGAGACGAAGTGGTCTCCTTAGCAAAAACTATGGAGATAAAATTTACGGTATCTGGTCCTCAAATAGGAGGCGCAAAATCGGGTATTAATTTTGATCCACTAGATCCAAGAAAGCAAGGCGTTTTAAAAAGATGGTTTAAAGCCATACTCCCTTTGTTAAAAAATTATTATGGAACTGGTGGAGATTTGAATGTAGATGAATTGCACGAAGTTATTCCTATTACTGAGAGCTTTGGATTAGCACATCCACAAGAAGGTATAGTAAATGGTTATTTTAACATTGAAAGAGGAGAAAACCAAAACAAAATAGAACGATTGCAATACGGAGTATCTAAAATAGTTACTGATAAAAAATATATCCCTTCTGGAATAGTTGGCTATAAAATTGCAGATTTAATTACGGGATATGGAGTTGCCGAAGCGATTAAACATTATTACACTATTTGGGGAGGTACTATTAAAGGCAAAAAAGCTATTATACAAGGTTGGGGAAATGTAGGTGCCGCAGCAGGTTTTTATTTAGCGAAGTATGGCGTTAAAGTTGTTGGAATCCTTAATCACAACGGTGGTTTTGTAAATACCGAAGGATTTAATTTGGAAGAAATACAAAATTTGTTAGCAAAAAAAGCTACCTTAGATTCGGAATTGTCTTTTCTTTCTTATGAAGAAGTAATGGAAAATACTTGGTCAGTTGGAGCAGAAATTTTTATACCCGCAGCTGGATCTAGAATGGTTGAGAAATCACAAATGGACACTTTGATAAAAAACGGATTAGAAGTTGTTAGTTGTGGCGCCAATGTGCCTTTTAATGATAAAGAAATTTTTATGGGACCTATTTTATCCGAAATAGATAGCAAAGTATCCATTATTCCAGATTTTATTGCTAATTGTGGAATGGCTAGGGTTTTCTCGTATTTGATGGAAAATGACGGCGAAATTACAGATGAAATTTTATTTGAAGACACGTCTAATATTATTAAAGGAGCGCTATTAAAAACCTTCGAACTAAGTTCAAATGGTCTTAATTTAACTGAAAATTCACTAAATTTAGCGATACAAAAATTACAAAATAAGAATGAAAAGCTAATTACCAAATTTTAATTTAAATAAATAAAATTATGCCATTCTATCACAAACTAGGAAATATCCCCAATAAAAAACACACTATTTTTAAAAGCGAGAAAGAAGATTTTTATTATGAAGAGCTTTTTGGCACTATAGGTTTTGATGGCATGTCCTCATTACTTTATCATACGCAACGCCCTACTCAAGTTAAGAATATCCTTAAATCGTATGATGTTTCTCCAAAAATTGTAGTAGAAAAAAATATGAAATCCTTAAGTCTTAAAGGGTTTAATATAACGCCAACGGATGATTTTTTAGAAAGCAGGAAAATCATTTTAGCAAATAGTGATTGTTATATTGTTTTAGCCGCTCCGAAAAAATCATTGAGAGATTATTTCTATAAAAATACCGATTCAGACGAAGTTATTTTTGTTCATAAAGGCACCGGTAAATTAAGAACTCATTTAGGGAATATCGATTTTAAATACGGGGATTATATTGTGATTCCTCGAGGTATCATTTATCAAATAGATTTTGACACAGAAGACAACAGACTCTTTATTGTTGAATCTAAAAGTCCCGTTTACACTCCAAAACGATATCGCAATTGGTTTGGTCAGCTTTTAGAACATGCTCCATATTGTGAGCGCGATATACATGCGCCTTCCGAACTAGAAACTCACAATGAAAAAGGTGATTTTATAATCAAGGTAAAAAAACAGGATACGATACACGAATATGTTTATGCAGCGCATCCTTTTAGCGTGGTTGGCTGGGATGGATATAATTTTCCGTATAAATTTTCTATTCATGATTTTGAACCAATAACAGGAAGAATCCATCAACCACCGCCAGTACACCAAACTTTTGAAACAAATGCATTTGTAATATGTTCATTTGTCCCACGATTATATGATTATCACCCAAATGCTATTCCGGCACCATACCATCACAGCAATATAGATTCTGATGAAGTTTTATACTATGTAGCTGGCGATTTTATGAGTAGAAATAATGTTGATAAAGGGCAAATAACATTACATCCTGCTGGCATTCCTCATGGACCACACCCTGGAACTATGGAAAAAAGTATTGGCAAAAAGGAAACACTGGAATTAGCCGTAATGGTAGATACATTTAAACCTTTAATGGTTACCGAAGAAGCGATGAAAATTGCCGATGAAACCTATTACCAATCATGGCTAGACAACAATAATTAAGTATAAAAACCAAGTCAATGGCAGCTATTAAAAATTTAAAAGATTTACAAAACACAGAATACGGACTTAAAAAACTGTTTTCAGAGGCGGAAGATTTCCTTCCTTTATTAGGTACAGATTATGTGGAGTTATATGTAGGCAACGCAAAGCAAAGTGCCCACTTTTATAAAACTGCTTTTGGTTTTCAATCCTATGCGTATGCCGGTTTAGAAACAGGACTCAAAGACCGTGTCTCTTATGTATTAAAACAAGATAAAATAATGCTTGTTTTAACAACTCCGCTAGGAAGAGACGGTGTAATTAACGAACATATTAATACCCATGGCGACGGTGTTAAAGTAATAGCACTTTGGGTGGATGATGCCACAAAAGCCTATGAAGAAACCACTAAAAGAGGGGCGAAACCATTCATGGAGCCTACAAAAGAAGCTGACGAAAATGGGTGTGTAATTCGATCCGGAATATACACTTACGGAGAAACAGTTCATATTTTTGTGGAACGAAAAAATTATAATGGCTTGTTTTTACCTGGTTATAAAAAATGGGAATCTCATTACAATCCAGAAGCTATCGGGCTAAAATTTATAGACCACATGGTAGGCAATGTAGGCTGGGGAGAAATGAATACTTGGTGTAAATTTTACGCAGAAATTATGGGTTTTGCCCAAATTATTTCTTTTACAGATGATGATATTTCCACCGATTATACCGCTTTAATGAGCAAGGTAATGAGTAATGGAAATGGCAGAATTAAATTCCCTATAAATGAACCCGCCAAAGGCAAGAAAAAATCCCAGATTGAAGAATATTTAGATTTTTATGGTGGCTCAGGAGTTCAGCATATAGCCGTAGCCACTGATAATATTGTAGCCACAGTTTCGGCAATGAGAGATCGAGGCGTAGAATTTTTATATGTTCCCGATGAATATTATGATGATTTAATTGAACGAGTTGGAGAGATAGATGAAAATGTAGAAATACTTAAAGAACATGGAATATTGATTGATCGTGATGAAGAAGGCTATTTGTTGCAATTGTTTACAAAGCCAGTTGTCGATCGCCCAACCCTATTTTTTGAAGTGATACAAAGAAAAGGAGCTCAATCTTTTGGAGTAGGAAACTTTAAATCTTTATTTGAAGCAATAGAAAGAGAACAAGAAAATAGAGGCACGCTATAAATTTTATAAAAGGCTAAAAATGGATAAGGGTAAAAGGCAAGAATTGAATTGGAATACTGTAACAAAAAGATTACCCAAACACTTACACAAGTTTATTGTTAAACAACCTTATGAGTTTTATACAGCTCAAAACCAAGCGGTTTGGCGTTATGTGATGCGATTAAATACCAACTATTTACCAAAAGTGGCACATAGTTATTATCTTGAAGGGATTACCAAAACAGGTATTTCTATCGACAGAATTCCAGAAATGGAAGGAATGAATAGAATCCTTAAAGACATTGGTTGGGCAGCAGTTTCAGTAGACGGGTTTATTCCTCCAAATGCGTTTATGGAATTCCAAGCTTATAATGTTCTAGTAATCGCCTCCGATATACGCACCATAGACCATATTGCTTACACACCAGCTCCAGATATTATTCATGAAGCTGCAGGACATGCTCCAATTATTGCAAATCCAGAATATGCAGAATATTTAAGACGATTTGGCGAAATTGGCAGTAAAGCAATTTCTTCAACCAAAGATTATGAATTGTATGAAGCCGTCAGAAAAGTATCTATTTTAAAAGAGGATCCAAATACGGGAAAACCAGAAATAGAAGAAGCTTTAAAGGTTTTAAATGACATTCAAAATAATATGGGGGAATTGTCAGAAATGGCCCAAATTAGAAATCTCCATTGGTGGACGGTTGAATATGGCTTAATTGGTGAGTTAACAAATCCGAGAATTTATGGGGCAGGATTATTGTCTTCCATTGGAGAAAGTGAATTGTGTTTAAAAGAAGGCGTCGTGAAATTACCTTTTACCATAGACGCTGCAAATGTAAGTTTTGACATTACCAAACAGCAACCGCAGCTTTTTGTAACACCCGATTTTGCATATTTAAGTTATGTATTGGAGAAATTTGCCAATAAAATGGCTCTAAGAACAGGAGGTCTTTCAGGAGTTGAAAAATTGATTCAATCTAAAAACATAGGCACTATAGAACTTAGCACAGGAATTCAAATCTCTGGAATGTTTTCAAATGTTATAAGTAACGAGGGGAAAGCCATTTACATCCAGACTAAAGGGGAAAGCGCATTAGCTTCAAGAGACAAAGAACTAATAGGACACGGAACAGATTATCATGCAGCAGGTTTTGGAAGTCCCATTGGAAAATTAGAAGGAATTAATTTGGCAATTGAAGACATGTCACCACGTGATTTGGAAATTTATGGTATTTATGAAGGAAAACGCACTACCCTATTATTTGAAGGAGGCGTAAAAGTTGAAGGCCATATTATCACAGGAAAACGAGACTTAAGAGGGAAAATAATCTTAATTTCTTTCCAAGATTGTACTGTTTCCCACAATACTAATATTCTCTTTAAACCAGAATGGGGTATTTACGATATGACAATTGGGAAAGAAATTATTTCGGCCTATGCGGGTCCTGCAGATGTAGAATCATATCATGATTTATATAAAGTTTCCACCGTTAAAACCCATAAAATAAAATATTCAGATACAGAATTAAACCTGCACAAGTACTATCAAGAAGTAAGAGATATGCGAGAGAATAAAATGGTAGATTTCGAATTATTATCCAGAATAACAAACGAGTTAAAAGATAAATTCTCCAAAGATTGGCTTTTGCCTTTAGAGATTTACGAGTTAGTTTATACTTTTAACGACCCTCTAAAAGAAGTTGTTTACACTCATTTAACAAACTTGAAATCAGACAAAAATTACAACAAATTGATTTCTGATGGAATGCAATTAGTTACTAAACAAGAATTAATAATGTGATTAGAATCCGAAAAAGAGACCTGTTTAAAATCACTTTTAACGAATTTCTAACACAAATAAAATACAAACTTATGAAAACTTGGGTTTCAATACCAAATCAATCTGATTTTACAATATATAATATTCCTTTTGGAATTTATTCCACTCATTCAACAAAACCGAGAGTTTGTGTTGCTATTGGTAATCAAATTTTAGACCTAGTCGTTGCTCGAAAACTGGGTGTCTTTAAGGGATTAGGAATTAAAAAGAGAACGTTAAAAAATACATTTTTAAATGACTTTATTGCATTAGGAAAAGTAAAAACAACAAAAGTTCGTGAAATTATTCAAAAGGAATTAAGTAACGAAAATTCTATATTTAGAAATAATGAATCCCTATTTTTATTGCAAAGCGGTGTTCAAATGCATTTGCCTGTTTCCATCGGGGATTATACAGATTTTTATTCAAGTATAGAGCATGCAACGAATGTAGGTATGATGTTTCGCGATCCAGAAAATGCACTTTTACCCAATTGGAAACATCTACCTGTTGGATATCACGGGAGAGCTTCTTCTATCATAGTAAGTGGCGAAAACATTCACAGACCTATGGGACAAGTCTTCCCTCCTAATACGGATTTTCCAGTATTTATAGCATCGTCTCGTATAGACTTTGAATTAGAAATGGGATTTATTATTGGTCAGAACACAAATTTAGGAGAAAAAATAAACACAGCTAACGCTGAAAAATATATTTTTGGCCAAGTTTTATTTAACGATTGGTCGGCAAGAGATATTCAAAAATGGGAATATGTTCCGCTAGGACCATTTTTGGCAAAAAACTTTGGGTCTTCAATCTCTCCTTGGGTGGTAACAATGGAAGCTTTAGAGCCTTTTAAAGTCGAAGGACCAGCACAAGAACCAAAAGTATTACCCTATTTGGAGTACAATGGATTAAAAAATTATGATATTAAATTAGAGGTAGCCATTCAGCCAAAAGACAACTTCGAAACCATAGTGTCGCATTCTAATTTTAAATATATGTATTGGAATATGTCACAACAATTATCCCATCACACCAGTAATGGCTGTAATATAAAAATAGGCGATTTAATGGCATCTGGAACTATAAGTGGGAAAGAACCAAATTCTTATGGCTCAATGTTAGAACTCAGCTGGGGCGGCCAAAAACCAATACCGCTACAAAACGGCGAAAATAGAACTTTTATTGAAGATTTCGACACCGTAATAATGAGAGGCTATTGCGAAAAGGGAGCGATTAGAATTGGTTTTGGTGAAGTCAGATCTCAGTTATTACCCGCATTATAATTAATTTCAAATGAAACACCTACCTCAATATCTCCTAAGCATAAAGTGAAATCAATATAGGTGTTCCATCTGACAGATGAAAAACAAATAAATATAGGCAGATGAAAGAAACAACCACAACAATAGACCCAAATTCAATTTCGACAACAGAGTTGCAACAAATATTATTGACAGCCGTTGCTCCAAGACCAATTGCATTAGCAAGTACCGTAGATAAAAATGGAAATGTAAATTTGAGTCCTTTCAGTTTTTTCAATGTATTTAGCGCAAACCCTCCCATCCTGATTTTTTCACCTGCAAGAAGAGCAAAAGACAACACTACAAAGCACACTTACGAGAACCTAAAAGAAGTCAAAGAAGTTGTTATCAATATTGTTAATTTTCCAATGGTGGAACAAATGTCGCTTTCGAGCACCGAGTATGGTAAAGGGGAAAATGAATTTGTAAAATCCGGATTTACACCAATTGCTTCCGATAAAATAACACCGCCAAGAGTTGCCGAAGCTCCAATTTCGTTTGAATGTATTGTAGATGATATTATTGAATTAGGTGCCGAAGGCGGTGCTGGAAATTTAATTATTTCTAGAGTGGTAAACATTCATATTAGAGACGAATACAAAGGAAATGACGGGAAATTGGATACGGAAAAACTGGATTTGGTAGCACGCATGGGTGGAAATTGGTATACAAGAACAGGAAAAGATTCAATATTTGAAATCCAAAAACCCATTTATAGTAAGGGAATTGGAGTGGATGCTTTGCCAATACATGCCCGGAACAGCAAAGTATTAACAGGTAATGATTTGGGAAGATTAGGCAATATGGCCGAGAAACCTTCTCTAGAGTCAATTAAAAAATGCAAAAAAATACAAGAAGTTAATGATGCTTTAAAAACACCTAATTTAGAAGATCAATACAAAATACTGCATCGAATCGTAAAAAAACATTTAAATAATTCTGATTTAGAAGAAGCATTAAGCATCTTGTTTTGTATGTAATTGTCATCTACAAAATGAGAAATTTTAATTTACAAAAAAACCAATTGAGGCTTTTTCAAAATATAAAATTCAAACTTACTTGCTCAAATCCATTTTCTTCTAGAGTACAATTCACAAAACTGATTGTCTTTCAAATCAACAATAAACAAGATACTTTCTCTTTTTAATATTATTTCTGGTCCAAATTATAAAATAAATTTATGCAAAAAAGACCTATGTGATACCGCACTTTTTGAGCTTAATTAAAAGTTTGTTTTGTATCTTTGCAGTGCTAAAACGAAACTTTCTGTTTCCTTAATTTACTTCAAACACAAAGATTAAAAAACTTAAATACAAGTACTATAAAAACACTATGAATAGAACACAACACATTGAAAATGAAATCTCAGAATTAAGAGTTCAATTGCAAAATCATAAACTTTATAAAAATTTAAAAAATGTAAATGACATTAAAACCTTTATGGAGAATCACGTATTTGCTGTTTGGGATTTCATGTCACTTCTAAAAGCTCTCCAAGTAAAACTAACTAATATTCAAATACCTTGGACACCTTCAAAAAAACCTGCGTTAGCCAGATTCATAAATGAAATTGTTCACGGAGAAGAAAGTGATCTTAATGAATTAGGCGAGCCTAAAAGTCATTTTGAGATGTATTTAGAAGCAATGACTCAGATAAATGCAAATACAAATGATATCAATACATTTATAAAATTAATCGAATCTGGCCAATCTGTTAATTACGCATTAAATGAAATTAACATTGATCAAAGAGTATCTGATTTTGTAAAATTTTCATTTTCAATTATAGAAATAGACAAGCCTCACTTGGTTGCTTCTGCGTTTACATTTGGCAGAGAAGATGTTATTCCTGATATGTTTATCGAAATTCTAAAAAACGCTGACTCTGGAAACAACCTTTATAATAAACTAATCTATTATCTAGAACGCCACATCCAACTTGACGGAGAGGAACACGGCCCTCTATCACTTCAAATGATTTCAGAATTATGTGAAAATGATGAGACAAAATGGAATGAAACATTGGTCGTTGCAAAACAATCTTTAGTAAAAAGGATCTCGCTTTGGAATGCAATTAACGACTTAATTGAAAAAGAAAAACTAGCCTATAAAAAGGCATGAAAAATAACACTTATTCCTAAAAATAGACTTTAGGTATAACGGATAGTTCGTCTATAAAAACGCTCTATTTTGTATATACAAATCGTTAAAAAAAATATGAAATTAAATTATCATACAAAAAAAGCCCCAATCAAGGGGCTTTTTCAATATACAAAACTCAAGCTTATTTGCTCAAATACATTTTTCTTCTTGAATACAATTCATAAAACTGATCGTCTTTCAAATCGTCAATAAACAAGATGCTTTCTCCGGTCGATTTCATTTCTGGCCCTAATGCTTTGTTCACGTTATGGAATTTACTGAAAGAGAAAACGGGTTGCTTAATAGCGTAACCTTTTAACTGTGGATTAAATTTAAAATCAGTCACTTTATTGTGACCCAACATTACTTTCGTGGCATAATTTACATACGGCTCGCCATACGCTTTTGCAATAAATGGAACCGTTCGCGACGCTCTAGGATTGGCTTCAATGATATAAACAATATCGTCTTTTATCGCAAACTGGATATTTATTAATCCAACAGTTCGCAAAGCCAAGGCAATTTTTTTGGTGTGATCTTTTATTTGCGTCATCACAAATTCACCTAAATTAAATGGTGGTAAAGTCGCATTACTGTCGCCAGAGTGAACTCCGCAAGGCTCGATGTGTTCCATTATTCCTATGATATACACGTTTTCACCATCGCAAATTGCATCGGCTTCAGCTTCAATCGCGCCATCTAAATAATGATCTAAAAGTAATTTATTTCCTGGAATCGTTTTCAATAAATTGATTACGTGTTCTTCTAATTCTTGTTTATTAATCACAATTTTCATTCCTTGACCGCCCAAAACATAAGAAGGACGAATCAATAACGGAAAGTCTAAAGTGTCTGCCAAGGCTGAAGCTTCATCTGCAGTTTCAGCAATTCCAAATTGAGGGAAAGGAATTTTTAAATCGGTTAAAAGTTCAGAGAAACGACCTCTATCTTCGGCTAAATCTAGCGCGTCGAAGCTCGTTCCAATAATCTTAATTCCATGTTTAGCTAATTTCTCTGCAATTTTTAAAGCCGTTTGTCCACCTAATTGCACGATAACACCTTCCGGTTTTTCATGTTGGATAATATCGTAAATATGTTCCCAAAATACGGGTTCAAAATACAATTTATCAGCAGTGTCAAAATCAGTCGAAACCGTTTCTGGATTACAGTTAATCATTATCGTTTCGTAACCACATTCTTTTGCCGACAAAACACCGTGAACACAAGAATAATCAAATTCGATTCCTTGTCCAATTCTATTTGGACCAGAACCTAAAACAATAATTTTCTTTTTAGGAGTTACAATACTTTCGTTGTGAACGTAGCGTTCTCCATTTTCTTTTTCTATTTCGGATTCAAAAGTCGAGTAATAATAAGGTGTTAAAGCTTTAAATTCTGCGGCACAGGTGTCAACTAATTTAAACACACGATTAATATTCATTGACATACGTAAAGCATGAATTTGACTCTCTAAACAACTTAACATATGAGCAATTTGTCTGTCGGCAAAACCTTTTTGTTTGGCTTCTAAAAGCAATTCTTTGGGTAAAGTATCCAACTTGAAATTGGAAATTTCTTTTTCCAAAGTGTATAATTCCTCATATTGTTTCAGGAACCACATATCAATCTTGGTGATTTCGTGAATTCTAGAAAGCGGAATTCCCAAAGCAATAGCATCATAAATTACAAAAACTCGATCCCAACTGGCGAAAGTCAGTTTATCGATAATTTGTTCGTAGTCTTTATATCCTTTTCCATCAGCTCCTAGCCCATTTCTTTTAATTTCTAAAGATTGCGTGGCTTTGTGTAGGGCTTCTTGAAACGAGCGTCCAATTCCCATTACTTCACCCACGGATTTCATTTGAAGTCCTAAAGTTCTGTCGGCACCTTCAAATTTATCGAAGTTCCAACGTGGTATTTTTACAATTACATAATCCAAAGTCGGTTCGAACAGCGCCGAAGTAGATTTGGTAATTTGATTTTTCAATTCATCAAGATTAAAGCCCAAAGCTAGTTTCGAAGCAATTTTTGCAATAGGATAACCCGTTGCTTTTGATGCTAAAGCCGATGAACGAGAAACACGAGGGTTGATTTCAATCGCCACAATATCTTCTTTTTCGTCAGGTGAAACAGCAAACTGCACGTTGCAACCTCCAGCAAAATTTCCGATGCTACGCATCATCAAGATAGCATAATCACGCATTCTTTGGAAAGTCGTATCTGACAAAGTCATCGCCGGAGCCACCGTAATAGAATCCCCCGTATGAATTCCCATTGGATCCATATTTTCGATAGAACAAATGATAACTACGTTATCATTTTTATCTCTCAACAATTCCAATTCGTATTCTTTCCACCCCATCAAAGCCTTATCAATCAAGACTTCGTGAATAGGCGAAGCTTCTAAACCGCGAGTTAAAAGTTCATCAAAATCTTCTTTTTTATAAACAATCGCCGCTCCCGTTCCACCTAAAGTAAAAGAGGGACGGATTACTAAAGGAAAACCAAATTCCTGGGCAATTTCTTTCCCTCGAAGATAAGAAGTACAGATTTCTGCAGGTGCAGAAGGCACTCCAATTTTCTTAAGTAATTGTTTAAACTGCTCTCTGTCTTCGGTGATATTAATGGCATTAACATCTACTCCAATTAATTTTACTCCAAAATCAGCCCAAATTCCTTTTTCATCTGCTTCAAGACACAAGTTAAGTGCCGTTTGCCCACCCATTGTTGGTAAAACAGCATCGATTTGAGGATGTTCTTTAAGAATTTGAATAATGGACTTCGTGGTCAATGGAAGCAAATAAATGTGATCCGCCATTGATGGATCAGTCATAATAGTAGCCGGATTTGAGTTAATCAAAATCACTTCGATTCCTTCTTCACGAATGGAACGTGCCGATTGTGAACCTGCATAATCAAATTCACAAGCTTGACCTATAACAATTGGACCCGAACCTATTATTAAAACCGATTTTATGGAGTTGTCTTTTGGCATTATATAGTTAGTTTGTTGTTTTATTTTTGCTCAAAGTTCCCTATTTTTAGTTAATTCTGTAACATTAAATCCTAAACTTGAAACTTTTTTAACGATAAGGTATAAAAAAAGGCGGTACTAAAAAAGTAACGCCTTTATGATGTTTATAGAAACATTATTTTTTATGTCTTGGTTCGCAAGAAACAGTCAATTTGTGTCTTCCTTTTGCTCTACGACGAGCTAGGACTTTTCTTCCATTCGCAGAAGCCATTCTGTCCATAAATCCGTGCTTATTTCTTCTTTTTCTTTTCGATGGTTGAAACGTTCTTTTGCTCATTGCTTTGTATCTTTAAAAATATATTTACGATGTCTTGTAGTTTTGAATAATTGTTGTTCTAAAACCGAGTGCAAATATACAAAGACTTTTATTTCTGGCAAGTGGTTTTATAATTTTTTTTTTAATTCCTTTTGCTATCTTTGCTGATATAAATTTACACACTATGTTTCATAAAAATATCAAACTTATTATCGCTGGACTATTAATATTTGCGGGCATTTACCAAATTATTGATAGAGAAACAGGAAACGGAATCTTCCTGATTTTATTGACTGCAATTCCTATTTTTCTTTATTTCAAAAACGAATTTATTTTATTAGCCTTCTTGAAGTTAAGAAAACAAGATTTTGAAGGCGCTAAGAAATGGTTGGCTTTCATCAAAAAACCAGAATCAGCTTTGGTTAGAAAACAACAAGGGTATTTCAATTATTTGCACGGAATTATGCTTTCGCAAACAAATATTAATCAAGCCGAAAAATATTTCAAAAAAGCAATCGAATTGGGATTATCAATGGATATGGATTTAGCAGTTGCAAAATTAAATCTCGCTGGAGTTGCAATGAGTCGCAGAAGAAAACTGGAAGCGACAACATTACTAAACGAAGCGAAAAAACTGGACAAACAAAATATGCTGGGTGAACAAATCAAGATGATGAAAGACCAAATGAAGAAAATATAATTTCAAAAAAGGCGATTAGAACAAGCACTAATCGCCTTTTTTTATTTTTATTCTAAAATGATTTTAGATAAATTTTCATTCAACCATTTGTATTTAGTTAAAATCATTGCGTGAGTTCCGCTTTTAACGACAATACAATTTTGAATGTGTTTTATTGGAAAAACCTCATCGGCATCACCGTGAATATGAACTACACTTTCATCCACAACTGTTCTTTCCCATAAAACGACTTGCTCTACCGCCCAATCTAAATAGCGTTTATCTCTAACGCGAAGGAATTTTCCATACATCTGGAGCCTTTGATTTATTTTTGCCCCAAAAGAAAATTGAGCCAAACTTTCTACATTAGCGAGTAAGTTTGTAGGAATCAGTTTATATGCTTTCGTGGTTTTGGCTACTTTCATTCTTCTTGGAAACTCCAAATTACTTTTAGCACTCGAAATGACAATTATTTTTCTAGCATCGATAAATTTTGACATTTCTTGAACCAAGATACCTCCAAAAGAAACACCTATCAAAACCGGATTCGGATGCGTTATCTTTTGTGTGATTCGTTTTGCATATTCTTGTAAAGACTCATTATCTAAAGGTATTTCCCATTCTAAAAGAACCATTTCAAAAATAGCTTCCGGAAGTATAATTCGCTCAAAAATTAAAGAACTTGCCGCTAATCCAGGCATAAAATAAACTGGTATTTTACTCATAATTGGTTTTTAACTATTTTACAACAGTATTCCGATTTATTATCACGAATTTTGTATAAAATTAATTTTTTTTACTGAAACCAAGTTTAATTCCAACTTTATATTATCAAATAAATTATGACGACACAACTTTATCAAGCAAATTCGAGAGGCAAAGCTAATTTTGGCTGGTTAAAAGCCAATTTTTCATTTTCGTTTGGAAATTATTACAATCCAAAAAGCATACAATTCGGAATGTTACGAGTTTTGAACGATGATACAATTGATGGAGGAACTGGTTTTGGAACTCACCCGCATGACAATATGGAAATCATCACGATTCCACTAGAAGGAGGCTTGAAACATCGTGACAGTATGGGCAATGAAGGTATTATTCGTTTTGGCGAAGTGCAAGTGATGAGCGCTGGAACCGGAATTCAACATTCAGAAATGAATGCAAGCCAAACAGATGAAGCAAAAACGCTGCAGCTATGGGTATTTCCTGACAAGAAAGACGTAACGCCGAGATACGACCAGAAATCATTTGATATTGAAAATCAAATCAATACCTTTGTAAATATTGTTTCTCCAAATGACAAAAACGACGGAAATGCATTATGGGTTTACCAGCAAACGTTTTTTAATTTAGGAATCTTCGAAAAGGACACAACCATCACTTACAAAGTAAACATTCCGCAAAACGGTGTTTATCTGTTTTTGATTGAAGGTGAAATTGAAGTTGATAATCAAATTTTGAAAGAAAGAGATGCTTTGGGAATAATTAATTTTGATCCGTTCGAAATAAAAATGAATTCGAAATCAAAAATACTATTGGTTGAAGTACCAATGAAATAAATAAATTATTATGGAATTCGAAGCCATTATTGAAATCAAAGACAATGCTTTTGCTAGACAATTTGAAACTATAACTAAACAAGGATTAGTTACTGTTGAATATTCGTTTCAGGAGAAAAAAATATTTTTAACAAAAATTAATGTCCCAGATTTATTTGATGATGAGATTTTTATTTCAAACTTACTCAAAAATATTATGGCAATTGCCATAGAAAGAAAACTAAAAGTAGTTCCCATTCTTCCTAAAATTGTGGTGTTTTTCAAAAAAAATCCGATATACAAAGAGTTACTTCCTCCGG
>NZ_CAWURC010000022.1:0-6835 GCF_963925185.1 uncultured Flavobacterium sp. | reverse complement strand
GGCTATGAGCGTGTAACGGCGGGGAAAAAATAAAAGACTCCCGCCTTTTTTTGGCGGGTAACCTTGATTCAGGGCATAGCGACCTTCTATCACTAAAGTTGAAATGAAATCATAATTATTCTTTAACCATTAACATACTTATTTGCAGATTGTGGAGCGAGCCAACCCCGATGGCTGGGCGAAGGAGCAACCGCTGAAAAAACTGAGGGCGGCAGACATAATACGGTCCCGCTTTTTACGGCGGGACGGTATTGTGGATGCATAAGCCCGACCGAACGCAGGAAGAGAACGTGTGAAGATGAGGAACGAACAGCGGAAAAATGAGGTTGTCCCGCCTTTGGCTGGACTGCCTTATTTTTTTGTGCTGTGAAGTGTCTGTGGAACGGAGGAAGGAACGACCGACTGAAACAGCCGAACGGAACAAAGGGAACGACCGAAGTGAGACCGCTTGATTGCATCGCCTGTTCGAGCAAAGCTCTCGAGTGACTGTTATTTTAGAATATCAATTTCAATTAATACATTTTCCCTTAATCTTTGTTTTACGCCTAGATTATCTTTTTCGATTTTTATAAATTATTTTGAAGTTAGCTAATTTATCGAAACCTACATTTACAGTATTTTCTCTATTCGATTTTAATGACTGTGAGTTGCAAATGAAAAAACATCAATGATCCATACTTATTTTTTTATCAAAATCAATGCCTTGTGTTCTTAAAATACCACTTACTTTCCGGGCATAAAATGCCAGATAGGCAAAACATACGACACCGACGATGTAGCTGTTTTGAATACCAATACTATCAGAAACAAAACCTTGTAACCAGCTGATAATTCCACCACCCATAATCATCATGATCAAGAAACTACTTCCTTGGCTAGTGTGTTTCCCCAAACCGCTTACAGCCAATGTAAATATACAAGGCCAAAGTGTGCTACAAAATAAGCCCACACTAGTGAATGCATAAACACTAATAATTCCTTTTGTGAGCATTCCAGTGAGCAAAGCTACAATTCCTAAAACAGAAAATATAAGCAACATTCTGGCAGGATTTCCTTTACTGGCCATATCAGCAGCAATTAAAACTAAAATAATTAATCCATATACGTAGAAAGGAGTCAAGTTATGTTTGGCTATTGAATTTACGAACAAGAAGACACCAAAAGCTAAATATGGCGCCAAGAAGCGCAGTATTTTTTGAAGATTCATATTGTTCGTAAAAGCTTCAACTGCTCCAGTCCATCGCCCAATCATCAAACTCGCCCAATACAACGATATGTATGGTGCAATATCACCAATGGCAAAACCTAATTTAGTTTCCATGTAAGATGGTAAGTTACTGGCAGTAGAAACTTCGACCCCAACATAAAGAAAGATGGCTATCATTCCCATTACCAGTTGAGGATATTGTAATGCAGAACTTTTTGAAGATGCTGCATCTTCTACCGATTCTACTATTGTTTCGGGATATTCGGGTAACGAGGAGAATTTTAAAAGAACCGCAACAAGCAGGAATGCCAATCCCAATATTAAATAAGGAATTTTAACACTTTCAATACTCATATCTGTATTACCGGTTGAAGACGCACCAAAAATAGCAAAACTCACAATTAAAGGTCCAATCGTAGTTCCAAAATTATTGATTCCTCCTGCTAAAGTCAAACGTTGTGAACCCGTTTTTATGGGTCCCAAAGCAATTGCCAATGGATTGGCAACCGTTTGTTGTAGGGAGAACCCCAAACCTACTATGAATAAGCCTGCTAACATTAACGAATAAGATCCTAAATTTGCTGCAGGATAGAAAAGCAATGTTCCAAGGGCAGAAATTACCAACCCCAATGCCAGACCATTTTTGTATCCTATTTTGTTTACCAAATCTTGTTTCATCAATAAAGAAACGCCCATATATATCAAGGAACCTACGGTATAAGAAATATAAAAAGCCAAGGAAACAAATTGACTTTGACTTTGAGTTAAATCAAATGCTTTTTTGAAAACTGGAATTAAAATGTCATTACTGGCAGCAACAAATCCCCAAAAAAAGAATACTATTACCAAGGGAATAAATTGACCCCATTTTGTTTGTGAATTTTCTGAACTCATAATTTAATTAGATTTATGTTAATTATTGAATATACTTTATTAAGGGATGAATTATTAATGAAAAATAAAATGTAAAGCTGGTCGGATTTTTTAATTGCCATTTTAGAAAGCTTGTTATTTATGTTTTATAAAACGTTAAAAAAATGAATTTTCTTTTTAGTAAAACCTAATTTTACATTTAGTTTAAAATTGTCTGCAAATAACTTTTCGTCAAGTTGAAGAAAGTGCTACTTTGAAAACCCACCCAATATAGTTTGGACTAATTAATCATTTGGAAGTTAATTTGGTTTTATGCAATAGACCAAAATCAAATTAAACACAAACGAACAAAGAAAAAATTACCCAAAACGAACGTTTACGGTTTCTTACTGCTTGATTATTTTTGTGGTCGTAAAACTATTTTCGTCATAAATAATCATAAAATACTGACCTTTAGAATACGAACTAAAATCAAGTGAAATCAAGTCTGATTTTGGTGTAACTTCATTCAATAAATGCCCAGAAACGTTAAAAACCTTGATGCCTTTTATTGGTTTTTCGGCACGAACATTTAAAACAGTATCCACCGGATTTGGATAAACAGAAATTGTAGAAGTTTCGATATAAGATGGAGTTGATAAAGTCAAACTGGATGATGCAATCCAACTCGAAGCTAAGCTATTGTCTAAAGTCGGATCAATTAATTGCAAATAACTACCCATACCATCGGCATCGAGAGGCCAAGGGGAAGTGTCGAAATACTCCACCGAATCGATAGTGTTCCCAAATCCATCTGCCAAAACTAGTTTTTGAGAGCTGTTAGATAAATTCCTTGTAAATTGATCGAAGGCTGTAATGCTATACTTGGCTTTAAAAGTAGTTGGATTGCTGGCCAAAAAAATACTTTCATTGGCTAAAACCTTAGAATCAACAGGGAACTGATAACTCACTCCCAATTCTCGCAAGTAGAAACCATTCAAATTAACGGTCGTAGCGCCTGTGTTTTTTATTTCTATAAATTCTAAATCATTGCTCACCGTAAAACCGGTTGAAATTTTAGGATTATAATTTATTTTATTGATCACTAATGCTGGAATTACAACTGAATTACAAGCGGAATAAGAACCCAAATTAGTTGTAATCCAAGAAATTCTATTAGACAAAAACGCTTTTAAATTGGTTATTTCCGTGTCTTGATTCGTTACCGTTCCCCATTTTTGATGTTCTCTTACTTTAGCTTCACTAATATAATTTAATGTAGTATCGATAAACTGCAACATACTAGAATAATTCAAAGCTTGTCCGGTTTGAGTAAGCTGGTTCCATCTTTTGGCGAAATAGCATTTATACAGTGGATTATTGAATAAATCAGTCCAAAATTTAGCGCCTTCATTGTCTGTGTTAAAAGAAAAAACCCCGAAAAACATAGGGTTCTCGAGGTTTTGAATTATTTTGAAGGGTGTTTCAGCAGAGAGGAAGGGATTCGAACCCTCGATATGTTGCCATATACACGCTTTCCAAGCGTGCGCCTTCAGCCACTCGGCCACCTCTCTATTAATTTAAGGCTGCAAAGAACACGAAAAGTTTTGACTTTAGAAAATTAAAATTCGATTTTTATGACAATTCCCCGCGTAATGAAGTTTCGAATATTGTTTTAAAAATATTGGCCGGAACATTTTCACCTAATAAGTACATCAATTTGGTAATTGCTGCTTCGGTAGTGATGTCTTTTCCTGAAATCACCCCAATTTCTTTCATTGAAGTACTGGTTTCATACTTACCCATTGTTACACTTCCAATCGAGCATTGTGTTACGTTTACTATATGCAAACCTCTGGCAATTCCACCTTTCAAAAGTGTTAAAAACCACTCTTCGGTTGGTCCGTTTCCGGCGCCATACGTTTCTAAAACAATCCCTTTGAGTTGGGGAATTAAAAAAATTGCAGACAAAACGGCTTCACTTATTCCGGGAAATATTTTTACAATAGCTACATTATTTTCAAATTTTTTATGAATTCTTAATTTCTTCGCTCTTGTTTTAGGTAAAAATAATTCTGAAAAGCTTTTCAAATGAACCCCCGACTCTATTAAAGTGGGGTAATTAGGAGAAATAAAAGCATTGAAATTTTCAGAATTTATTTTTGTAGTTCGGTTTCCTCTATATAATTTGTATTCAAAATACAAACACACTTCCCTAATGGCTGGTTTCCCATCCATTTGCAAAGAAGCAATTTGAATTGCTGTTATTAAATTTTCTTTAGCATCCGTTCTTAAATCGCCAATGGGTAATTGTGATCCAGTAAAAATCACTGGTTTTGACAAATTTTCGAGCATAAAACTTAATGCGGATGCAGAATAAGACATAGTGTCTGATCCGTGTAAAACCACAAATCCATCAAAATTAACATAATTATCTTCGATGATTGTAGTAATTTTTATCCATTCTTCAGGATTCATATTAGAAGAGTCGATTGGCTTATCGAAAGAAACCGTTTCAATGTCACAATCTAATTGTTTTAACTCGGGTATTTTTTGTAAAAGTTTACCAAAATTAAAAGCTTTGAGTGCCCCTGTTTCAAAATCCTTCATCATACCTATGGTTCCCCCGGTATAAATTAAAAGGATTTTGGCTTTAGACTGCATTACTATATTTTAATTTATTAGTAACTGGATTAGCATACATGGCTAAGAAACTTTGTAAAGCCACCGGATTCTTTTGGTCTATTCGCATTTCCAATCTACGCTCAAAAAGCAATCTTTCGTTTCCAGTGTATAAATGAGAAAAAGCATTGGTGTTGTTCAAAAGATCATGGGCAATGAAATTAGTGGGCCATAATTTATAATTGCTTAATATTGAATCATCAATAACCTGTGCCAAAGCTTGAATTTGTTTGTTTGAATTATCAAATTCTGCTTTTATTCCATCTAATTCTTGATCAAGAATATCTCCAATGTGAATATGAATGCGTTTTTTCTGTCCCATTACACCACTCATGAGGTTAATGAAATCCTCATTTTTTTCTTTGGTGTAAATTTCATTGTTGGCTTCGGCCATTAATTGAGGCATTTTCAAGGCGTCTGTCGGATCATATTCATAAGAAATGGTAACCGGAACTATTTGGATTTTCTTGAAATAATCCATTAAATTTGGTTCGTCAGAGCCCATTCCGAGCATTTTTAAAACTCCAGGATTTGTTGAGTCATTACCGTCTTTAGTTCTTCCTTCTCGCTGTGCAATCCAAACCGAACGATTTTCATACAACAATAATTGCCCAATATATTCCGATAATAATTTAGAGCTTTGCAACATTTCTCTAGGAGATAGCCCTCGTTGAACCAAAAAATTTCGGTTTAATTTTGCCAGAATTTTTAAAAATGATTTTTTTACCAAATTATCTCCAATGGCAGACGCAGTCATAATAAGGTCATGTTCATAAAGAGAAGCATTCAACAATGAGGTGTCCAAAAGTATATCACGGTGATTCGAAATAAACAAATAAGATTTGTTTATTTTTAATTTTTCGAAGCCTGAAGTTGACAAACCATCAGAAGATTTATTCAACACTTTTTGCACTGATTGATAGATAAATTTGCACTGAAAATCACGAATGGAATATGTTTTTTTGAGTTGTTTTTTCCAAACCTCATCGTCTACATCTGGAAAAGAAAAATTCATCAATGCTTTCATCATTGGGTGCTTTATCGAAGAACAAATGGCATCGTTTACTTCAGCGTCATAAAAAGGGCGGATAGTGTCAAATTTTGACATATGGTGGTTGTTTTTTATGAGAACAAATTAACAAAAATTTTATCGATAATACAGAGATTCTGTTTTAAATCCCAAAAACAACTACAGAATTTTCGGTGGTGATTTTTGAGATTTCTTCTTGAGGCAAATCATATATTTCTGCCAGTTTACTTACAACATTGACTAGATAACTGCTTTCATTGCGTTTTCCCCGATAAGGAACTGGTGCCAAATAAGGCGAATCGGTTTCAAGAACAATATTCTTTAAATTGATTTGTTTCAAGAACTGGTCAATTTTTCCGTTTTTAAAAGTGACCACCCCGCCTATTCCAAGTTTCATATTGTAAGAAATGGCTTGTAATGCTTGCTCATACGTTCCCGAAAAACAATGAAAAATTCCGAATAAATCAGAAGATTTTTCCTCTTCCAAAATTTCGAAAATTTCGTCGAAAGCTTCCCGACAATGAATAACGATGGGCAATTTATATTGTTTTGCCATTTGAATTTGTTTCCTGAAAGCGTCTTTCTGCTGAGGCAAATGGGTTTTATCCCAATACAAATCGATTCCAATTTCGCCTATGGCATAAAATTTTCTTTTGGATAATTCTTCGGCGACAAGTTGTAATTCTTCGAGGTAATTGTCTTTTACATGCGTTGGGTGTAAACCCATCATTAAAAATACGTTTTCAGGGAAAGCTTTTTCCAATTCATACATTGATTGCGTATATGCCGAATCTATGGCCGGAATAAAAAACCGTGAAACCCCGGCATTAATGGCACGTTGAATCATTTCGTCACGATCTTCGCCAAATTCGTTAGAATATAAATGAGTGTGTGTATCGGTAATTGTCATTCCTTTTGTGTTTTCAAGACGTAAAATTACAATTATTAAAAAGAGATTCAAAATAGCAATAGTATAAAACAACTTGTCGTACTTTGTTGCAATATACTAGCAATTGATTTTAAAAAACATGAAAACCCTTCCCGACATTCTCAAAAAAGAAAAC
>NZ_CAWURC010000021.1:0-9232 GCF_963925185.1 uncultured Flavobacterium sp. | reverse complement strand
GGTTGTTGATTGATTATCAGATGTCATTTTCAATAAGTAAAACCCTTGCGGTAAATTATCCAAAGTATAACTTTGGTTTTCTAAAATAGGTTTTTTGACAACTTGAATTAACTGTCCATTGATGTTGATTAAATCAATTTCATCCAAGACAATGTCAGTTTGTATTTTTATTTTATGACTGTTTGTTGGATTTGGATAGATTGAAATGTTGGCAAATTTATCGAAAGTTGAGGTGGTTAAAGCCGGTCCCCAAATTTGAGAAACCCATTCCGGATGGTCAATAAAGGGGTTTCTATTTCCTTGAAAAGCATAAACTGCATTGTTTTTTGCAATTTCGTATGGACTTACAGGATCCAAATTATTCCAGGTTAACAATATATTTAAAAAAGTGTTTGTAAAAACCTGGGTTGATGTACCATTGAACATATCATAAGGCCATGATGTAACTTGGTCCTCATAACGGGTTGCGAAATAAAGTAAACATCTTGCAATATCTCCCTTAAATTCATCAATAGGTTCAAAAACAGTCCCAGTATATCCAGTAGAGTACCCAGAATTGGTGTTGTTTCCTAGTTTGGAACCATTTGTTGAAGTCCAAGTGGCAACATTTACTTTACCATAAGGATAGTTACTTCTCTTGCCATTTACATATCCATCAGAAGGTAAGACAAAATGTGCATCGGAATACATAGGGTAATTCGAGCTCCAAACAGACTGTGGAACGGTATGTTCCCTATTATAACAATCTCCTTCCGATGAATAGTTGCCACATTGTTGTGTCGTGGTTGTGTATGAATAACTATCGACTGCTGTTGGTTTTTCAGAATATACATCTAGTAATGATCCGTCATTTTCATAAAAATTATCTCTAAAAGCACTTTGAGTGTATAATGTCCATAAACCTCCATAATTTGAAGTTGTACTTGAATTAGTATTGTTCTTGATAATATTGTATAATTGTGTTTTTAGTGTATAGCCAGTTCCTGTTGCAGAATTATAATATCCGGCAGGAGCTTGTGCAAAACTGAATGTCACAAAAAATAGCAAGGATAAAAGGGAGTAAACTTTTTTCATAATATTAAATTGTTTCGTTTTTTCTTTCTAATAATGCCATATAAAATCCATCAAATCCTGACTCAGAGGCTAAAATTTTACGATCTTTTATGAAATCAAATTGTTTGCCAATATCTGTTGTAAGGAATTTTTGAATCTGCTCTTGATTTTCGGAAGGTAAGATAGAACAAGTTGCATAGACTAATTTCCCGCCTGGTTTTACTATTTTTGAATAATTTTCCAATACTTCAGCTTGTACTTTACGAATATTGTCGATGAATTCGGGTTTTAATTTCCACTTGGCATCCGGATTTCTTTTGAGCACTCCTAATCCGCTGCAAGGGGCGTCAATCAAAACTCTGTCTGCTTTTTCGTGCAGTTTTTTGATGACTTTTGTCGTGTCGATAATTCGATATTCTATGTTAAAAGCACCGTCTCTTTTGGCACGCAATTTTAATTGCTTCAGTTTGCTTTCATACAAATCCATTGCTATTAATTGTCCTTTGTTTTCCATCAAGGCGGCAATATGCAAGGTTTTTCCTCCGGCACCGGCACAAGTATCCACTACGCGCATTCCAGGTTTTACGTCAAGAAAAGCAGCCACGAGTTGTGAATTAGCATCTTGAACTTCAAAAAATCCTTGTTTAAAAGCATCTGTCATAAAAACGTTGGCTCTTTCTTTCAAAACCAAAGCATCGGGTTGGTCTATTAAGTAATCGGTTTCAATGTTCAAGTCCATTAGAATGGCTCTTAATTGTTCTTTGGTAGTTTTTAAAGTGTTTACTCTAAGAATAACTTTTGCTGGTTGGTTTTGAGCTGCAATTTCAGTAGCCCAAATTTTCTCGCCTAATTCTTTGACACCTAATTCATCCATCCAATCCGGAATAGATTCTTTTAAAGCTCTGGTTTTCGAAAGTTCGTCAAAACGTCCTTTTATTTTTCGTTCAGGAGTTCCCTCTAGTTGGCGCCAATCCGGAATAGGATAACCTCTTAAAACCGCCCAAACCGAGAACATTCTCCAAAGATTATCTCTGTCAAAAGGTTCTTTTACTTCGGCGATTTCTGCATATAATCTTTTCCATCGAACCACTTCGTAGATGGTTTCGGCGACAAATTTTCTGTCTGAGCTTCCCCAACGTTTGTCTTTTTTTAATGCTCTTGCTACTACTTTGTCGGCATATTCTCCTTCATTGAAAATGGCATTCAATGAATCTATTGTGGTGTAAACTAAATTTCTGTGTAATCTCATTTTAAATAATTGAGGTGCAAAGGTACTATTAAATGATTGAAAGTTTATTTTAAATTTTTAGCATAAAAAAACACTGTTGAATACAGTGTTTTTTATATGTTTATTTTAGACCTGTACTTATTGAATTCGTGTTAATCCAATATTTTCCGGTGCATGCAGAACCATTGGGAATTTTTCTACTTTTACAGAACTACTGTCTAAGCCAAAAGCACTTTCTTCGGATAAACTCAATTTTTTAATTAAGAAATAAGAGTTCATAATTATCTTTTCGAAAATTGTTAAATCACTATCATGTGAAAGATATTTTTCGGATAAAACAAATTTAAAATCACCAATAATGTTATTCTTATTTAAGGATTCATATCTACTTGTTATATCAACTTCTCCTTTTTTTACCATATCCTTGATAACTTCTTTAAACATTAAGTTAATCTTAGTAGGTTCTCTAAATCCTAAATTAAAATCGACCCTGAACAAGTTGTCGTTACTAATTTCAGTTACTTTATACTCCGTTTTATAGGGTACATTTAAAATATTTACGTGTACAAACCAATACAAATCAGCTCGTTTAGGTCTTTTTTGTAAAATTGAATACATTACTTTTTCTTCAATTTCATCAATTCTACTGGCATTAGTCATATAAATTAAATGAGTTGCATATTTTGGAATCGATAAATCGTTGCTTAATTCATTTAATACTTTTTTGTAATCTTCAATTTTCACAATTTTGGTATAGCTCTTGTTTATTTTTTTTGCAAAATACCAGATTGTCATTATGGAAATGAGGATAAGAGCGATAATTAATGTTACATAACCGCCTTCTGCAAATTTCGTTATATTGGCAATAAGGAAGCCAAATTCGATAGTTAAATATATTGTAATTAATGGCACCATAAAATACAATTTCACTCTTTTCATTATCATATAATAATTAAGCAATATTGTTGTCATAATCATACATAATATAATGGCCAGCCCATAGGCATGTTCCATATTACTTGATTTTTCGAAATGCAACACGACTCCGACACATCCTAAAAATAACAGCCAATTTATTGATGGAATATACAATTGTCCTTTTAATTCAGAAGGGTATTTTATTTTAACTTTTGGCCAAAAATTTAGACGCATAGCTTCATTTATCAGGGTAAATGAACCACTTATTAACGCTTGTGAAGCAATCACGGCGGCAAGAGTTGCAATGACAATTCCTATTGGTTGAAACCAGTCGGCCATTATTAAATAAAATGGATTTCCGTTTGAGCCCCCTAAACTTAGTAATGTTTTACCTTCATGATGAATTAAGTAGGCTGCTTGTCCAAAGTAATTCAATATTAATGTAGTTTTTACAAAAATCCAACTAATTCTGATGTTTTTTCGTCCGCAATGTCCCATATCCGAGTACAAAGCTTCGGCACCTGTTGTACATAAAAAAACAAAGCCAAGCACATAAAATCCTTCGGGATGAATAGACAATAAATGATAAGCATAATAAGGATTAAAAGCTTTTAAGACTTCAGGATATTTTGTAATTTGAATTAAGCCTAAAACACCTAACATTCCAAACCATAAAAGCATCATGGGAGCAAAAAAACGACCCACTAATTTAGAACCAAATTGCTGTATAGCAAACAACATAAATAAGATTCCAATTACGATAGGGATAGTATTTATTTCTGGATAAAATATTTTAATTCCTTCAACAGCAGATGACACAGAAATGGGAGGTGTAATAATACCATCAGCAAGCAGGGCGCTACCACCAATGACAGCAGGAACGATCAACCATTTTATTTTTGTTTTTTTTACCAAGGCATATAGTGCAAAAATCCCACCTTCACCATGGTTATCAGCACTTAAAGTAATCAGTACATATTTTATTGTAGTTTGTAGCGTAAGTGTCCAAAAAACACAAGAAATGCCACCTAAAACTATATCCGCATTTATTACTAAGTCACCAATTATGGCTTTCATTACATATAATGGAGAGGTTCCAATGTCACCATAAATTATCCCTAATGAAACTAATAAACCACCTAATGTTAACTTACTGTGTAAGTCTTTATGCGAAATGCTCATCTATCTTTATATAAAAACTTGACAAATTTACTCATTTTATAAATATCATAGGTTTTTATTAAAAAATAAAAAAAACACGGTCTTGTAAACCGTGTTTTGTATTTATGAAATAAAATTGTTTAGGATCTTTTATTATTATTTTTTGAAGTAGATTTATTCCCTGAATTTGAATTTCTTGATTGGGAATTGTCTACTCTAGATTCCGATTTTTGTGGGGTTGAAACTCTTGGTGATTCTTTCCTTTGCGAAGCATTTACTTTTGGAGTTTCGGATCTGTTTTGAGAATAATCTCTTTGCGATTCCGTTCTTTGTGGAGCATTTACTCTTGGAGTTTCTAATCTATTTTGAGCATAAATTCTTTGTGAATCAGCTTTTGATGAATTTGAAACTCTTGAAGAATTATTTCTGTTTTGAGAATAACCAAGGTTTCTGGTGTTTCGTGTTTGATCCAATTCATAACGATTGTTAACTTCTGAATTTCTTCTGGAAAAAGAATAATCTGGATGCTGTCTCTCATATGCATTAGATCGTCTTGAGCTATACATAGTCACCGCATGACTGCTTCTTCTATAATTTACATAATTGTATTGGTTATAAGAATTTAGACTATTATAGATATTATACCTGTATCTAAAAACAGGGAATGGATTCCATGCGTAATAATAACTTGGATAATAGTTCCAATACCAAGAGGAACAGTAAGGACGGTAACTTGAAAGCCAAAAAGAAGCATATATAAGCGGTGTATTATAATAAACTGGCTCATAAATGTAATTTTGACCATACATATACACATCTCCTACGACTTGTATGTGAACCTTGTTATATCTGTCTTTTTCTACTTCAATCGTGGCCACGTCTTGGTATAGATCGCGGTCAAGAACAGATTGTATAATGATAACGTGAGTTCTACTTTCAACAGATTCAATAACTCTTAAATAATCAACTTGGTCATCATTGTTCAAATCTAAATTCGAAATTTGAAGTTTAGGGTCGTTTAATTTCCTTTCAAAATCTTGAAGATTTTTTGAATCTCCAAAAATTGAAGCGACAGCTCTTAAATCAAGATTATCACTGATTTCGAAATTCTTTGCATTTATTGTTGTTCTATCTTGAGCTTGAATTTGTGAAGCGAAAGCAGAAGCCAATAGGGTCAAAATTAGTAGTTGAGTTTTCATGATTATTGATATTAAGATTAATGTTTTGTGAATATCCAATTACTGTGCCAATAAATATTTTGGGCAATCATTATCAGTTTAATTAATTGTAATTTTGCTTTATAAAATAGAGACTTTATGAAAAATATTTTTTTAATTGCATTGATTTCATGTATATTAATGTCCTGTAAAACAATTGGTTATATTTTTAAAACTGAAAATAAAGTTAATTTTAATACTGCAAAAGTGGATACTCTTTTTCAAGATAAAATAGGTATTAGAGCAATACTTTTTGATGAAAATAAAATTTGGTTTGCTGGAAATAGTGGAAAATTCGGGTTTTATGATCTAGAAAAAAATAAAAAATTTGAGAATAAAATTATAAAAGACAGCCTAAAATTAGAGTTTAGAAGTATTGCTAAAACTTCCAAAAATATTTTTATTCTATCAGTGGGAAATCCTGCTTTGTTATACAAAATTTCAAAAGACGGAGTAACTACTCAATTAATCTATCAAGAAAATGATGCAAAAGTGTTTTATGACAGTATGCAATTCTGGGATGATAATGAAGGAATTGCCTTTGGTGATCCAATAAATGACTGTCTTTCAATAATTATAACTCGTGATGGCGGTAATTCTTGGCAAAAAGTCCTTTCAGACAAATTGCCAAAAATAGTTGAAGGCGAAGCCGCTTTTGCAGCCAGCAATACCAATATCGTGATTAAAGGAAATAATACTTGGCTTGTAACTGGAGGGAAAAAAGCAAACGTTTTTTATTCGCCCGATAAAGGAAAAAATTGGGAAGTATTTAGTACTCCAATTGTTCAAGGAAAATCAATGACGGGTATTTTTACCGCTGATTTTTATGATTCTAAAAACGGATTTATAGCTGGTGGAGATTATGAAATTCCCAATCAAAATTTCGGAAATAAAGCAGTAACGTCCAATGGTGGGAAAACTTGGGCATTAATCGCAGATAATCAAGGCTTTGGTTATGCTTCTTGTGTGCAATATAATCCTGGTGGTAAAGGTAAATCTTTGGTTAGTGTTGGCGCCTCGGGTATTTATTATTCTTCAGACGGTGGTGATTATTGGAAACAAATATCAGCGGACACGAGTCTTTATACAATTCGATTTTTAAATAGTAATACTGCTATTGCCGCGGGTATGAATAAAATGATTCGAATAAATTTTAAATAAAAAACTAGGAAAGAACAAAAGCTACTTCTTGGTTTGAATTATTTTAGTAATAGCTACAAATTATCTTTTTGAGCCTTTATCTCGATATTGTTGAAGCAATTTTCTATTAAAATCGTCTTCAGCCTTTTTTAATTTTATGATTTTTATTGGAGGAAGTATTTCTTTAAGGCTAGAGATAAATTTTTTCCGATTTAAATACAATTCGTCTTCGTTGCTTTCCATTTGTACGAGAAGGGCAGACGCTTCTTTTTCACTCATTTTGTCTAATAAATGGCCATTCATTCTATTCATAAATGATCTAATTTTATGGCCCCTTATTTCACTCTGTCTATCGTCAAAAGCGTTATAAATAGGCCAAAACTTGGCTGCCTCATCAGATTTTAATGATAATTCATTGGTAATAAAACCAACTTTGAGTGCTTTTATTTGCTCTCTTTTTTCTCCAAAACGAGGTTGTGCAAAAGATTGAATTGAAATAATTATGGCAATAATTAAGAGTAGTTTTTTTGTTTTCATTTGTATTTTAATTTGATAAATATTCTTCTAAATTTTTATTGTTAGAAAGTTCATATTCAATAGATTGATCTTGAATATTAATGTCAACACTCATTTTTTGAATGTCATTTACGTCAAGAAGGTTAACTAAATCAGCATCTGAAATTGTAGAATGATAAGAGATGTAATTTTCTAATGTTGTTTCGTCAATTTCGGATAAAGTAATATAAAAATTGTTATAAACCGGTATTGTCAAAGCTAAAACTAGTATTGCTACCGCAGCATAAACCCAGTTTTTTCTTCTCGAAAAAAGTGAAATTACCTTTGGCTCTTCTTTTGGGAATTGTTGCATTACCCTTGAAGAAAATTCGTCAAAATAATTTTCCGGGGTTATAAAACCGGATTCAATTTTTGGTTCGTTTTCTATTTTAAATGTTTTCATAATATAAATTAGACTTAATTCGATGCTAATGGTTTAATTTGTAGATACAAAGGCTTCTATTTTTTTTACAGCATGATGATATGATGCTTTTAAAGCTCCCACTGAAGTTCCAAGAATTTTTGATATTTCTTCGTATTTCAGTTCTTCAAAATATTTCATTTTGAAAACTAATTGTTGTTTTTCTGGTAATAAAATGATTGCTTTTTGCAATTTTATCTGAATTTCATCTCCGTCAAAAAAGGTGTCGGCTTTTAAATTATCGATAGTTTTGTTTTGCAAAGTTTCCGATGAAATTCCATTTTTTTTTGCTTTTTGTTTCAAGAAAGTCAAGGCTTCGTTGGTGGCAATTCGATACATCCAAGAAAAAATTTTACTTTCTCCCTTGAAATTTTTCAAGTATTGAAACACTTTTAAAAAAGTATTTTGCAAGACATCATCCGTATCATCATGGTTTAAAACTATATTTCGAATATGATTGTAAAGAGGTTTCTGATATTCTTTCAAGAGCCTTTCAAACGCCTTATTTTGCGTTTTTGGGTTTAATAATTCTTGAATGAATTCCGTTTCTTCTTGCAAAGTTATAATTTATCAGTTTAGAATGAAATTTATCCAATAGGTTTAATCAAAATATAAAAATTTAAAATTCAGATGGAATTTCTTTTTCAATTTTTATACTAGGAGTAATTTCCTCCTTTTTTGACTCTACAGTTAAGGATTTTTTATAAACGGCTTTTGGATTTACTGGAACATAAATTTCGGTCACCCATTTCGACGGACTTTCATTTTCGTTTTTACCAATTGTGTAAATTTCAATATGCGAAAATACAGGATTTGAACTAAGATAATTTGCATTAATATATTCCATTGTTTTGTTTAAAGCCTTATTTTTATGAGAATAATGGCCAGTCAATATAGTTTTTACAGCAAGATAAGGTTCCGTTTTTCTAGAAGAAAGATCACTTCCCTCATTTATGAAAATAGTGTCTTTGATGGGAATACAAAACGATAGTTTTGTCAGCTGTTTAATGCTATCATAAGTATGATAAATGACAAACGGTTTGCCATTTATTGCAATATTGTTTTTTTTGCAAAAAATGATAATTTTTGAAAAAACGGCATCCGAATTTTTACCAACCTTTGAAATTTCACTGGTAAATGTTTGTGCTAAGTAAAATCTTTCCGCTATGTTTAGTACACTGTTTACTTTTATGGAATAGGTGTTTATTTCATAATCTAATTTTTTGTCTAGATTTACCAAACTTTTTTCAAACATTGTCCCGAATAGTTTCACCGCTCCACCATTAAAAAAGGTAATCACCTTGAAAAGAAAACCCATTTTTCCTTTTGCTTTCCAAGTTACTTTTGTGCCTCCAACCGTATCTTTAAAACTCATATACGCAATAGCTGAATTGCCATTAAAATTTATCTTTTGAAGAATACTATCATACTCCTTTATATTTATAGTTTGTAAATCTCCATTTCCCATTTTTCCATTCCAAGTACAAGTACCGCCTTTGCCAATAGTGATTTTAGAATATGTTATGTTTATTAGAGAAT
>NZ_CAWURC010000020.1:0-49013 GCF_963925185.1 uncultured Flavobacterium sp. | reverse complement strand
ACTATCAGCTGATGTATAAACCGTAACCGTTTTGTTATTTATAGAAAATGGTGCGCTTACTAATTCTCCTTTATTCTGTGAAAAAGAAAAAAAAGAAGCCGCTAAAAATGTTGTTAAAATTATTTTTTTCATTGTAAATTTTTATTTTGTAAATTCTAATTAATTATTACCAGATATAAGTACCAACCGAGCCGCTTTCTAATGAAGTAACAATCCATGCTCCATTAAATTTTATATTAAATACTTCAGTTGAATTTCCGTCATTTTCGACAATTAAAACTTTTTTTCCAGCTGGGGTTTTAAAAGCTACATTGCTTAAATTACCGCTAATATTACTGGCAATTCTTATTGAACCTGTAGGAACAAATTTTGAAGCATGGGCTATTATATAATAGCCTACATTTCTTTCGAAGCTGTCTCCGGTACTTATAGTTATAGCGCCTTTACATTGGGTACAACCTCCCGAAGTGTGTGGTCCAAATGAAGCATTGTTTGCCAAATTCCATTCCAGAGCAACTTTGCTCCAATTGCGCATAGAGCCAATCACTACATTTTTTAAATGCCATTTTAAGTCTCCTCCGAAATTACCTGTGGATGAAGTCCATTGCTCTGTAAAATAGACATTTTTTGAAGGAAAGGCATTGTGAACCGTCGATAAAGCACTAATATCACCTCCGTATAAATGAAATGCCGAACCATCTACAAAAGAATTTGCAGCAGCATCATTTAAAATTGCAATTGGGTAATCAGGTCTATCACAGTTATGGTCATAAACAATAATTTTAGTGTTGATGTTAGCATTTTGAAACTCCGGTCCTAAATTGTTTTTTATAAAATTAGCTTGCAAATTTGCCTCCATCAACATACTTGGATTATTGCCCCCATATAATGGTTCGTTTTGAGGGGTAATGGCATGAATAGTTATTCCTTGTTGCTTCATAGCTTGAATATATTTTACAAAATATTTTGCATAAGCACTATAATATATGGGTTGCAATCTTCCTCCAATTGTACTATTAACATCCTTCATCCAAACTGGTGCCGACCAAGGAGTTGCAATGATCTTCATATTTGGATTTATGGCAATAATTTCTTTTAGAATAGGCACTAAGTTTGTCATATCTGGAGCTAGGCTAAAATTAGCCAAGGCCGAATCCGCTTGACCAACAGGCATATCATCATAAGAAAATGTTGTCCCATCTAAATCAGAAGCTCCCATACTAATCCTTAAATAACTAATCGAAATAGAATTAGCATTAGTTCCAAATAATTCCTGCAATAATTCCTGTTTTTTGGCAGCACTTAATTGATTGATAACTTGTGCGCTTCCTCCAGTTAAGGAAAATCCGAATCCGTCAATTGTCTGGAAAGTCTGCGTGTCATTTACTTCAATATTTTGGTAGGCATTAGGAGTTGTTCCAAATGCCAAAATGGTGGATTGTTTTGTCAGTTTAACGGATTGATCCCCTTTTGTTAGCCAAAAATCCACTTCATTATTTACTACTTGAGGAGGTGTCGGGTTTGGTGGCGGAGCTGTTCCTCCATTCGATGTAGAACATTTCAATAATAAAACTGTTAGTGATACTAAAAGGAAAATTCTCATAAATCTTTTCATAATTATTTTATTGGTAAAATATTTCAACATAAACCGCCAAATGATCCGAAGGATATCTTAAATCTTTCGAGTCACTCAAAACGGCGAATTTCTTTACTCCAAACTTGTTATTATTGGAGATAAAAATATAATCAATTAACAATTTTACTGGCTCATCGTGTTTGAAACCATTGAAAGTTCCTGATGGTCCAAAAGGTTTTTCTTCTGAGATTTCTCGGGTATCTATCATTTCATTATTCAAGGCAATTATTCTATCAGAAGCGGGTTCAGAATTAAAATCTCCCATAAAAATTGCGGGATAGTTTTTAGTGTTTAATGCCGCGATTTTCGAAAGAATGAGCTTAATTCCATTCGTTCGTGCCAATTCCCCCATATGATCTAAATGGGTATTGAAAACCCAAAACATTTTTCTCGTTTTCAAATCTTTGAACAAAGCATAGGTACAAACTCTATTAAAAGCTGCGTCCCACCCTTTTGAAATAATGTCAGGCGTTTCTGAAAGCCAAAATGTACTTTCTTGAACCACTTTAAATCTATCTCTTTTATAAAAGATATTAGAGGATTCCCCCATACCAATACCATCTCTTCCAATTCCTATATAACTATATGGAGAAAGTGCCGTTGCAATATCAATAACTTGATTAGGTTTAGCCTCCTGAACTCCAAAAACATCTGGTTCATAAAATTGAATTTGAGAAGTAAAAAAAGGTTTGCGATGGGTCCAATCGTTTTCTCCGTCAACTTCAACATCCAAACGGATGTTATAAGTCATTACTTTTAAATTTTGTGCGTTTAAACAAAATATATTTAATGTTGTAATAAAAAAAAGGATGTATTTCATTTTATTTTTTACTTGTTTTGGAATACTCTAACATAGTCTATATCGAAATTCGAAGAGCTAAAATTAGGATCTATTGCCCCTCCATAATGCCCTCCAATTGCACAATTAAATATCAAAAAGAAGTCGTGATTAAAAGGGATGCTGCTTGAATTTGCAAACACAAAAAAATGTTGGTTGTCAACAGATATCTTTATGTCTGAAGGTGTCCATTCCAAAGTATAAATATGAAATTCTGTATCCGCATTCGTAATCATTGTGTATCCTCCATCTGGATTAGCCCCAGAATGATCAGGATGATGTAAAGCTGCGGTAACTTTATTCATGCGGTTTCCAGCATATTCCATAATGTCAATTTCGCCACAAGCTGGCCAACCAACCGCTGCTTTATTATCACCTAACATCCATAATGCAGGCCAAACTCCACCACCCGAAGGCTGTTTTGCTCTCATTTCTACTTTTCCATATTTGAAAGAAAATTTATTTTTAGTATTAATCCGAGCAGAAGTATAACTACTCCCTTTATAATTTTCTTTAATAATTTTTATACTTAATATGCCATTTTGAATATTTGCATTTTCGGGTCTGCTGGTATAATATTGGGACTCTCCATTTCCCCACCCGTGTCCACCTTCTTCAAAATTCCATTTTGTGGAATCTGGCAATCCTTTGGTATTAAATTCATCAGACCAAATTAATTTCATTCCGTTTGAGACAGGAGATAATTTAATTCTTTCCTTTAATAATTCTGGTTCATTTGTGGTAATGAAATCAAACCCATTGGCGATAAGCCAGTCCATATCATTTGGGTCATTTACTGTCCAAGCATTTAGGGTTATATTGTTTTTCTTGGCACTTTCTATCCAATCGGGATGTTCTTTAAAAACCGAAAAATGACAATCTAACCCTGAAATTCCATCTGCTTTTACTTGTTCTGGAGATTTATTTCCTTCTAAATATTGAAGAGAAACTGTAGGATTCAATGTTCTTATTTTTTTTAGAATGTCATAATCGAAACTTATATAAACTACGATGTCTTGTGCTTTAAGTTCTTTTACCAACTGAACCACTTTTGCGGCAACTATTTGGCCTCTTTCCTTGCTTATTTCGGAAGGTTTTATTTCGCAAACTAATCTAGTGGAAATGTTGTTTTCGATTCCTGCCAGAACATATTCCCTTAATGTAGGTAGCTTTTCCCCGTTTGATAATTTGAATTTTAATAAATCTGTATAGGCTGTGCTTTCAATAGGAAGATTATTGTAATGAGGATCGTGATTGATGACAAGTGAATCATCAGCCGTCATCCTAACGTCAAATTCAGATCCCGTACATTTTAATTCAATTGCGTGTTTAAGTGAGGCGATGGAATTTTCTGGGAACCCCATTTTTTTCCACGCGCCACGATGAGCAACAACACAATTATCAGCGAAAGCAATCTTATTATTAGCCTTTGCTTTTTTGGAACTACATTCCGAAAAAAGCAGTAAAAACAATATTGCAATTGTAATGTTATATCCTTTAAATTTATTCATTTACCCTAAATATTCTTGCAATTTAATTATAAAATACCCTATAATATAATTATTATAGGGTATTTTTTTTACCCTCTATTCTTGAATTAAGAAGTTATTCTCATTTCTACATTTTTTAATGTTATTGTTGGAGTTGTATTATTTGTTCCAGAGCGAATCATTAAATACACTTTACCACTTGTTGGAAACGAAACCCCGTCATAGAAAGGAAGGGTTTTCTTTCCAATAACACTAATTTTCCCATTGAAAGGTACTAATCCAGTTCCTGTCCAAGTATGGAGCGCAACAGTTCCTTGAGTGGCTGCATCACCATAATCTGTTCCAACAACAGGAGGGGTTGCTAAGCAATATACTTCAAACCAAGACTCTACAAGACCAACAGGGCAAGAGACTATCATATCTATTTTGTATTTTTTATTGGCTTCAACATCAATTGCTTGGTAAATTCCTCCACCAAGATAATCATGACCAGGAGGAGTAAATGTGGCATATCCTGGGAAAAATTTCCATTGATCCATAGGATCAGTAGCATTTTTATTAAACTTTGTCCATTTTGCCCAATCGGTCGCATTTGCAAATTTACCTCCTTGCACAATATTTCCAGCAATAGGATCAGAAGTAGCCACAACAATATCTTTGGATGCAGAATATTGTTGACCTCCAATTCCTACAGCAGTATGAGTAATAGTATAAGTTCCTTGATCAGGAAAAGACACTATCTCTTCCGATTTTCCAGAATTTGTACCGGCACCTGCTCCCATATCCCATTTTGAACCAATATAATTATTCGTTGTCGATTTCAAAGCATATGTATTCGTTTTTCCTGTTACTGGAGTCACCGTAAACGATGCGTCTAGTACTGGCCCTAATAATCCATTGCCACTCCCTACATCATCAGGTTGACAGGCTGTCAATAAGCTAAATGTTACCACAACGGCAAACATCAGGCTGAAGATTAATTTTGTTTTTTTCATGGTTTATATTATTTTATTATACTTAATATCTTCTAAAGTGTTTTAATTAGTTAATCTAATATTATCTAAATAGAAAGTTTCGTTTCTTCCTACTGAAATATCATTAAATCTAAATACAAGCTGGTTAAATTTTGCAGTATTCGGAATTTCAGAAATAGTACTAAAATCAAATACCAATTCTTCCCAAGCACCTGATGTGGTAAATGCTACTTTCAAAACCGCAACATTATTTGCTGGAATACCCCCAACAGCCGATTGCAACTCTATGTTTAATTTTTTTCCAATATTTGATGCTGTGGGATTATAAGCCCAGACTCTCACTTTATTTCCAGATGAAAAATCTATAGGATTGTCTAATAAACTGGTGCTGGCAGAATTTTTTACAGACCCTACAACCTTGAAAAATTTACCTACCATAGCACTTGTGTTAACCCCTGAAACATTCGGATTGGGTACTTTTGAAAAAGAAAAACCTCCAGTAATTACAAAAGAATAAATAACATTAGGATTTTCAAAAGTAATTGGCAATTCAAATGGATCATTAATATTAACTACTGTTATTTTTTCAGAACGTGCTAATCCCCCACTTAATGCAATGAGCTTAACACTATAGCTTCCCACATTTGTATAATTATGGGATATTTCTTCTAAATTAGCCAAAGGAGTTCCAACTTCATCAGCTCCCACATCTCCAAAATAGACTAAAAAAGAAGCTGCATAAAGAGCTGAAGCTTTCACTTTTAAATTATGGCCTTTTTTTATGAAAATTACAGCCAAATTTTCTGGAGCTCTAAATACAATTGATAAAGGATACGTTTTTTCTACATTAACGCCGTTGAGCCCATTTGCAACTACTTTTACCGTGTAATTTCCTTCTTTATATTGGTGACTTACATTAGCTCCAAATTGCACTTGTGCAGGATTAGCTGTGCCATCTCCAAAATAAACCGAGTAGGCACCCGCGCCTGATGCGCTAGGCGTAAAAGTTACTTTCCCGGAATTGTCATTGGTAATATCCAAAATAGAGGCCACGTCTGTAGGAGCGCCCGTTTTGTCAAATGCTGTGTCTTGGCTAATTCCATCAGGAATACTACAACTAATTGCAATAGTTAGTAATACTAGAAAGGAGAATATTATATTTATTTTTTTCATCTTTTTAAAATTATAATTATTAATATCCAGGGTTTTGTTTCAATACCGAATTTTCTAAATCTCTATAAGGAATTGGTAAAATCTCATTTTTATTTGCAATAAATCCTCTGCTTGCTAATACTGTGAAGGCCTTTCCTGTTCTCACCAAATCAAAGAAACGGTGTCCTTCGCAAGCCAATTCCTTTCTGCGTTCTAATGCAATAGCATCTAAAGTTACAGGAACGGATGCTAAACCAACTCTAGCTCTCACAGCATCTAATAATGCTTGAGCTCTGACTCCTGAACCTCCTAAAGCTTCCGCCTCCATAAGATAGGTATCGGCTAACCTGATGATATAAGTGTTTTGCGTGAAATTTAATTCCTGTGCTGCTGCAGCTACTGGTGTTACATCGGAATTTTTTGGAGCAAACTTGGCCATAAAATAACCTGTATCTTGATTACCAACTGTATAACCTATAATCTGACCAGAAGCTTTTAGTGCTTTTGCATCAATGATTGTAGCATCAAAACGGGGATCACCGTTCAAAACATCATATAAATTTTGAGTAACCGTATTATATCCCCAACCACCTGAATAATAATCAGGAGCGGTTGAACTAGCCGATCTTGTATAGCCTCTTATCCCTGTCATTACATTTAAAACATTCCCTTCGGTTCCCCAGCTAACTCCACCCCAGGTTGCATTTCCTCCCTTACTGTGACTATCCGAAAGAATACATTCGGAATTAAATTTATTTGCATGAACCCAAAGATCACTAAAATCAGTCAATAGTTGATACCCATAAGGGCTTGAAAAAACAATTCCGGAGTTTGACCCATTTACAATAGCTAGTTGAGCTGCTGCTTCGGCATTCTTTTTTTCATAGAGGTATACTTTTCCAAGCATTGCTTGAGCGGCACCTTTTGACCAACGACCTCCCTCGGTAGCAATATTAATACTTGATGGTAAACCCGCTATGGCGTCCTTCAAATCTATCTCAATTTGGACATATATTTCCGCAGGTGTCGATTGAGGATATGTAAGCGCATCTGTAGGAGTAATGGTAGTAGTCAAAAGAGGAATATTCCCAAACATTCTTACCAAATTAAAATTATAATAGGCTCGCATTGCTTGACACTCTGCTGCATATCTTACTTTCAAGTTAGCATCCATAGAAATACCCGGTAATTTTTGCAATAAGGTATTGGCTCTAAAAATTCCTTGAAAATGATTAGTCCAAAGACCCGAAGCACCTGCATCATTCATATTTACAGGATTTACTCCAAAACTTGAAAATTGAGCAATTGTATTACTTCCTTCCCCAGGGCCTCCTCCTCCAAAATTATCATCTGAACCTGCATTCATAAAAGTAATCATATTCGCAAATGAACTCGAATTAACATTCATTATATCATATACGGCGACAAGAGCCGAAGTAGCATCACTTTCGTTTTTATAATAAGCTCCTTCAAGACTGGTTCCTTTGGATTCAACCTCTAAAAAATCTTTGCTACAGGATGCCAACATAATCATCATTACTCCCGTAATAAATAAACTTATACTGTTTTTTGTTTTCATATTTATATATTGTTAAAATTGCAAATTAGCCCCAAACATAAAGGTACGTGCCTGAGGATAATAGCCTCTATCTATTCCCATTGTACTCCCTCCAATTTCAGGATCATATCCTGAATATTTTGTAAAGGTCATCAAATTTTCTCCTTGCACATAAAACCTCACTTTACTGGCCCCTATAGAACCGATTACTTTAGCCGGCAAGGAATATCCTAGTGTAAGTAACTTAAATCTCAAATAATCTCCTTTTTCAAGATAAAAATCAGAAACTCTAGAAAAGTTTAAATTGGTATCATTAGTAGTAAGTCGAGGATAGGTATCTGATGTTCCTTCGCCTGTCCAACGACCCAAAGCCGTGGTTTGAAAATTAGCTCCGGTTCCAATATCGACTCTCCTCAATCCTTGGAAAATTTTATTTCCTGCAGCTCCTTGCATAAACACACCCAAATCAAATCCCTTATAGTCTGCACTAAAATTAAACCCAAATGTATATTTTGGAAGCGTAAGTCCTAAATATTGTTTGTCAGCATCAGTAATAGTTCCATCCCCATTGGTGTCTACCCAACGGAAATCCCCTGGTTTAGCAATAGGCTGTATTAAACCTCCTGTTGCATTTTTATAAGCATCAATTTCTGTCTGATTTTGAAAAATTCCTGCTGTTTTAAAACCATAAAATGAATTTCTAGATTGCCCTACTTCTGATCTAGTTAAGGGTCCTATTGTTTGAAATCCAGGTCCTGAATTAATAAATGTTTTTCCTTGTCCTAAAAAAGTAACCTTATTTTCTACATAAGCACCGTTTCCACTAACTCTAAAATTAAGACCTCCAAATTTTTTATTGAAGCCCAACTCCAATTCAATTCCTCGGTTTTCCATATCAGCTACATTTCCTACAGGTCTTGCAGAAGCTCCAATAAAAGTTGGAATATCAACCTCTTGCAAAATACCTGTGGTTTTTTTACTGTAAACATCCACTGTCATATTCACGCTGTTATTAAACCATTTGGCATCTATACCAATATCGGTTTGAATAGTCTCTTCCCATTTTAAATCCGGATTAGAAGGGGCGTCTGGACTATTCCCCACTAGAATGCTTCCATCAGGTCCGAAAGGATAATTTCTACCTCCTCCGATAAGAGCTTGATAACCAAAATCTTTTATTGCATCATTTCCTGTTACACCATACCCTGCCCTAATTTTTAGGGTATTCAATACATTATTATCTTTCCAAAATTCTTCTTTACTAACTGCCCATCCTCCAGAAACAGAAGGGAAAATACCATATTTGTTATTGGGCCCAAATCTCGAAGAACCATCACGACGAACAACCCCTGTCAGTAAATATCTTTCTTTATAATCATAATTTAATCTGGAGAATAAAGAAGTTAGCTTGTGCTGATTACCAGTATAGGCTGATGCAGTAATGTTTTCGGGCAAAGTGCTAAAATTAAATGAAGCTTCCTTATAGTCTGATGTAGGCAAACCTGAATAAGTAACATTTGCACCACTAGAAATATTGTCTACATAAACGCCTTGCCCAACTAACACGGTAAAATTGTGATTCTTAATTTCTCTTGCATAAGAAACAATGTTTTCATTATTCCAACCAAATCCAGTATTTGTATTTCTGCTAATACTATTTGCAGTAGAAATTGTATTTGAATTAAGATAAAACTGTGGTGTGAAGTTTTCAGCCCCCCAATAAGCTAATTTCGCTCCCAAAGTGGATCTAATTTTCAACCCTTTTATAGGAGAAATTTCAAGATACGTATTCCCAACAAAATTATCAGACCAATCATAGTTTCCTAATCTTGTCTTTACATATGCCAACGGATTGGTCATATTGTTTTGTACTGTATTAGAAAGACCGTAAGGATTCCCATTTGCATCTGTCATTAAATCTGTTCTTCCAAAATAAGGAACATTATTTAATTTTACAGGATCCGTTTCGACCAATGGCGTAATGGGATCTAAATGAATAGCAGAACTCAAAGGGCCTCCTTGTTCTGCATTGGTATTTCCAATACCATTTGTTTTTTGATGTGAATAGCCCAATGATTCCCCAAGAGTAAAATACTTCGAAAGTTTATGAGTTGAGTTGATACGGATGTTCTTTTTATTGAAATTTGAAATCTCAGGAGTAACAATTCCTTGTTGGTCTTGACCTCCAAAGGAAATATAAAAAGTAGAAACATCATTTCCACCACTAAAACTTATTTCGTGTGAATAGCGACTTGCATTATTACTAAAGATAGCTTTTTGCCAATCGGTTCCTTTTCCTAGAATGGCTAAATTAGGATGCAAAATACTCCCTCCTCCACTAACGGATTGTTCATTCTGCAATGAACCATATTGGGTAGCATTTAATAATTTTAATATTTTTTCGGGACTCGAAACACCCGAAAAGCCACTATAATTAACGCTAATCTTTCCAGATTTTCCTTTTTTAGTTGTAACCAAAATAACTCCACCTGCAGATCGAGAACCATAGATTGCTAATGAAGCAGCGTCTTTAAGCACCTCTATCGACTCAATATCCGATTGATTCAAATAACCTATTCCTCCATTATCAACAACAACACCATCAACAACCCATAGCGGATCATTACCCCCTTCAGAAAAAGTAGTTATCCCCCTAATGCGAATAGTCGAAGCGGAACCTGGTTGCCCCGCATTTGCAGCAACTGTCAAGCCCGAAACCCTACCTTGCAAAGCTTGTTCGATACGGCCATTCGGCACATTTTCGAGGTCTTTTGCTTTAACACTAGAAATAGCACCGGTCACAACGCTTTTCTTTTGAGTACCATATCCCACAACCACAACTTCTTGCAAAGTCTGAGATTCAGGAACTAGTTTAACATCAATTCGAACTCTCCCTTTTATGGATTCTTCAACTTTAGTATAGCCAATATAACTATAAACTAAAGATCCTTTTGAATGAATTTTAATTTGATAATTTCCGTCAATATCTGAAGCTGTAGCTTTAGTGGTTGTTTTGATTAAAATGGTTACTCCTGGGATAGGTAGCCCGTCTTCGTCTATAACTTTTCCGCTCACGGTAACCTCTTGTGCCTGCCCGTAAACTGAGAATAGAGTAGATAAAAAACAAAAAATAAGCAATTTTGTTAATTTCATTTTTCTAAAATTTTGGTTAATTTAATTTGATAATTTATTTATACTTGTTTGAACGTTTCAACCATTTTTTTAATATAACCCTGTGGGTGTAATTATTAAAAATGCAGTTCGAGTTTTTTTGTGCAATAAAACGAAACAAAAATATATCGAGAGCCGTTTTTAATAAATTTTTCTTGTTCTCGATGCAATTTTCTATTAAAATTATTCGAACTGCCGAAAAATTATCATCAAAAACTAATTCCGCCCAACGGGTTAATATAATGTATTTTTGACTAAAAATTCCCCTTTTACTTGAATGTAAAAGACAACTTAGTTAAAAAATACTATAAAAAATTTACAGCTTCGAATTAACATTTCTGATGTTATAAAGCATTTGAAATTTTATCTACTTTAAAAAAAATCCCTTATAGCAAAAATGTCATAAGGGATTTGTCAATTAAACGATCAATCTTTTAGTTTTTAATAACTTTTAAAGTTTGAACTGAATCTCCAGAAGTGATTTTTGCAAAGTACATTCCTTTTGACAAAGAAGAAGCATCAACAGAAACTTCTTTAGAAGTAGCGTTTTTGCTCATTACAGATCTACCTAACATATCAATAATTTTCACAGAAGAAATGTCGCTGTTTCCAGAAGCAAAGTTCCAAGCATTTTTTGTTGGGTTTGGATATACTGAAAATTTATTAATATCAAATTTATTTGCTGCCAAATCAACGACTGTAATAGTATAAGCAAGTGTAACTCTATTAAAAGTAAAGCTATACGTCCCTGTAGTTAACCACATATCTTTAGTGTCAGTACCTGTTAAAGTACCTGTTAAAGGACTAAATTCACCGTCAGCAAGGGCCACAGCATGACCAAACTGAAAAGTCCAATCGTGGTTGTCTCTAAATTTAAAATTATTTCTAGCTCCTGTAACAACCAAATTACCTGAAGTGTAAGTAACTCCATCAGCAGAAGTCATTTCAACGTCTGACCAGTTTTCAGGATTAAAACCTCCAATAACAGAAACTACAGTTGGTACAAAACTATTAACTCCAGTAGTTATATTTAACATTACATTCCAAAACCCTGCGACTGGTGAGGCAACTGCTGGCCAAGTAAAAAAAGAAGACCCCGTATTTAAAACACTAGCAATTTCATTAAAATCTCCACTACCAGTGCCAGAAAAGGTTATTTCTTGTCCAGAATAATTTGTTCCATCGGCAGTACTTAAGGCTTTAGTAGAAGGTGTAGATGTAGTTCCTACATAGTTAACTGCTGCATTTAGACTGATAAATTCGTAAGCTAAAGTAGTTCTATTAAAAGTAATGTTATATGTCCCTGCAGGCACAGCTATATCTGTTGGTCCAGTTTGAGTTGCGATTCCTGTCGGGAAACCTGATGGATTAGTAGTTGACCCCATATTAATATTCCAACTGTGGTTGTCCATAAATTTTAAACCTGTACTAGACGTAAAAGTATAACTTAAAAGAGTATAATTTATATTATCAGTACTGGTCAAATCTACAGAATTAGTATTACTCCAATCATTAAAACCACCCACTATACTTACAGTAGTATCCAGGAAATCATAGGCACCAGTATTTGCATTTAAGAACATATAATAAGTTCCCGGAACAACAGGAATAGGAGCGCCACCTTGAGTTCCTGTTCCAGAAGGAAAACCAACACTTGACCAGTTAGCAGTAGGAGAAGGGTTAATAGGACTAGTCATTTCTATAAATGATCCATTTCCTCCAGTAACGAATGTAACGCTTTCTTTTGAATAATCTAGATTGTTAGTTGAAGTCAAACTTACATCAGATGACAAACCTGCACCTGAAAAGTTAACATTACGATTAGGGTTTACTCCTTGAGTAAATGCATATACACCAGTAGTAATGTCAATAGTTACATTCCAAAAACCAGCTGCTCCAACAATGTTTGCTCCTGTTCCAACAAGCGAGGCTGTCCCTGAAGGCCATCCACCAGTTAATGAGCCACCAGTAGTTCCCCAAGCATTGTTTATCGCAAATTTTAAATTGAAATCTCCCTTAAGCTGCATCCCTACTTTAGTGTAAGTGATTCCATCAGTAGTTTCCATAACTATTGATCCCGGCATATTCCAGCCACCTACTCCACTACCTGTAATAGTAACCGGTGTAAATTGAGCAAAGCTATTAAAGCTAAAGAATATAGCAATTAATAATAAATGTAATTTTGTTTTCATAATAAATAAAGTGTTAATTGTTAAAAAGTTGGTTAATTAGTATAATTTATGGTATAAAAAAATGAATTCCGGCTAATAGTTATGATACTAATAAAAACGAAATACGCATATTAACATCCCATTAATTAGCAATTCAATACAATAGTAAGCTTATCGTTTTAGATATGTTATAATTTTATTATTACAAAAACACATCAAACTCTATTTTTAAACGTTACAAAAACACATCGTATAAGATTTATATAGCTGTATTACTGCTCTTTATATTTTTATTTATATTATTTATAAATGAAAAAATAAAAAAACAAACACTACATTTGAAAATCAAGCGAAATGTGTAGCATTTATGGTATTTTAATTAAAGTATAAATTGGTATTTCTTACATATATTCAAGGTTGATGTTTTATCTATTTTATACTCCTTAATTTAATACCCCAATATGAGATTCACAAAACTTTCTGTGCTTTTATTATTGCTTTTAATATCAACTGCCCTGTTTGGTCAAGTAAAAAGCATTGGACTACCAGAAATCAGGAATTATAAAAGAACAGACTATAAAGGAGGTACCCAAAACTGGAATATTGACCAAGACAAAAATGGAAATATTTATTTCGCCAATAATAATGGGCTTTTTCAATTTGACGGTGCTACTTGGAGTAAATACAGCTTGCCTAATCTTCAGGCTATCCGGTCTTTGAAAACTGAAAAATCAGGAAAAATTTTCGTTGGCGCCTATAATGAATTTGGTTATTTTAAATCTAATTTGGAAGGGAAACTGGTATATTTTTCTCTGTCAAAATTCTTAAGCAAAGACCTTACCAGTACGATAGATATGGTATGGAAAATTCACCTTTACAAAGACGAAGTGATTTTTCAAACATTTGCCGGAGCCTATATATTCAAAAACAACAAACTAAAACTACTAAAACCCCCAACTAAATTTCAGTTTTCGTTTCAAGTGAATAATAAACTCTATTTTCAAGATGTTTCAAGGGGTTTGATGGAGTATCAAAATGGAGAGTTAATTCCTCTTGAAGGCACCACTGTCTTGAACAATACCGAGGTTTGGGGAATGTTTCCAATAGCTAATAATAAATTATTGATTGCAACTATCGACAAAGGTCTTTTTTTGTATGATAATAAAACAATATCTCCTTGGGAAACAGAAGCTAATGTTTTTATCAAAAAAAACAGTTGTTTAGGTGGTGTCGCGGTAAACAACAATTTCATCGCCCTAAATTCTGTGTTAAACGGCATTATCATATGCAACAAATCTGGGAGAATTATTCAACACGTGAATCGAAAAAAAGGACTCCTAAACAATACCGTTCTCGCTTCATTTATTGACAACAAAAACAATCTTTGGCTTGGACTAGACAATGGAATCTCATTTATAAATGAAAATTCCCCTATTTCTTATTTTGGCTACAGTCATGACATTAGCACTGTTTATGCCTCGGTTATTTATAAAGAAAATTTATATGTAGCAACTAATCAGGGACTTTTTTATCATTCATGGAATAAACCATTTAAAGAAGACGCTTTTACCCTTGTAGAAGGAACAACTGGGCAAGCGTGGAATATACAAATTATAGACGAAAAATTAATATGCGCACACAACAGAGGAGCTCTCTTAATTGAAGGAGTTAAGTCTACACAAACACTTAATGACAAAGGATATTGGGGATTTAAAAAAATTCCGAATAACCCCAATTTTTTAATTGGATCCAATTACAACGGTTTTTCATTATTTGAAAAAAAATTAAATGGCTGGCACTTTATACATCAGATCAATGGTTTTAATAAATCAGTTGGTCATTTCGAGATAGATGATAAAACAATATGGGTGGTAAAGGATGATCTTATTTACCAAATGACACTCACAGAGGATTTTAAAGATTTTATTTTCATTGAAAAGTACGAGAATGTATCTAAAAACTTTAAAGGAATTGGAAGCTTACAGCTTTTAAATGGCACTGTTTATTTTCAAACAAACAATCACTTTTTTAAATATTTGCAAGGAGAAAAAGTGTTTTTTGAAGATAAAAAAATAAGCACCTTATTTAAAAACATTCCTAAAGTCAATACTGTAAACGAAGATAATAGTGGCAATATTTGGTATGTCTTTAATAAATCAATAGGGGTTTTAATGAAAAAACCAAATGGCAATTACAGCAATAATGCGGTTCCGTTTTCAAATTTAACAGGGAATCTAGTAGACAACAACTTGTCGGTTTATACTTTTAATTCCGAAAATATATTTATAGGACTTACAGATGGTTTAGCCCATTATGATTCTACATTAGAAAATAATTTTATACGAAAACCTAAAGCTTTTGTAAGAAGTTTTTTTTATGCAGGACACACTATAATTTCTGGAAACGGTCAGGATAGAAATGCTAAATACACAGTTCCTTACCAATCAAATAATGTAAACTTTACTTTTTCATCGCCCACTTATGAAAACATAGAAAATGTTAAATTTTCTTATAAATTAGATGGCTTTGAGGGCAACTGGAGTAATTGGTTAGCCATTTCTTCAAAGGAATATACCAATCTAAGAGAAGGTAATTACAAAATGAAAGTGAAGGTGAAAAACAGCTATGGAATCGAGTCTGACGAAGCTGCCATTTCCTTCTCCATATCTCCTCCATGGTACAGACACTTTTTGGCTTATCTGTTTTACGCCATAGCTATAACAACAATAATATTTTACATTAGAAAAGGAATGCAATCTAAAATAAGAAAAAATAAATATTACGAAACCATTGAACAAAGAAGACTTTATCTAGAAAAAGAATCAAAAATAAGACAAGAACAATATGATTTAGAAAAAGAAATCGAAAGACTAAAAAGTGATAAACTAAAAATAAAAATATTAGTAAAGGACAAGGAGTTAGTAAACAATACTTTACAAGTAGTTAAAAAAAACAAAATACTCAATGGAATCATTCACAAACTCAAAGATATTAATGTGGAATCATTCGATGAATCCGCCAAATTTCAATTTAGCAAATTAAACAAGAGCATCATAAAAGAAGTTAATACAGAGCAAAGCTGGAAAGATTTAGAAAAACACATCAAGAATGTTCATTTTGATTTCCTAAAAAGGTTAAAGGAAAAATACCCTACAATATCACCACGCGAACTGGATTTGTCAACCTATTTATTGATGAATATGTCAACCAAAGAAATCACCGAAATTATGAATATTTCAGGCGGTGGAGTTGAATTAGCGCGTTATAGATTAAGAAAAAAGTTAGAACTCAACAAAAAGGAAAACCTTATAGGTTTTTTGATGGGTATTTAGCTAAAATTAATTAAAATTATTAGAAAAAATTCAGCGTTCTCTCTAAAGCCATTCCTCTGGATCCTTTAATAAGAATGGAACTGTTTTCGATTTTGATTCCTTTTAAATAATTCGAAAAGTCATCGAAGTTTTCAAAGAAATAAAAATTATTTCTTTCTATTTTATTGGAATAAAACTCCTTTCCTATAAAATAGCAAATAACATTTTCTTCATTCAATAGCAAATCTACAATTCCTTTATGTTCCTGTTGGCTTTCTTTTCCCAATTCAAACATATCGCCTAAGATCATGATCTTGTTGGAATTCTCCAATTGAAGAAAATTTTCGACGGCAACCGCCATACTGCTCGGATTTGCATTGTAAGCATCCAGTATAATCTGATTTGTTGCCTTAGTTATCAACTGCGACCTGTTGTTCTCTGGGATATAACTTTCCAAAGCTTCTTTTATGTCTAAATCCTCAACCTCAAAATATTTTCCTAGGGCAATTGCTGCATTGACATTATTGGCGTTATAAAGCCCGATTAGATGTGTTGAAATAATAAGATCTGAACAGCCAATTTCCACAAACGGATTTGCTTTGATAGAAACAACATTTACACCGGCGTTTTCCTTGTTTAGCCCAAATGAAAAGGACTCTAAGTTTTTTGATTTCTCGATTTGAATTGGATCTTCCAAATTAATGAAAGCCGTTTTATTATTTTTGAAAAGATAAGTATACATTTCACTTTTTCCTTCTATTACACCTTCTATACCGCCAAAACCTTCCAAATGCGCCTTGCCAAAATTAGTAATATAGCCATAATCTGGCTGAGCCAATTCACATAGAAATTCAATTTCTTTTTTATGGTTCGCCCCCATTTCAACAATACCAATTTCTGTGTCATTATTAAAAGATAATAATGTCAAAGGAACACCAATGTGGTTGTTAAGGTTTCCGATGGTGGCTTTTGTATTGTATTTCTTAGACAGAACAACATTGATAAGTTCTTTCGTGGTTGTTTTCCCGTTACTACCCGTAAGAGCAATTATGGGTAATTTTAGATATTGTCGATGAAACTTAGCTAATTCCTGTAAAGCAAATAAACTATCATCAACTAGAATTGTTCTTTGGTCAATAAAAAAATCTTCATTATCAATTATAACATAGGAAGCTCCTTTTTCAAGCGCTTCTTTAGTAAATATATTAGCATCAAAATTATCCCCTTTTATTGCCACAAAGAATGAATTCAATTGAATTTTTCGGGTGTCAATAGAAACCGAGTTGCATTTTAAAAACAAGTTATGAATGTTTGCAATATCCATATAAAACGGTATTAAAAAATAAAAGCCCTAATCAAAGGGCTTTTATTAAATTATTAAAAAAAATTAATTTCTTGCAGATTTTCTTTTTTCAAATTTTGGCCCTACTTTTGACATTGCACACCTAAACCCAATATAATCAGTGGCCATATCCTGAGGAAAATAGCGTCTTTGCGCTGGGTTTAACCAGTAAGCCCTGTCTCTCCAAGACCCTCCTTTGTAAACTCTAACATTGTTATTTATCAAAGTCGTTCTTTTGTTTGACTTATCGTATTTTCGAACCATGTTTCCTAAACTGTCAGTGGTAACATTGGGGTGAATAGGAGAATTATACATCGTTCTTTCGTCTTTAACGCCTTTATTGTCGTTTTCTGAATCGGCAAAATTAAAATATTTTGATGATTGAATATCGCCATCTCTATAATTAGTATTGTCACTCTTGTCAAAATTTTGTCTTAAATAAGTTTCTTTGTCATCAACTGGAACTTGGACGATTTGACCTGGAAAATTCCTTGCGATTATTCGTCCGTTACTTAAAGTTTCATATTTTATGTTGTCTTTTGTTACAACTTCAATTTTTCCGTCTTTACCAATTTTATTTTTGGTATATTGATTTCCTCTAAAATAATTAAAATCATTCGCTTCATTGTCAACAATTGGTCGGTATACATCCATAACCCATTCGGCTACATTTCCAGCCATATCATACAATCCAAAATCATTTGCTGGATAGCTTTTTACAGCATTAGTAATATCGGCGCCATCATCAGACCAACCTGCAATACCTCCATAATCTCCATTTCCTTGTTTAAAATTCGCTAGCTGATCGCCTTGGGTTTGTCTTTTTCCAGAACGGGTATAACTTCCGGACCAAGGGTATTTTTTCTGACCTTTATATATGTTGTATTCTCTTTGCCCAACATCTGCTGCAGCCGCATATTCCCATTCAGCTTCGGTAGGGAGTCTATATTCTGGAAGTACTATTCCTGAAGAACGAGTTGCGTAACTTGGCTGAGTTACAATTACCTTATTGTTCTTAGGGTCTTTTGTAGCCACTTTAGTGTTTTTGTTTTTCTTAGCGTTTTTCCCTCCGGCTATTACAATATCTGCATTTCCGCCATAAGCCAATGTAGGTGAATTCAAATAGGTTTCTGTGTCAAAATTACTTTCAGCAGTTACGTCATTTGTTTTGGCATTCTTTTTAAGAAATCCGTTTTTTTCCAAAAGAGCTTCGTTTACACGTTCTGTTCTCCATTTACTAAATTCAACTGCCTGAATCCAATTTACACCTACTACTGGGTAATTTGAATACGAAGGATGTCTTAAATAATTATTGGTCATCGTTTCATTATAACCCAGTCTGTCTCTCCAAACCAATGTGTCTGGGGAAGCTCCTTCATAAATGTTTTTATAGTTTTCTTCCGTTGGAGGAAACACTTTTTTTAACCAATTTAAGTATTCTAAATACATCGAATTGGTGACTTCTGTTTCATCCATATAAAAGGACTGCACGTGTTGCTGCGTTGGAGTATTGTTCCAATCATGCATAACATCATCTTCAACTTTACCCATGGTAAATGTTCCTCCCTCTACAAAAACCAATCCCGGTCCTGCTTCTTGTTTATTATTTGCTAAAGCTTTTTTGCTGTCAACATTCCAGCCCGTTGCACTTGAAGAATTTTTCGAGCTAGACTTTTTATTACTGCAACTGGCAAAAGCCATGATCAACATCATTGACAACATTAATCGAAAAGCTATTATTTTGTTTACTTTCATACTTTTAAGGTAGGTTGATGATTTCCGTAGTGCAATATAACAATTAACCATTAAACTGCAACCACATAGTTTTATTAAATATATCTAACTTTATTCTCTAAAATAAATTACACATTAAAAACGCAAATTTATACTTTTTATTATTTACAATTACACTAAATGATATATTTTTACTTCTAGTAATAATTTACCGTTAACTACGTTTTAAATTCTGATGAAAAAAATATTTTTGATTTATATACTCCTGATTCCTTTAGCTTCTTTTGCGCAAAATAAGGGGGCCGTCACTATAGAATGGCTTGAAAAAAAAGAAATGTTTTTTGGCGATTTCAAAATTAATGTGCCTCAATTTATCGGGAACAGTTATAGTTATGATGCGTCAAAAAAGTCTCTTTCGTATATTTTAAACCTTGAAGAATCCGCCCCTATTGACGAAAATTCTCTTCAAATTACAAACGTGGTTTATGAAGATGTTTCAGATGCCCAACTTGGTGATTTGTCCAGGGAAAATATACCGAAAATGATTCAAAAATCAATAAAAGTTAATGAATCAAGAGACATAAAACAAACATTTTTAGTTCTTTCTCCAATAATAAAGGACAAACTTGGATTCAAGAGAATCAAGTCTTTTTCGTATAGTCTTAGTAGCGGAAGGTTCCGAATATCAAAAACAAGTGAAATTTCTAGTGTCATTAGCAATTCTGTATTAGCATCCGGCGATTGGTATCAATTTTATGTAGAAAAATCAGGGGTTTATAAAGTTTCGAAAAGTTTTTTACAACAATTGGGACTTAATGTAAGCACCGTTAATCCAAAAAAAATAAAGATTTTTGGAAATGGTGGTAGAATGTTACCCTTATCAAACAACATTCCCTACCCGTCAGACTTAGCTGAAAACGCCATTGAAATTATTGGCGAAAACGATGGCATTTTCAATAATGAAGATTATATTTTATTTTACGCCGAAGGAGTTGACACTTGGAATGAAGAAAGCAAAACCAACAATAATTTATACGACACGAAGTCCTATTATTATGTGACTGTGCAAGGAGGTGACGGAAAAAGAATCCAGAATATGATTCAACCCACAGAAAACAGCACTTTGACATTAAATACATTTGACAGCCGTCAATTCCATGAGTTAGATCTTGTAAATATTTCTCACACAGGAAGACAATGGTTTGGCGAAGCTTTTGACATCAATCAGGAACAGGAATTTGAATTTAATTTTCCAAACATTGAAGCCGCAATACCTGTAAAAATACTCGTCAACACCTCTTCGGTAGCATTCACGACCACTTCGTTCAAGGTTTTGGCAAACGGACAAGATTTGGGCGTAATTAATTTTCCAGCATTAGTTGCTTATTCAGGCATTGAATTCAACTCGGGTTCTTTACCAACAAACATCAGTTTTCCCGCTTCTGAAAACATTAAAATCAAATTAACATACGACAACAATGGTGTGCCTGGGTCAAGAGGATACCTCGATAACATTAGGCTTACCGCCAAAAGCAAACTCCAAGGATATGGAAAACAATTTCAATTTCAATATGATTTGTCCAATTCCAGTATAGGGATTGTAAGTTATGATGTTTCAAATGCAAGTGGGATTTCCCAGATTTGGGATGTTACCGATTTACAAAATGCAACCAAGATCGAAAACCAAAATCAAGCTTCCTTTTCGTTTAAAGCAAACCTTGGCGAACTCAGGAAATATGTCGTACTTGACCCCTCAGATTATTTTACTCCTTTAAAAAATAGTCAGTCCAAAATTGCCAACCAAAACCTAAAAGGAACACTCTTCAAAAGCCCCCAAGGACAATTTCAAGACATAGATTATGTAATTATCACCCCTGCTTTTTTATCAGCTCAGGCTGAAAAATTAGCCGACTTTCATCGTTCCTATTCTAGTTTAAATGTCAAGGTTATCCCTCTAGAAGCCATATATCAGGAATTTTCATCTGGAAAACAAGATATTGCTGCCATCAGAAATTGCATCAAATACATTTATGAAAATGCTTCCTCACCCGAGAAAAAATTAAAATACGTCAATCTTTTTGGCGATGCATCCTACGATTACAAAAACAGGATTCCAAACAACACCAATATTGTTCCTATATATCATACCTTAAATAGCAATACCGTTGGCGAATCATCCTTTGCCTCTGATGATTTCTATGGATTAATGGATTCCAGCGAAGGAAACATAGGTTCGTTTTTTGGCGGAATTGACATCGCCGTTGGAAGAATGTTGAATAATGATGCAAAACAAGCCGATGAAATGGTCAATAAAGTGATTGAATACCATGATTTGAAGTCTTATGGAAGCTGGAGAAATAATGTTGTGTTGATTTGCGATGATTCAGATAGAGCTTCGGACGCCACATTACAAAACCGACAAAATAGTCTAGCAGATAAAATCACTCAAGAAAAACCATTTCTTAACGCCAATAAAATAATATTAGATTCTTATGTTCAAGAAGCATCGGCAGGCGGGGCTCGTTATCCTAAAGCAAGAACTGATTTATTTAGCGCGTTTGAAAAAGGCGCTTTAATACTTAATTATTTGGGACATGGCGGCGAAGATGGCCTTTCAGGCGAACGTATTTGGGAAAAATCTGACGGTCAAAATTTGATTAATCAATATAAATACCCCTTATTCATAACCATAACTTGTGATTTTTCAAGGTTCGACAATCCGTCCAAACCAACCGCAGGGGAATACACCTACTGGAATCCAAAAGGAGGAGCCATTGCCATGCTCTCCACCATTCGATCCATTGGACAATTTAGTGCCGAGAATTTTAATGATGTTTTATCAAAATATCTACTATCCTATGATGTAGATCCAAAACCCAATCGATCTATTGCAGAATCTTTGCGATTAGCAAAAAACGCTAATCCAAATTCATCGAGCAATGTAGTCTTTTATATTGGTGACCCAGCCTTGATGCTTGCTATCCCTAAATCTAAAATAAGGCTAACAAAAGTAAATGATGTAGCTATATCAGAACCCTTCGACGATTTTAAATCATTGGCAAAAATGAAAATAACAGGTGAAGTAACTGATGAAAATAACATTCCAATAACAAATTATAACGGAGAAGTTTCTACAACCATTTTCGACAAAACGATTTCAAGAAGTACATTAAATAATGATGGATATAGTCCTTCGATAAATTTTAACACATTGGGAGAAACCATATTCAGAGGTAACGCATCAGTTACAAATGGACAGTTTGAGTTTAGCTTTGTCGTTCCAAGAGACATTCGAATTCCGTTGGCCAACGGAAAAATTAGCTTTTACTCCAAAAAAAACCAACTATTTCAAAATGAAGCCGGTTATGATATAAGCATAAAAGTGGGGGGAATTAACGAAAATGCAGTCGCAGACAATATTAGTCCAAAAGTGAAGTTATATATGAACGATGAAACTTTTGTTTCGGGCGGCATCACGAATGAATCCCCATTTTTATTGGCAATTCTTGAAGACGAAAGCGGAATAAACACCGCAAGCGGGATAGGACATGACATGGTTGCGATATTAGATGATGATGTAAATAATCCTTATGTATTAAATGATTATTATCAAACTAATCTAGATAATTTTACAAAGGGATCACTACGGTTTCCTTTTCGAAATTTAGCCGTAGGCTTGCACACTATCACCTTCAAAGCTTGGGATGTTTACAACAACCCTGTGACTGCCGAAATTCAGTTTATAGTTATAGGAAAGGAGTCGATTACATTGACACATGTATTAAATTATCCTAATCCATTTGTCAATTATACCGAGTTTTGGTTTACACACAATAGACCTTACGAACCCTTAGATGTTCAGGTTCAGGTAATGACGATAACAGGAAAAGTGGTTTGGACACGAAACCAAATCATTAGTAATGAAGGATTTCTGTCAAAAGAAATTACTTGGGACGGCAAAGATGATTTTGGAAATAAAATCGGAAAAGGAGTCTATGTCTATAAACTGACCGTCAAATCGAACTTGACAAATACAAAAACTGAAAAGTTTGAAAAACTTGTAATACTTTAATAAAACACTATATTTGCTTTATCAATATCAATAAATTCATGAAAAAAATAGCATTACTCATTACCTTCTTATTTGGTGTTTCATTTACAAATGCGCAAGAAAATGTTATCACTACTGGAGTTCCATTTTTATTGGTAGCCGCCGATGCAAGAGCCGCTGGTATGGCTGATCAAGGAGTTGCAACCTCCTCTGATGCTTTTTCTCAACAATGGAATCCTGCAAAATATGCCTTTGCAATAGACAAACAAGGTTTTTCGGTAAGCTATACCCCTTATCTAACTGACCTGGTAAACGACATCTCTTTGGGACAACTTACTTATTATAATAGGTTAAACGAAAGAAGTGCTTTTGCATCAAGTTTTCGCTTTTTTGGCTTGGGAAATATTGAATTACGGGAAACTGGAGACCCAAACGAAATTCCAAGGATAGTCTCTCCAAACGAATTTTCTTTTGATGGTTCTTATTCTTTAAAACTAAGCGAAAAATTTTCTATGGCTGTTGGTGCAAGATATATCCACTCCAGCCTTAAAGTAGCTACAGATACAGGTGATGCCGCACCAGCAAGCTCTTTTGCTATTGATGTTGCTGGTTTTTATCAATCAGAAGAAATAGCATACAATGAATTTAACGGAAGATGGAGAGCCGGATTTAACATCCAAAATCTAGGTCCAAAAATTAGTTATGACAACACTGAATTTAGCAATAACTTTCTTCCTGCCAATTTAAAAATTGGAACTGGATTTGATTTCATTCTTGACGATTACAATAAAGTAGCCGTAAATCTTGAGTTCAACAAACTATTGGTACCAACACCACAAAACCCAGATTCAAACGGAAACGGAACAATCTCTTCTGAAGAAAGAGCTCAAAACAATACCGATTACCGTTCTATTGGATGGCTTCCTGGTGTTTTTCAATCTTTCGGAGATGCTCCCGGAGGCTTCAGCGAAGAATTAAAAGAATTTACTTACTCCGTAGGTGCCGAATACTTATACCAAGATTCATTCGCTATGCGTTTGGGATATTTTCATGAAAGCCCAATGAAAGGCGCTAGACAATTTATATCTCTAGGAGCGGGTTTCAAATATAACGTAGTTAAAGTTGACGTTTCCTATTTATTCTCCGCATCGAAAGTAAAAAACCCTTTGGAAAACACCTTGCGTTTCTCTTTAACGTTTAACTTTGGAGACCAATATGACGAGTATTAAACCGAATTAATTTATAACACTGAATCCAAATTTCACTTCATCGAAATTTGGATTTTTTTTCCCATAAAAAGAATGAAAGATATAACAATTACTACACAGTTTTCAGTTTTTGATTCAGTTCAGGAATTACCAAATGACGTTCAAAATTTGATGGAACAAGCTATCACCGTCAGAAAAAATGCTTACGCACCCTATTCACAATTCAGAGTTGGAGCAGCACTTTTATTAGATAACGGGAAAGTCGTTTTGGGTTCAAACCAAGAAAACGCAGCTTATCCATCGGGGCTTTGTGCTGAAAGAGTGGCTATATTTCAAGCGGGATCAATTTATCCAGAAGCCAAAATAGTACTGATGGCGATTACCGCAGCTTCAGACACAAATACGACTAAAGCACCCATTCCTCCTTGTGGTTCTTGCAGACAATCGATAGCCGAATATGAAATTAAACAAGATACGCCAATCGAAATTTATTTTATGGGCGAAATTGGCGCCATATACAAATCGGAGTCGTTAAAAAACCTTCTTCCTTTTATGTTTGACAAAAAGTTCTTGTAAATAAAAACAAAAATTGCCCTTTAAGTTTTAATGCTTACTCGGAATGTCTTATTTTTGCATTGCAAATTTGGGGAGAGGAAACTATTTTTGCGTGAGTCGGTTAAAAAACCAAACACAACAACATTTTAGCAAAAAAATTATTCAAATGAAAGAAGTTACAAAAGAGGTTTATTTAAAGTGGTATGAAGACATGCTGCTTTGGAGAAAGTTTGAAGACAAACTCGCTGCATTATACATTCAACAAAAAATCAGAGGATTTCTACACTTATATAACGGTCAAGAAGCCGTATTAGCAGGTGCTTTGCACGCTATGGACTTGACAAAAGACAAAATGATTACCGCTTATAGAAACCACGTACAACCCATTGGGATGGGCGTAGATCCAAGACGTGTAATGGCCGAACTGATGGGTAAAGTAACCGGAACATCAAAAGGAATGGGTGGTTCGATGCACATTTTCTCAAAAGAACATCGCTTTTATGGTGGTCACGGAATTGTGGGTGGACAAATTCCACTTGGAGCTGGATTGGCATTTGCCGATAAATATTTTGAAACTGGCGGAGTTACGTTGACTTATTTTGGCGATGGTGCATCAAGACAAGGTTCTTTGCATGAAGCCTTCAATATGGCAATGTTGTGGAATCTTCCGGTAGTTTTTATCGTCGAAAATAATGGTTATGCCATGGGAACCTCTGTCGAAAGAACCGCAAATCATTCCGATATTTGGAAACTGGGCCTAGGATATGAAATGCCTTGTGGCCCAGTAGATGGAATGAATCCTGTTAAAGTTGCTGAAGCAATGAACGAAGCTATCGAAAGAGCACGCAGCGGTGGCGGACCAACATTTCTTGAAATGAAAACCTATCGTTATAGAGGACACTCTATGTCGGATGCGCAATTATACCGTTCGAAAGAAGAAGTAGAAGAATACAAAAAAATCGACCCAATTACACAAGTTTTAGACGTAATAAAGGATCAGAAATACGCTACCGAAGAAGAGATTAAAGCAATCGATCAAAAGATAAAAGATTTAATTGAAGAATGTGTTAAATTTGCTGAAGAATCTCCATATCCTGAAATTCAACAATTATACGACGTAGTGTACGAACAAGAAAATTATCCATTTATCCCTCATAAACTATAAATCAATTATGGCAACAATAATTAATATGCCTCGTTTAAGCGATACTATGACGGAAGGAACGGTAGCAACTTGGCTAAAAAAAGTAGGAGACAAAATTAGTGAAGGCGATATTCTTGCCGAAATTGAAACCGATAAAGCAACAATGGAATTCGAATCCTTCAACGAAGGAACACTTTTATACATTGGAATCCCTGAAGGAGAAACTGCCACAGTTGATTCTTTATTGGCAATCATAGGAGAAGAAGGCGAAGATGTTACTGCATTAATAGCAGGAAACGAAACAGCAACAAAAGAGGAAACTCCAATACCAACAGAAGTAAAAAAAGAAGAAACAGCTGTTGCGGCTTCAACAAGTTTGCCAAAAGGAGTTATAATTGTTACTATGCCTCGTTTGAGCGACACGATGGCCGAAGGAACCGTAGCGACCTGGTTGAAAAAAGTAGGTGATAAAGTGGGCGAAGGTGATATTCTTGCTGAAATCGAAACCGATAAAGCAACAATGGAATTCGAATCCTTCAACGAAGGAACCTTATTATACATTGGAATTAAAGAAGGAGAATCTGCTATTGTTGACAGTCTTTTGGCCATAATAGGACCAGAAGGAACTGACATTAGCGGCATTGCCGAAAATTATAAAACGGGCGAAACTGCTGCTGTTGCGACTGAAGAAGTAAAATCTTCGTCAGCTATACAAGCGGCGTCTATTGTTCAAGAAGAAGCAACTGACGGTCAACGTGTTTTAGCTTCTCCATTAGCAAAGAAGATTGCAGATGAAAAAGGAATTCAATTAGCGCAAGTAAAGGGTTCTGGAGAAAATGGACGCATTACAAAAAATGATGTTGAAAACTTTAAAGTTGGAAGCCAAGAGCCAAAATCCAGGAGTCAAGAGCCAGAAACTGCTAAACAGGAAGCTACTGCAAAACCTTATGTTCCAGCTGGACAAGTTGTAACCGAAGAAATAAAGAATTCACAAATGCGTAAAATCATTGCGAAACGATTGGCAGAATCATTGTTTACCGCACCACATTACAACTTAGTAATTGAGGTAACTATGGACGAAGCAATGAAATCAAGAACCATCATCAATAGCGTTCCGGATACAAAAGTATCATTTAACGATATGGTGGTTAAAGCGAGCGCAATGGCTTTGAAAAAACATCCAAAAATTAATTCGCAATGGACTGCCGAATCTATCATCATCAACTATCACGTGAATATTGGTGTTGCTGTTGCCGTTGAAGACGGATTAGTTGTTCCTGTATTACCATTTACGGATGGTATGAGTTTATCACAAATTGGGGCAAGCGTAAGAGATCTAGCGGGAAGAGCCAAAAACAAAAAATTATTACCTAACGAAATGGAAGGAAGTACTTTTACTATTTCTAACCTTGGAATGTTTGGGATTTCTGAATTCAACTCTATCATCAACCAACCGAATTCTGCCATCCTTTCAGTAGGAGCAATTGTAGAAAAACCGGTTGTGAAAAATGGACAAATCGTGGTAGGAAATACGATGATGTTATCTCTAGCTTGCGATCACAGAACGATTGACGGTGCCACCGGAGCACAGTTCATGCAAACTTTAAAACAATATATCGAAAACCCAGTAACGATGCTGGCTTAATAACTGTTTAGTTTATATTTGAAATCCCGTTCAGAAATGATCGGGATTTTGTTTTCCTATACCTGACAGATTTCAAAAACCTGTCAGGTATGTGAACTACAATTTCTTCTTCTCCTCAATCCAACGCGACATATATTTTGTACTCGTCAAAGTATGATGTTGCAATAGTGTTCCCATAAAATTACTCAATCTATGTTGTTTTAAATGAGATTTTACTTTTAAAATATGATTGACAAAATCATTTGTAAACAAGGATTTCAAATAGCGTTTTTCTATAATTTCAAAACCGTTTTCTTGGGCTTTTCGCCAAAGGGTTGCATCTTGATACAATTCCACTGCTTTATCAGAAAAAACTTGAGGTTCATCAGCAATAAAGCCATTCCAAGGCAAATCACCACACATAGATTCGGCACCAATAATTGTGGTAATACTTGGCGTTCCAAATTGCATGGCTTCGACCAATTTTCCTTTTATTCCTGCGCCAAAACGTAAAGGAGCTAAAACCACTCGGGAATTTCGCACCACTTCTTGAGCCTCATCGGCACGACCCATAATCTGAAAACCGTCTGCCAGCTTATGCAATTGCAATACTTTTTGAGAAGGATAAGCACCATAAATTTGCAAAAACGCTTCTGGCATTTGCTTTCTGATGAGTGGCCAAATCGTTTCTTTCAAATATTGAACTGCATTCCAATTGGGTTCGTGAAGGAAGTTTCCAATGAAAACAAAGTTATTTCGCTCTTCAAAAGAAGGCAGATTTTGAATGGTTGAATCATTAATTGGCTCCAACAGCAAAGGTAAATAATATAATAAATTAGAATCGATTTTGAAAATGGATTGAAGCAATTCCATTTCATATTCGGAGATCATCAAGGAAACATCACAACGCAAAATACTGGCAATTTCCCTTTTGGCAACATCTTCAACCAATAAATCTTCGGTGGTGAATTGTCTATTTTCCTTGAATGCCTTTTGGCGTGCCAAACGCAAACAATGCAAATCTTCGGTATCCAGCAATCGCAATGCATCGGGACAATTTTCGGCAACGCGCCAACCATATTGCTCTTCCATCATAAACCGATCAAACAAAACGATGGATGGATTTAATTCCTTCACAAAAACATCAAAACTAGAACAATTTAAGATAATCGATTTTTTGGCTACAGCCAAAGATTCCAAATCAACCATGTAATCACTATCCGATGCAGAACTAGCAAAAGTCACCTCGAAACCTCGTTCCTTAAAAATAGAAATTAATTGTACCATCCTTCCTCCTGCTGCCGAAGAATTGGGTTCTGGCCAAACAAATCCAAGAATTAAAACGCGCTGATTTACAATCATAAAATTACTTATTTAAGATGCAAAATAAGGAAAATAAATCGCAAATCAATCCATACTTCAACAAATAAAAAGGGTACTTTTACCATTCCATCTTCATAAATAAATAGAAAATGTTAGGATTAAAGTTAGCCACCGACCCAAAATGGGTAAATATCGTTGAATCGAACATCGAAGAAATCTTGACCGATCACGCTTGGTGTGAGCAAAAAGCGGCAACGAACATCATTACAATAATCACTTATAATTCAGAACACGTTGATTTAGTCACTGATTTATTAGAAATTGCCAAAGAAGAAATTGAGCATTTCCAAATGGTTCATAACATAATTAAAGCACGTGGTCTAACCTTGGGGAGGGAAAGAAAAGACCATTATGTCAACGAACTTTTTAAGTTTTTGAAAAAAGACGGCAGCAGAAACGATGCTTTTGTGGATAGATTACTGTTCTCGGCAATGATTGAAGCCAGAAGTTGTGAAAGATTTAAAGTATTGTCCCAAAACATTGAAGACAAAGAATTAGCAGCATTTTACAAAGAATTAATGATAAGTGAAGCCGGACATTATACCACATTTCTTCGTTTCGCCAAAAAATATTCAGAGAAAGTCGATGTTGACAAACGTTGGCAAGAATGGATTGATTTTGAAGGCGAACTAATCACAAACTACGGGAAAAAAGAAACCGTTCACGGATAAGAATCTTTATTTTTACTTCAAACAACAATTCAAAAAATGAAAAAGCAGTTATTATTTCTATTATTGGCATTCAGTATTTGTGCCAATGCCAATGTTCGCTTGCCCAAATTATTTGCTGATGATATGGTTTTGCAAAGAAATAAATTGATTCCGGTTTGGGGCTGGGCGGATGCCAATGAAAAAATAGAAGTCCAATTCAATAAGCAAACAAAAACCACAAAAGCCGACAAAAACGGAAAATGGATAATCCGTTTAGACGCCGAAAATGCTGGCGGACCCTATGAATTAACCGTCAAAGGGAAAAATAAAATTGTCATAAAAAATGTTTTGGTTGGCGAAGTTTGGATTTGCAGCGGACAATCGAATATGGCGTTCACAGTTAGCGAAGCAGCCAATGCCGAGAAAGAAATAAACGATGCCGATTATCCTTTTATCCGAGAATTTACTGTTGCCAGAGACGTTAGTTCCTTGCCAAAAGACGACGTAAAATCAGGAAAATGGGAAGTTTGCAATAAATCAACCGTGGGGAGTTTTACGGCCGTGGGTTACTTTTTTGCCAAAAAAATCTATGCGGAATTAAAAATCCCGATTGGGCTAATCCATACTTCTTGGGGCGGAACGGGTTCAGAAACTTGGACAAGCCGAGAAGCATTCGAAAGCAGTGATGAATTCAAAGAAATGATTGCCGAAATGCCCAACGTTAATCTTGATTCTATTTCGAAGGTTTTCAATAAATCAATAGCAAAAAGAGTAGAAGAACTTCAAGGTTCCAAAATAAATCCAGCGAAAGCAGAAATGTTTAAAGAATTCGAATTCAACGATTCGGCTTGGCCAGAAATCAACGAACCTGAACTTTGGGAAAGTCAAGATTTGGGTGAGTTTGACGGCATAGTTTGGTTGCGAAAATCAATTATACTTTCAGCAAACGATGCCGGAAAAGTGGCCACAATTGAATTATCCAAGATTGACGATGAAGACATTACATACATTAATGGTGTAGAAGTGGGAAGAAATAATGTTTGGGATGCCCAAAGAAAATATTCTATTCCAGCAGGAATCTTAAAAGATGGCACAAATATCATCTCCATCAGAGTAGTTGATGGCGGCGGAGGTGGCGGAATATATGGCGAATCCAATGATTTCAAACTCACCATTGGAGATGAAACCATTCCCTTAAAAGGAAAATGGAAATACCAAGTTGAATCCATAAATAGCGATATTAGTCCAAATAGTTACCCTTCGTTGTTGTACAATGCAATGGTAAATCCTTTAATTCCTTATGCTTTCCAGGGTGTTTTGTGGTATCAAGGCGAAACCAATGCTTGGAGGGCGCAACAATACAAAAAAGCATTTCCGTTATTGATAAACGACTGGAGAAAAAAGTGGAATCAGGATGATTTTCCTTTTTATTTTGTTCAATTATCTAGCTTTAATGAAACTAATGGCAACAGTAATGATGGAAGTATGTGGGCAGAACTTCGGGAAATTCAAACCCAAACTTTACAATTGCCAAATACCGGAATGTGCGTTACAACCGACATTGGAAATCCAAACGACATTCATCCAAAAAACAAACAAGATGTTGGAAAACGTTTGGCGGCAATTGCCTTAAAAAATGTTTATAAACAAAATATTGTATGTAGTGGGCCAACTTTCAAATCAATGGAGATACAAGGAAACAAGATTGTGGTTTCCTTCGAAAATATAGGTTCAGGATTATCAACTCCTGATAAATATGGATGTGTAAAAGGATTCGAAGTTGCGGGAGAAGACATGGTGTTTTATTTTGCCAATGCCCAAATTCTCGATAACAAAGTGATTATTTACTGCGACAATGTTCCAAATCCTATCGCGATTCATTTTGGCTGGGCAGATGATGCCAGCGACGACAATCTTTACAACAAAGAGAGATTTCCAGCAGAACCATTCAGAACAGATAATTGGAAAAACGTTACGGAAACAGTAAAATATAAAATGGTAAAGTAATTTTATTAAAAAGAATTCATCATTTTATCAAAAGTGCAAGAAATAATTCTTGCACTTTTTTTATTTTTTTTCCAAAATAATATTGTTTGTTTAAATTTGTCAGGAATGCAACATTTTAATCGGTTTTAGAAAAAAAAACAACAAACCCGACAAAGACACTATGCGCAATTTGAAGAATAAAATACGCATATTCCTATTTCTTTTTTTACATTTAGAAATAGATTTGTAGCATTGATTAAACAAAACAAACCCTTTATAATAAAATGCAAAATCAAGACAACAACAATTTTTCGATTTCACATAAAGAACCAGGACAATTTGAAGAGACAAGATTTGAAAAAATACACAACACAATTTTCAAGTCATCTGAAATCGCTTCAAAAATAGTAGCTCAGGAAATAGCCGGTTTAATTAAAGAAAAACAATCCAAAAACGAAAATTGCATTTTGGGGCTTGCCACAGGATCTTCACCCATAAAAGTTTACGAAGAATTAATCAGATTGCATCAGGAAGAAGGATTGAGTTTTGGCAATGTAATCACTTTCAATCTTGACGAATATTATCCGATGGAAAAAGATAATGTTGAAAGTTACCACTATTTTATGCACGAAAATCTTTTCAAGCATATCGACATAAAAGCTGAAAACGTGCATATTCCGAACGGAATGATTGCCCAAGAAAACCTAGATCAATACTGCTTGGACTATGAAGCCGCCATTCTAAATGCAGGAGGATTAGACTTTCAATTACTCGGAATCGGACGAACAGGACATATTGGTTTTAACGAGCCAGGTTCCCACTCCAATTCTGGAACAAGAAGCATCACTTTGAATCACATTACTAGAGCTGACGCCGCACAGTCATTTCTGGGAATAAACAATGTGCCTCGAAGAGCAATTACAATGGGAATTGGAACCATAAAAAAAGCGAAAAGAATCGTGCTTTTGGCTTGGGGAGAAAATAAAGCAGACATCATTAGAGAAACCATCGAAGGTGATGTTTCATCACAAGTTCCAGCCACTTATTTACAAAGTCATAACAATACCACGTTTGTATTGGACAAAGAAGCTTCGTCTGAGCTTACCCGGATAAAAACCCCTTGGTTAGTTTCATCCTGCATTTGGACAGAAGAATTAAAAAGTAAGGCAATCGTTTGGCTTTGTGCAAAATCAAAAAAACCGGTTTTAAAGCTAAACGACAAGGATTACAATGACAATGGAATGTCAGGTTTACTTGCCGAAGAAGGTTTGGCTTATGATTTAAACATAAAAATGTTTAACAAGTTACAACACACCATTACTGGATGGCCGGGAGGAAAACCAAACGCAAGCGACGAAAACAGACCAGAAAGAGCGTTGCCCGCAAGGAAAAAAGTCATCATTTTCAGTCCACATCCAGACGACGACGTGATTTCGATGGGAGGAACATTCGACAGACTTGTAGAGCAAGGACATGAAGTTCACATTGCCTATCAAACCTCTGGAAACATTGCGGTTTCTGACGAAGAAGCCCTGCGATATGCCGAAGTTGCCTTGGATATTGCCGATGACAATAATGAGACCATAAAAAATGTAATTCTTTCTTTGCAAACAAGAAAAATTAGTAAAACCGACGAAATAATAATTCGCAAAATAAAAGGCCAAATCAGACGAAAAGAATCATTGGGCGCAACTCGATATTTAGGACTTCCAGATAATCAGGTTCACTTTTTGGACATGCCCTTTTATGAAACGGGAACTGTCAAGAAAAACAATTTAGGTTCAGAGGATATTGAAATTATAAGTACACTTATTGCAAAAATTAAACCCCACCAAATTTATGCGGCAGGCGATTTAGCAGATCCTCACGGAACTCATAAAGTTTGTCTGGACGCAATTTTTGCTGCCATTGAAGAATTAAAATCAAAACCATTTATGAATGATTGTTGGGTTTGGTTGTATCGTGGCGCTTGGCACGAATGGGAACCGCATGAAATCGAAATGGCTGTTCCTATGAGTGAAGATCAGGTGTTAAAGAAACGAAAAGCTATTTTCTACCATCAATCCCAAAAAGACAACGTGATGTTTCAAGGTGAAGATTCGAGAGAATTTTGGGTAAGGGTGGAAGAAAGGACGGAAAACACGGCAGATAAATATAATGCTCTGGGTCTTGCGGAATACACTGCTATGGAAGCATTTAAAAGATATTATTTTTAAAAAGTTTTGGTTAGCTTTTTAGTTTGGTTTCCCTGCAGGTATTAAATAAACTTGCAGGGATTTTTATAATATGATGCCAATCTTAATTGAAAAATAAGCGATAATACCATAAACTAAATGGCGTTATATTTTCGTAATTTTGTTATCACACACAATTTTTAAAAACAATACAGCTCAAAGATTAAAAAAGATAATTTATGAAAATCATAAAAAAAACATCAAGCGTAATTATTTTATTGTTACTTATTGCCTTTTCGCAGCAATCCTTTTCTTCAGGGAAATCTAATATATCGAGACAAATAGTATTGAAAGAAAACTGGAAAGTTCAACAAAACAAGAAGGTTTTAAGCGATGGCGCATCCATTTCTTCCGCCGCCAATATTTCTGAAAGTTGGTACAGCGCTAGCGTGCCGTCAACGGTTATGGGGGTTTTGACTGCAAATGGCTTGTACAAAGACATTTTTGTAGGTGGTAATTATACTAAAATAGACAAAACCCAATTTGATGATTCTTGGTGGTATAAAACCGAATTTGATTTGCCAAGCATCAATCCAGAAAACAACATTTCCCTGCATTTTGACGGGATAAATTATTATGCCAATATTTGGTTAAACGGAAAGTTAATAGCTTCACGCGACAAAGTCTTTGGAACATTTAGGCAATTTGAATTTGATATTACGGCTTTAGCCAAAAAGAAAGGAAATGTTCTTGCTGTTGAAATATTCCGGGCACAACCCGGTGATTTTAACGCAGGTTTTGTCGATTGGAATCCAAGACCTTTGGATGAAAATATGGGAATTTGGCGTCCTGTATATATTGAAATTGATGGCAAAGTGGGATTGAAAAATACAGCTGTGCAATCTAAAGTAAATACTACAACACTCAAAGAAGCTTGGCTGACCGTAAAAACTGAACTCAAAAATTATACTTCAAAAGTTGTTTCTGGATCATTAATCGGAAAAATTGGCGAGAACGAATTTCGTTATCCTGTAAATTTGAATCCAAAAGAAAGTCGAGATGTAACCTTAACTTCGAAAGAAATTGCTTCTTTGTACATTAAAAACCCGAAGCTTTGGTGGTGCAATAATCTTGGCGAACCTAATCTACAAAAGCTTTCGCTACGCTTCGAAACCAAAAAAAATACAAGTGATTCAGATGAAATCACTTTTGGCATTCGAGAAATAGAAACCTATTTTACACCTGAAGGACACAAAGGATTTATACTGAATGGCAAAAAAATATTAATCAAGGGAGCCGGTTGGACAGACGATATTTTCCTTCGAGACACGAACCAAAGTTTAGAAACCCAGTTGCAATATGTAAAACATATGAATCTAAATACTTTGCGATTCGAAAGTATTTGGGGAACATCACAAGAAGTCTATGATTTGTGCGATAAATACGGAATTATGGCAATGGTTGGCTGGAGTTGTCAATGGGAATGGGAAGAATATTTAGGAAAACCCTGCGATGCTTTTGGCGGAATCCAAACAGAAGCCGATGTCAATCTCGCTCTTGAATCCTTGACTGACCAAATTCATTGGTTAAGAAACCATCCGAGTATTTTTGTGTGGTTTTTAGGGAGTGATAAATTGCCAAAACCTGAATTGGAAATCAAATATAAAAACCTGATTGAAAAAATTGACAATCGCCCTTATTTGTTGACTGCTGGAACACGAACAAGCGAAGTAAGCGGTCCTGTTGGCGTGAAAATGAATGGACCTTATGAATATGTTTCGCCCAATTATTGGTTTGAAGATACAAAAAACGGAGGCGCTTTTGGTTTCAACACCGAAACTTCTCCAGGAGCAGCAATTCCTTCATTGGAAAGTATTAAAAAAATGATTCCAGAAGACAAACTTTGGCCAATAAACGCAGCTTGGGATTATCATTGTACTCATTCGGCTGTGGCATTTCGAAACTTGGATGTCAACACGCTTAACTTGGAAAACCGCTACGGAAAAGCCAAAGATTTAAACGAATATTTAATAAAATCTGATGTTCTTGGATATGAAGCGATGAGCGGAATGTTCGAGGGATTTCGGGCAAGAATCCCACAATCTACGGGCATTATTCAATGGATGCTCAACTCGGCTTGGCCGTCATTTTATTGGCAATTGTATGATTACTATTTGTTGCCAACCTCCAGTTATTATGCCACTCGAAAAGCAAACATCATCAATCAATTGATTTATGATTATGCCAAAAATGAAATAGTAGCAGTAAACGAATCGTTAAATCCAGAACAAAACCTTAAAGTACAAATTCAAGTTTTTGACTTTAATTCTAATTTGTTAAAGACAGAAACTGTGCAATTTGACATCCAATCTATCACTTCCCAATCTATTTTAAAATTGGAAAATTATTCTGAAAATGTATTTCTTGACTTGAAATTATTCGATGAAAAAGGAATTCAAATTGCGTCTAATTTTTATTGGTTGTCCAATAAAAAAGATGTTTTCGACTGGGACAAAACTTTTTGGGGAAACACGCCTTTGAAAGAATATGCCAATTTTACTAAACTAAATGATTTGCCAAAATCAGAAATCACGACAACATATTCTACAAAAACTATTGAAAACAATTTAGAATTGAACGTCACTTTGGAAAACACTAATTCGAAAATGGCCTTTTTTACTAATTTAAAAATAGTGGATAAAACTGGTAATACACTTTTTCCGGTTTTTTGGGATGATAATTTTTTGAGTGTATTACCTGATGAAAAAAGGACTATAAAATGTATTATTCCAAAAAAATTGATATCAGACCATAAATTGAATCTTATAATTTCAGGCTGGAATATTAATACGCAAACCTATTCTCTTGAGTAAAAAGGCAAATTTTTTAGATGATGATTTATTAAGTAACTTTGGTAATCCAAAACTTGATAAAAGAATGTATAAAATAATATTGCTTATTGATATTTCTGAAGATTATGGCAAAAGCCTTTTAAAAGGCGTAACCAAATATTCAAAAGAAAATGGTCCGTGGATATTCTGTAGAATGCCTTTACATTATAGGGAAGACTTGAGTATGGACAACCTTATAAAGTTTGCCAAAGAATGGAAAGCAGATGGAATTATTGCCCAATTATATAATACCGCTGATATAAAAAAGCTAAAAGAAACGAATATCCCAGTTATAGTCGAAGATTTTAAAGAACGTTTCACGGAGTTTCCAAATATTACGGGACCTTATTTTGAAACGGGACAAATGGGAGCAAAATACTTCATCAATAAAGGATATAAAAATTTTGCTTTTTATGGTTTTAATGACATTGTTTGGTCGCGGGAAAGAGCCGAAGGATACGAAGATTACATTGTAAAACAAGGTGGAAAAGTTCATTTTTTCAAGCCCCATAAAATTCTGTCGCGAGAACTATGGTATTACAAACCGTCTGCATTGAGCAAATGGCTTACTTCATTGCCAAAACCCATAGCCATTATGGCGTGTGACGATGAAAGAGCCCAATATATTACGGGAGCTTGCAAACAATCTAAAATAAAAATCCCTGAAGAAGTTTCAGTTTTAGGAGTCGACAATGACGAACTTACCTGCAATTTGTCAGATCCGCCATTATCCAGCATCGGCCTGGATGTTGAAAAAGGTGGTTATGAAACTGCCAAACTAATGCGGTTTTTAATTGAAAACAAAGACCAAGAACCTTATGATATTATTGTAAAACCTACCACAATTTACACAAGACAATCGACTGATATTTGTGCCACAACCGATGCTCAAATTGCAATGGCGTTAAATTTTATTCATCAAAACATAGAAAACAATATCAATGTGATTGATGTTTTAAAAAAAGTATCCATTTCTAGAAGAGCACTCGAAAAGAGATTTCTTGAAGTGACAGGGTCAGCAGTTTACAAATACATTTGCCAGTTGCGCATCGAAAAATTCTCTGATAAACTTTTAGAATCTGAAAAATCTATCAATGAAATTGCCATCGAAGCAGGTTTCAACGACAACAAAAACCTGTCAAGATTGTTTAAACAAATCAACGGCTGTTCACCACTTCAGTATAGAAAAGCCAACGCTAAATAAGGAGAGCTATTTATTTTGGCAAAACAGGATTTTCCACATCTTGAAAACAAAGCGAAGCCGCTCCTAAAATGGCGATTCCCTCTTGATTTGAAGTCTCAATTTTTAAACCCTCTATCTGTTTTTGATAAGCAAATGATTTCAAGGACAACTCCATAGATTCTTTGAAAAGCAAAAAAGACTTGCTAATGGAACCTCCAATAATTATTGCTTCTGGTGCATACATATACAAAATAGATTTAATACATTCTCCCAAATGAAATCCAAATTCAGCATAGGCTTGCAAAGCGGTTTCATTTCCTTCGGCGGCACTCAAGCTTAATTCCTCTGCGGTTTTCTGATAGTTTTTAGAAAAGAAAAAACTACTGGAATATTCTTCCATAATTCCATCTTTGTATGGTAACATCCCTACTTCTCCTGCACCACAAAGAACCCCATTATATAGATTGTTATTGATAATAATTCCCATGCCGATTCCAGTTCCAATTGACAGTCCAATGAAATTTTCATATTTTTTTCCCTTTCCAAATATTTTTTCCCCCAAAGCAAAACAATTAGCATCATTATTCAGGTAAACAGGAAGATTATAACGTTTTTCTATTATTTCTTTCAACGCCACTTCTTTCCAGGAAGGGATATTTTGCACATCATAAACGACCCCTGTTATAGGATCTACAACTGCAGGAACCCCAATTCCAATGGCAGTAACGTCTGAATTTATAATGCTGTCGATAGCTTCGAAAAGAGAGGAAAGAGTTTCCTTTTCCTTAGCTTTACTATCAACGCTATTAAAAGTTTGTTTTACTATGCTACCATTCTCCACCCGACCAATTTTTAGGTAAGTTCCACCAATATCAATTCCCAATACTATGCTATCCATAACTATAAATTCGATTTTTTAAAACTAATTATTTTATTGTTCACCAATGGTGAAGCCCAAAATCCAATTGACAAAACAAAACCCATCGGTATGAAAAGAAAAAACATTCCAATTTTTAGGCTTGTTAACTCCCCTATCCAACCAATAATAAAAGGTATAATTGCGGCACCGGTAATCCCAGTGCATAGAATCCCGGATAAAGAACCGTGGTGAGTGCTTACAGAATTTAATGCCAACGAAAAGATGATTGACCACATCACCGATATAAAAAAACCAACTAAAGGGAAACAAATTAAGGCAACTTCTGAACTTCCTGTTAATGCAAATAACAAAGAAGCAATAGCTGCAATTGAAGTCACGATTAAAATTTTACGGCTATCTATTATTTTCAACAAAACCAAGCCCAATAGACAGCCAACAGTAAGCATTGCCCAAAAATAGGCAACTGTATTTGCTCCAATTGTTTTTTCGTTGAAACTGTGGTATTGCTTTAAAAATTGTGAAATCCAATTCCCTATTCCTTGCTCGATACCGGTATAACAAAAAATGGAAATAAAGAAAAGTAACGTCCATTTATTTTTCATAAGATCTAGATAGGAACTCGAATTACCAGCTTTTTCATCTTCATTTTTTTTAAAATCAGGATACTTAGTTGATAGCACAACAAGAAATAACGCAAAGCAAATCACCAAAAAAACAACATACAAGGATGCCCAAGGCATATTGTATGGAACTGAACTTCTTAAAATATTAGTAACGAAGTTTTCTCCAGTATCCCTACCTGCTATATTTTGATACAAATAAGGACTTGCAAAAGAGGCTAGACCAAATACTACTTGTGCCAACACAGAATTAAAGGCAAAATGTTCTTCACCTCCAGCCACTCGCAACATAGGATTAATAACTACTTGTAATACTGCCATACAACAACCTAAACTAAAAAGTGTTAAGCTAAAAACAATATATACCGGGAAAATTACAAAAAGCAACGAAGCAATCATCATGACCAAAAAAGAGGCCGCTAATAATTTTTTTTCATTGTATCTTTCAGAGAGAAATCCAGCGGGAATTGACATTACCCCGTAAGCAATAAAAAAGGAGAAAGGCAATAATCCTGTTAGTGTTAAACTCAAGTCAAAACTTGTTTTAACATCAACAATTATTGAATTAAGAATATTTGTAATAAATGAAATTACAAAGAAAATCAACATTATCAAAGCGATAATTGCGTAATGAATTTTATGTTTAGAAATGTTTTTTTTCATCCTCTATAGATTACTATTAGTAGATCCTATAATAAACGGCTACTTTGCACAATAGTAACATAACTTTTATAGTATGAATGCTTAATCTGCGTATTTTTATATGCAAAATACGCAAGAATCAGTTCACATAAACAACCAAAATTAGATGTGATTTTATTCCTTTTCCTTGTTTTCAATGATGGTCAACTTTCCTTTTCTTCCATTACTGGAAAATGCACAAAGCGTGATTTTACCTTTTGTTAAAATTGGTTTTTTGTAAATTACACTATTATTTGTTGGCTCAGAGCCATCTATTGTGTAACGAATTATGAATCCAGGCTGTTGAATATTGGCAATTACTTCCCCGTTTTCGACAATTGCTCCAACTGGTGGAATTCGATACCCAAATCCTCCTGAATAATAATCCAAACGAGGCATTTCTTTTTTTCCAAGAACATTTACAAATGTTGACCAATCTTTGTTGTACAGGATTTCTCTTTTACTTTTATCATTTTCTGTTGACCAAACAGGATCTTGTGCCCAAGCACGTTCGGCCAATGCCAATAGTTTTGGATATAATAAGTATTCCAATATTCCCGTATTTCGAACATTTTCACTGAAAAGCTGCCCTTGAATTCCAAGAATATTTGATTTTCCATAATCGGTCAAACGCTCTTTTGTGTTAAACAAACTCGAATCAATAGGATTTCCGTCAGTGTCTTCCTTGGTGTTTTTATAATAATCGAAAGGAATAAAATAGAACGGTTTGTCGATATTATTAAATCCAGCCCAATTATATCCTGGCTCATCGGCTGCTTTTTCGTAAGCCAAATCGAAGTACAAATTGCTCACACAGGAAAGCACGACTTTGTAACCTGCATTGGCTAATTGATACGGTAAATCCTCCGAACCCCAGCCAATTCCATTGTTCCAAACATAAGCACGAAATCCTTTATTGGCAAAATCAGGATTAGGAATATATGTTTTTTTGCCGTCCAAAACTGTTTTTCGCATAGCAACTTCTTCCCAACCAGAAACTGCAAGATTATGTTTTGAAGCAATTTTTTCCATCTTGTCAAAATAATAATACCAAAGATCATCAGTTGAATTGAGTTTGTCATCATCAGCAATTAGTTTGTTGCACAAAGGCGAAAGTTTCCAAGTTCCGCTTGGCACTTCGTCACCGCCAAGATGAATCGTTTCGATTGGCGCATTGGCATCTTTATACATTGCCAAAATTTCGTCAATTACTTTTTCCATAAAAGTATAGGTTGACGGCAAAGCCACACACATAATATTATCTTTCCAAAGTTGCGCCGAGGTATGAACGGATTTATCGTTTAAATCTCGAAGCAAATAACGTTCGGCTTCCACTTGATTTCCGAGTTTCATAAATTTATTATACCGTGAATCCATCGCTTTTATTGCGGCTCGACTGTGTCCTGGCGATTCAATTTCCGGAATTACCTGAATATGTCTTTCGGTGGCATATTTTAATATTTCGATGAAATCCTGTCTCGAATAATAACCACTTCCAGGATAAACTCCCATTTCTGGACCGCCTCCATAAGATGATGGTAAAAAGTCTTTGCTGTTCGTTGTATGTCCACGTTTTCCGCCAATATCAGTCAGTTCGGGCAAGGATGGAATTTCAATTCGCCAGCCTTCGTCGTCACTAAAATGAAAATGAAAACTGTTCATTTTATACAATGACATTGCGTCCAGCATTTTAAAGATGGTTTCTTTGGTTTGGAAATTTCGTGCCACGTCAAACATAAAACCCCTGTATCCAAACCGAGGTTCGTCTTTTACGTAACAATTGGAAACTAGAATAGATTTTAATTTTTTCTTCCAAGATGCTGCAGGTAATAGGGATTTCAATGATTGGATTCCATAAAAAATTCCGCTTCCTGATGAAGCCGAAATTTCAATTTTATTGGATTGAATATCAAGAATATATTCTTCGTGTTTTAAGTCTGCTTTCTTTAGAATGATTTGTTTTCCGTTATTGGCGTTTGAATTAACGAAAATATTTCCTTCGAGAACTTTGTTCAATTCATTCGAAAGGTAATTGGCTTCGCTTAAAAATTGGGAATCTGATTGAATGTTGACATTGTTCTCCAAAACAAAATTTCCTTCATTGGCTTTAAAATATTTTGGAGAAGGAAAGATTTTTGGCAAACTTTCAACCGGAATGTTTTCTATTGATTTGTCGTTGTTATAAGTGGTTTCGGTGGTGACAAAATTGACGGATGAATCCACAATGGGTTTCATAATATAGTTTGTAATGTTGTATCCTTTTTCGGGATTTGTGTCCCAAACAATATATAATCCTGCGGGAGCATAGGTGAGATTAAGAATCTTCCCATTGGAGATAAATGAAAAATAAACACTTTGATTGGGCTTTAATCCTTTGAAGTTTGAAGTAGATTTAAGCTGGCTAATGTCTCCATTAATGTGTGTAATACTAAAGTCTTTTGAGTTCAAAGTTGGAGTAGTATTGCGGCTGTAATTAAAATAAATTGTCCACCCTGAGGCCGGAAAAAAGGTTTTGCCAGTATTTGTAAACTTCAAAGAAGTGAGCACTTTTTCCTCTTTATTATAATTATTGGTTATCAATTCCCAATTGATTTGCAATTTATTTACATCAAAAGAAGGTTTCTTCTGCGAGTTAGCTGAAATTGAATGGACAAAAAGGGCTACTAAAATAATTAGGGAACGTTTCATAAAGTTTATTTTTGTGAATTACAAAGGGGAATAACATCCTCCTAATTCGTTATTGGCACTGTTAATATAAGGATTATAAAGATTTAACGACCACTTTTTGCCCGTGGTTTTATCTGCTAAATACAAATCATATTCTCCTCTTCCACCCGTTTTAGTACTAGAAAGTAAAACGGTGTGACTATCAACTGGATAAGCGTCCGAGAAATCTGCGTCCGATTCGTTGATAGGCAATTTTATAGATGCTGTGCCATTAAAATAACCCAAATAAACCTGATCAGTTCCGCTCGAACGAGAAAATAAAAAAGTATTGGCATCAATGACGATTGGATAATATTCGTTGATATTTACCATCGAAGCTAATAACTGTGTGGTGCCATCTGAAATCGAATATTTAATAATGTCTGCTGTAGCATTTTTGGATTCATTACCTGAATATACAATACTGTTACCATCAGAAGTATAATAAGGCATTGAAGCTTCAGTGTTAGGAACGGTAAATGTCCTCAAAATATTTCCTGTAGTATCCATTTCTTTTAATATTCCATTTTGTTTGAAAACAATTTTAGAACCATCAGGAGAAAACTTTGGATCCTCATCTCTTCCTAAAGAATTTTGGGTAAGATTTATTGGCTGAACATTCGTCCCTAAAGTATAAATAAAAACATCCCAACTGTTATTCGTTTGGGAAATTCCCATAAATACAATCTTTGTCCCATCGGGTGAGAAATGGGCATTCATTGGATTTGTAATAGTCCAATTTTGACTTAATATTGTTCTTTCATTGGTGCTGAAATTATAAAGAAATATTTTTGAATCATTGCAATTATAACAGGAATAACTATGATAGACCATTTTCCCTGAGAGTACGGGTTGAGGCGTATTGTCAACGGGAGGCATTACAGGAACTGGATTATTTTGACTGGAACTGGTAGAACAGGAAAACAGAACAACCAGAATAAAAAAACTCAGAAAAGATGTTGTTTTATTGTTCATAATCGCATTTTTAATAGTGTATAAAAATAAAGAATACTTCGAAGAAAACCTCCGAAGTATTCAATAATTAAAAAACTAATCAAACATTGTATTATAAAAAATTACTAATATCCAGGATTTTGAGTCAGATTAGGATTTGTATCTCTTTCTAACTGTGGTATTGGACACAACCATTTAGCATCTGTACAGTTGTAGTTAATGCTAATTGGAGCACTTTGAGTTCCACCACCACAAGTATATTTAACTTCATTTAAAGCGTTCATCACAGTAGTAGCAACACCTGCACGAACTAAATCATACCAACGTTCGCCTTCAAAAGCCAACTCTAATCTTCTTTCGTTTAAGATTTTAGTTTTCATATCTGCTTTTGATGCTGAGACAAGATTAGGCAAACCAACTCTGGTACGAATTTGATTAGTAGTAACTAATGCTCCAGCTAAATCTCCTAATTCGTTTTGAGCTTCAGCTTTCATCAGGATAACATCATCAAGACGTAACAAATAAGGATGATCACCACTATTCCATCCTGCAGCATGTTTTTCTTTGTATACAAAAGGAACCGCTATAGTTTTGTCTCCACAAGGATTCCAGTTTTCGTCAGCCCAGTCTAGGTTATCCCAAAAAACAACACTTGCGTTTTTACGAACTGCATCACCTTGAGCATCATAAGCTGCAATTAAATTTTTAGAAGGAGTAGCATATTTTTGCCATCCATCTTCTGGAGCCAAAAACAATTGAACACCCCAGTTAGATACATCCCAGTTACCTCCTTGGAAAGAGATTTCCAAGATAGATTCTTTACTGAAATAATGAGCTCCGTCAAAAAGGTCAGCATAATTAGCAACTAGACCATAGCCTGCAGGGCTACTGATTACAGCATTCGCATAGGCTAACACTTTATTGTAATCTCTATCGCTTCTTTGCGCCCATATTTTTGCCATTAAAGCATTTGCAGCACCTTTTGTAGCTCTAGCCTTGTTTTCGCTTGCACCACCTGCATAAGAATCAGGCAAGTTTGCCAATGCGATTTGAAGGTCAGCATCAATTTGATCATAAACTTCTTTTTCAGTTGAGCGAGGTAAATTGATTGTACCAGGATCAGTTGAATTAGAATGAAGTTCGATTGGTACACCACCATAATTTCTTACTAACTGAAAATAGTGAAATGCTCTCAAGAAACTTGCTTGTCCGATGATGTTTTGTCTTAGATTATTTTTATCTAATTCCGGATCATTAACGCTTTTTATTTTTTCTAAAATAATATTGGCGCGGGCTATTCCAGTATATAACTGACTCCAGTTAGCCATCATCCTATTGTTGCTTGTTGTAATATTTAGTTGATCATAAGCGTCAATCGGAGAATCTCCATTGGCATTATAAGAATTATCCGAACGAACATCGCCTAAAAGAACATTATCCCATTGATAATATTCTTCATAAAAAGTTCTATAGGCGCCATTTAGTGCATTACTAAGGTCTTGAGCCGAATTATAGGCGTTACCTGTTGTAAGGGTAGATGTAGGAGCTACATCTAAGAAGTCTGAACTGCACGAAGAAAGCGCGACAACTATCAAAGAACATCCTACTATCCTTAATTTATTATATATATTTTTCATACTGTTTTATTTTATGTGATTAAAAAGAAAGGTTTAAACCAAAAATAATATCTCTAGTTTGTGGGTAGGTTCCGTAATCTATACCTGGTGCAATGTTCTTTAAAGAGTTATCATTACTTCTTCCGTAAATACTAAGTTCTGGGTCTAATCCTGAATATTTTGTCCAAGTAAATAGATTTTCGGCAGTTAAATAGAAACGCACTTTACTCATACTTAATTTGCTTACCAAATTTTCAGGAAGACTGTAACCTAGAGTCAATGATTTCAATCTTACATAAGAACCATTTTCAACATATCTTGAAGAAACTAGAACATTGTTAGTTCCTGCAAAATCTGCTCTTGGCATATCAGTGATTTGACCTGCTGTAGTCCAGCGATTTAATACAGTGGTCAATTGATTGTTTGCATTATACATCCCTTCTGTATCAATTCTAGTGGCATTAAAAATATCATTTCCTTGTACTCCTTGGAAGAAGATATTGAACGACCAGTTTTTATATTTAAAATCATTTGCCAATCCGAAAGTGTATTTAGGATTTGCATTACCAATAATAGTTTTGTCACCGTCACTTAAATCACCGCTAGCATCAATATCTTTATATTTGATATTTCCTGTTGCTGGATCAACTCCTTCAGAAACATAACCATAAAAAGTCCCTAATGGTTGTCCTTCTTTCGCTATGGCAACTAAACCTCGACCATCGTTATTAAGTTGCCCTAATTGTATGCTACCTCCAGGAAGACTGGTGATTTTGCTTTTATTAAATGAAATATTAAAATCAGTATTCCATTTTAATTCGTTTTCTAAGTTTTTAGAACTTACCGAAAATTCAAAACCCTTGTTTTCCATTGCTCCAACATTTAATAATGCTTTTGAAAATCCAGTACTGGAAGGAATTATTTTTTTAAGCAACATATCACTTGTTTTCTTGATGTAATAGTCAGTTGTCAAAGACAAACGATTTTTCAACAATGAAATATCAATACCAATATTAGTTTGCTCGGTTTTTTCCCATTTAAGATCAGAACTTTCAAGTGTTGAAGGATTTGAACCCGGTACAACTGAACCACCTATAACATAAGGAGCTCCAGGATTTACTAGACCATAGTGAGAAAAAGGCCCCACTTGACCGTTTCCTACTTCACCCCAACCTGCTCTCAGTTTAAAATCATTTATTGCGCTTACACCACTAAAGAAGTCTTCTTTTGAAATTCTCCAACCTCCTGAAAACGAAGGAAAATAACCCCATCTGTTTTTTTCTCCAAATCCTGAATAAGCATCAGCACGGAAATTTCCAGTCAATAAATATTTGTCTTCATAGCTGTAATTTAATCTTCCGATTACAGCTTCATTTCTTCCTTTCGATTCGTTATAACCAGCTGTTCTTACTGATCCTGCGTTTACGGTTTGTACTGCAGCTGAACCAAAATTTCTAGCATTGATTGAAGCAGAAGAATTACTAGATTCTGAAGCAATATAACCTACTAAAGCATTAAAATTGTGTTTGTTGAATGATTTTGCATAACTAAGCGTGTTTTCAAAATTCCAAAAAGAAGTTTGATCTTTAGACAAAGATGCCATACCCTTGAATCCTCTTCCTTCTCTGCTTGTATACGGATCTACCCAAGAATTATAGGTGCTGTTCAATTGTTCAAAACCAAACAAAGATTTGAATTTCAAGTCTTTTAAAATGGAGATTTCTGTATATACATTTCCGTTAAATTTATAATTTTGGTAAGCGTGTTCATTTTTTAAAACCAAGGCAACAGGACTTTCAAGATCCGGAATAAATGGATTTATTGAAAAGGTTCCATCAGCATTGTAAACATCGGTCACTGGCGCACCTGTTATTGAATTTAAAATTACCCCAAACTTTCCACCTTCATTTACATCAACATCTTTCCATTTGCTGTACCCAATGCTTGACCCAACTTTTACAGATTTGCTTACTTTATGATCCAAATTCAATTTAAAAGTATATCGTTCTACTTTATTAGTCATTACAACCCCTTCTTGATTAAGATAAGTTCCAGAAAGATAATAATTTGTTTTTTCATCACCACCAGAAACACCTAACGAATAGTTTTTAGACATCGCAGTTCTTAATACTTTATCTTGCCAGTTATTGTTATAAGGATATTGGCTCCAGTCAACAGTTTGACCCATTTCAGTCATTAAAGCTTTGTATTGAGTTGCATCTAGCACATCTAATTTTTTAGACACCGTCGAAGACGAGGTGTAAGCATCTAATGTTACTTTTGTTTTCTGGTTTCCACCTCTTTTTGTAGTAATAAGAATTACCCCATTAGAACCATTGGCACCATAAATCGCTGCCGAAGAAGCGTCTTTAAGAACCGTCATCGACTCAATATCCGATGGACTGATGTCGTTTATTGAAGAAGTAGGAATGCCGTCAAGAATATACAAAGGTTCTGCACCAGCCGTAATGGTTGATGTTCCCCTAACTCTAATGGTGTAACCAGCCTGTGGTTGACCAGATGGTTTCGTGATTTGAACTCCGGCAATCTTGCCTTCAAGGGCGTTTCCAATTCCGGTATTCGCTCTTCCTTCAAATTCCTTTGAACTTACCACTGCAATCGCACCAGTTATGTCCTTTTTCTTAGTAGAACCAAAACCTACAACTACAACTTCTTTCAAATCAACATTGTCTGAAACAAGGGTTACATTGATAGTTGTTTTACCATTTAAAGTTGTTTTTTGAGTAGTGTACCCAAGATAACTAAAACTTAAAACGGCATCTTTTGGTAAATCGTTCAATGTGAACTTACCATCTAAATCGGTTGTTGTTCCGATTTTTGAATTTTGGATTGCAACATTCACCCCTGGTAAAGGTCCGTCAGAATCAGTTACCTTTCCGGTAACGGATTGAGCTTGCACAAAACTACAAACAAGTAGGAATGCAGCAACAAACAAGGTTTTTTTAAAAAGTTTCTTCATAATTAATTTTTGTTAAAAAATACAAGATTTTGGTAGACATAAAATAGCTCCTGTTTCCATTGACTATAATAATATTTTTCAAAAATAATTAATAGAAGAAATAAAAAAATAGATGTTTACGTATTATTATCCTCAATTCACGTAATTAACAAAATGAAGATTAAATGTTAAACTCTAAACACAGGTCAATGAATTATGCCGTAAAATTCTAAAACTTCCCAAAAACAAAAAATCCTCATCAAATGAATGATGAGGATTCCATAAAGAAAGGCGACGAACCGAGCTTGCGAACACGTCGCACCTATAAAAAAAAGAACCCCAACCTGTATAGGTTGGGGTTCCATAAAGAA
>NZ_CAWURC010000019.1:0-12437 GCF_963925185.1 uncultured Flavobacterium sp. | reverse complement strand
TGTTTTTTGTGCAGTAAAACGGAACAAAAAATGTATCGAGAATCGTTTTTAACGAAATTTTTCTTGTTCTCGATACGATTTTCATACAAAAACTAATCACACCGACTAAAAATTCCCATTAAAAACTAATTACACCCAACGGGTAGTATTAATAATATTCCAGGGCATCAACTTACTTTAGTTAAATTAACTCCATGTTAAAATCAGAAGATGAAAAATGGATGTATTTTGAAGTCGAAAGAGACAGTCAACTTCTGAAATTTAAATTCCAATTGCTGAATGTGTTGTAAAAAAAAAACTTCTTGAAGTTTATCAAGAAGCGTTTAGTGTTAATTTTTTTTAGAAAATTTATTAATCAAGAATAACCTCTCCTTTTATTTTCAAGGCAATTCTTCCATCTTCATAATTTACAGCATTAGATTCAACAGTAATCGTTTTTCTTATTGGCCCAGGAGCCATGTTATATTTTATGTCAATTTTTTCCGTTTTTCCGGGCATAATAGGCTTAGTTGGTTTGGCGGGAACTGTGGATCCAATAGTAGACAAGACATCGTATATAGTCAAGGGTGCATCACCAGTATTCGTAAATTCAAAGGAACGAATACCAGTATCACTTTTTTTCGAGATGGTTCCGTAATCTATTGTATTGTCCTTTGCCTTGAATTCAATCTTTGCTCCAGATTGAGCAAAACCCATACCTGAAATAAATAAAACTGCTATTAGTGTGGCTATTTTTTTCATCTTTTTTTTTTAACTTCATTATAAGTAAATATAGTTTTTTTAATTAAGGGGACAAATTTTTATTTCCCTTTTTATACTGTACTTAATTATTTACTTTTGTTCCCTATTTAAAGTACAAAAACTAGACCAAAGTGAAAATCTTTATCGTTGGAGCATTTATTTGCCCCATCGATTTAAAAATTCAACAATCTGGCTATTAGATTGGTAGCCAAATAATCGATTAAACGAATCCACATAAAATGACAATTCCTGCACAATTCGACGCTAAAACTATTGAAAATAAGTGGTATGACTACTGGATGAAAAATAATTATTTCCATTCAGAACCAGACCAAAGAACACCATATACTATTGTAATTCCTCCACCTAACGTAACTGGGGTTTTGCACATGGGACATATGTTGAACAATACTATTCAAGATGTTTTGATTCGAAGAGCACGTCTTAAAGGCTTCAATGCCTGTTGGGTTCCCGGAACAGATCACGCTTCTATTGCTACGGAAGCCAAAGTTGTGGCCAAATTAAAATCCGAAGGAATCAATAAATCAGATTTGAGTCGGGAAGAATTTTTGAAGCACGCCTATGAATGGACTGACAAATACGGAGGGACAATTCTAGAACAACTCAAACAATTGGGTTGTTCGTGCGATTGGAATCGAACTAAATTTACCATGGATCCGGATATGTCAGCTTCTGTAATTCGTTCTTTTGTCGATTTATATAACAAAGGCTGGATTTATCGTGGCTACCGAATGGTAAATTGGGATCCGGAAGCAAAAACTACTTTGTCTGATGAAGAAGTAATTTATGAAGAACAACAAGGAAAATTGTATTTCCTAAAATATAAAATCGTAGGTAGCGAAGACTTTCTGAAGGTGGCCACAACACGTCCCGAAACTATTTTTGGGGACTCTGCAATTTGTATCAATCCAAATGACAAACGTTTTGCTCATTTGAAAGGGAAAAAAGCCATTGTGCCTATTTGCGGTCGTATTATTCCAATTATCGAAGACGAATATGTTGATATCGAGTTTGGAACGGGTTGCTTGAAAGTGACTCCAGCTCATGATATGAATGACAAAGCTTTGGGCGAAAAACACAATTTGGAGATCATTGATATTTTTAATGAAGATGCGTCGCTAAATAGTTTTGGTTTGCATTACCAAGGAAAAGACCGTTTTGTGGTTCGCGAAGAAATTGCTAAAGAATTAGAAGCAAGTGGAGCATTGGCGAAGACCGAAATCCATTTGAACAAAGTAGGAACTTCCGAAAGAACAAAAGCCGTAATCGAACCGCGTTTATCCGATCAATGGTTCTTGAAAATGGAAGATTTGGTAAAACCGGCAATCCAATCTGTTTTGGTAGATGGCGATATAAAATTACATCCAGCTCGTTTTAATAATACCTATGCGCATTGGTTAAATAATATTCGAGATTGGAATATTTCCCGTCAATTGTGGTGGGGACAACAAATTCCTGCCTATTTCTATGGCGACGGAAAAGAAGATTTCGTTGTTGCCGAAAATATTGAGGACGCCTTGGCTTTAGCCAAAGAAAAAACCAACAACCAACAACTAACAACTAACAACCTTCGTCAAGACGCAGATGCTCTCGATACTTGGTTTTCGTCTTGGCTTTGGCCAATGTCTGTTTTTGGAGGAATTATGGATCCTGAAAACGAAGATTTCAAATATTATTATCCAACAAATGATTTAGTGACCGGTCCAGATATTTTGTTTTTCTGGGTGGCGCGAATGATTACTGCAGGTTATGAATATACAGGCGAAAAACCATTTACGAATGTATATTTAACGGGTTTGGTTCGTGATAAACAAAGACGAAAAATGTCAAAATCTTTGGGGAATTCCCCGGAACCATTAGAGTTAATAAAGAAATTTGGTGCCGACGGTGTTCGTGTAGGATTGCTTTTGAGCGCTTCTGCAGGAAACGATATTATGTTCGACGAAGAATTGTGTAACCAAGGAAAAGGATTTACTAATAAAATATGGAATGCTTTCAAATTGATAAAAGGTTGGGAAGTTTCGGATGCTATCCCTCAACCAGAATCTTCGAAAGTGGCTATTGAATGGTATGAAGCCAAATTGCAACAAACGCTTTTAGAGATTGAAGACAATTTCGAAAAATTCAGAATTTCCGACGCTTTGATGGGAATCTACAAATTGGTTTGGGATGATTTCTGTTCTTGGTTTTTAGAAATGATAAAACCAACTTACCAACAACCAATTGATAGCGTGACTTTGGCAAAAGCTATAGAAATGCTGGAAACCAATATGAAGTTGTTGCATCCGTTTATGCCGTTCTTGACAGAGGAAATTTGGCAATTATTGGCCACAAGAACACCAGATGAAGCTTTGATTGTTTCGACTTGGCCTGAAATCAAACCATTTAATGCAGAATTAATTTCCGATTTCGAAAACACGATTGAAGTGATTTCTGGAATCAGAACGATTCGTAAAGACAAGAATATTCCGTTTAAGGATGCGATTGAATTGAAAGCGATTAATAACGATGCAGCTTCGACTTATTTTGATGCGGTGGTGACCAAATTAGGAAACATCACTTCGCTTGAATATGTTTCGGAAAAAGTGGATGGTGCTTTGTCTTTTCGTGTAAAATCGAATGAATATTTTATTCCAGTTACAGGAAATATTGATATTGAAGCAGAAATTGCAAAACTTACTACCGAGTTGATTTACACACAAGGTTTCTTGAAATCGGTTCAAAGTAAATTAGCTAATGAGAAATTTGTAGCTGGTGCGCCAGAGAAAGTTTTGGCAAACGAAAGACAAAAAGAAGCCGATGCACTTTCTAAAATTGCCACATTAAAACAAAGTTTGGCTGGATTAAAATAAAAATTAGTTCTTTTTTTAAAATAAAATCTCAATTCTGAAATTTCAGAATTGGGATTTTTTGCATTTATTATTATTATTAACTCAATAAAAACAAGAAAATCAAAGGGGATATAATTCCTGCCAAAGCTAGTTTTCATCCTCTTTCTTTAAAACTAAATTTCCCTGCTTTTACCATAAAAGTTCCAGTTATAGCAATGGTAATAAGACCTAAAGCAAAAATGTCAGAGTAGTAAATCCACCAATTAGATTCGTTTTTGTGAATTTTTAGAATTTAATTGATAAAGGGAGTTTTGTTATAAGTGGTGATTTCCCCTTTTCTAGTAGCAATATCAAATTCGGCATCATTTTTCTCGAAGGAAATTTTAAGTTTTCCTTCTTTTATTCTTGATTTTCTAAATTCGTCATTTACCCCTAATTTTGTTCCTAAATCTTTGGCATATTTTTCATCTATTAATTTTTCATCCTTTGGAAAACTATAAGAAACCGCTTTTGTTGCTAAAGTATATTTGTCAGGATCCTAACTTTCACTTTTATTTTTTGTATTTTATTCATTTATTTGATCCATTCGATTGCAACAAATATTTCTGAAGTACTCGTTACTATTTCTCATGAAACGATTTCAATTTTTTTATATAAAAAAAGGGTATTCAAATGGGAATTTGAACAACCTTTTTAGTAAGTATGCTGATATGCTATGTCAATTGTTAATAATTATAAATTATTAATTGGTTTAAGAATTATAACCTTGCCATAATCCCAACATTAATCCCAAAAGGGTGACTAGGTCTTAAGCCAGCAGGTGTTCTTGCAACAGCTTTATCTGAATCTAATAAGTTGATAATATTTGCTGTAAAGCTTACTCTATTAGTTAGATGGTATTTAGCAGCAGCATCAATAATTATGTTATCGTCGATTTTGTAATTTGCCGGAATTTCTCCTTGACCTGCTTTTGTTCTAAATTGGCCAATATATCGAGCGTTTAGGGCTAAACTATATTTCTTGTGTTCTAAATTAGCGGTTAATGCTATTTGGTTTTTAGCAATAAATGGAATTTCATCTCGATAAGTTACAGTTCCCCAACTTGGGCTATTAAAATTTGATTTTAATTCGGTATTGGTATAGGTATAGCTTAATGCAATAGGGAATCTAAATACATTCGATTTATTTAAAACATCATAAGAAGCCGTAAATTCGAGACCACTTACTTTTGCATCACCAGCATTATACAAATCTCCAGTACCACTTCCTCCTCCAGACATAGTATCTGCTCCTTGTAAATTGGAATAATTGTTATTGTAAATAACTATTTCAGATGAAAAGGCATCTTTATTCATACGGAATCCAATTTCGGAATTCAAACTGTTTTCGGCATCTTCACCAGCTTTAGCTCCCGGAGGCGAAAATCCTTTGTGCAAGCTTGCAAAGAGCTTGTAGCTGTCTTTAATATTGTATACTACTCCCATTCCAGGAATCCATACATTTACTTTATTTTTATCTGTAATTAAATTTGCACCAGTTCTATTTGAATCTAATTTCCCGTAATCTTTGTTTGTTATACTTATGTTTTCGTTTCTTAATCCTGGTGTTAAAATGAAATTAGCGAAAGTTAAATTGTATAAAATATGGGATGCTATTGATTTGGCACTTTGAATTCTATTAGAATCACTTCCGCCAATTCCATTATTGGTTTGGTTCATGAATTTATTTTGAATCGAGTAACCATCAACCCATTGGTATCTGTCTTCATAATCTTCGTGGTATCGAACACCAAATTCAATATCATGTTTTACTTTTTCAGATTTAAATTTATAATTTCCTATAGATTGAGCTCCTTGAGATTCATATTTTCGGTTGTTTGCTTTGACACGTAATGCATTAGCAATGGTGTTACTATTTCCTGTAATAGCATCGTATTCTCCTGAATATTTAATAGGGTCTGCTAATATATTTGATATGGAAACCGATACTATTCCAAGATTTACAGCATCTAGTTTGTACCAATTTCTAGAAAAAGTATTTCTATATGCTTTTGTAGTAAACGTTAAATTTTCTGTGGGTCTGATGTAATGAGTGGCCATTAATTGAAAATGATCTGTTATTAGATTATCTTCATTTGAACCCAAATATCTTAAGTAAGGATTGGTTTTGAAATCAGTTTCAGCAAGCCCTAAATAAGTTTCGTTTGATGTGTCTTCTGAATATTGCACTTTCATCGTCAGCGATTGGTATATTTTCGCATCTAAATCAGTGTTCAAACGAAATTTGGCAACATAGTCGTTGGCATCAAAACCTGTTTTTTTGGAACTGTAATCCATATCCATAAAACCGTCTGAATTTCGATTGTTATATTCTACTAAGTAGGCAAAATTTTTGAAATAATCCCCAATGTTGGTATAGAAATGTTTAGTATTGTTGCTGCCATAAGTAGCACTTATGTTTCCAGAAAATGTGCTTGGGATTTGCGTTGACACCATATTCAAAGCTCCGGCAGTTGTATAAGGACCGTATTGAATTTGACTTCCTCCTTTGATGATTTCGAAAGCCTTCATTCGCCCAACAGTAGGGAAATAATAGGCCGAAGGAGCAGAATAGGGAGCAGGTGCAATAAGTACACCGTCTTCCATTAGTGTTATTTTGGAACTTCTGTCAGGGTTTGTTCCTCTCATTCCTATACTTGGTCGTAAACCAAAACCATCTGTTTCTTGAATCGTTACTCCGGGTACATTGATTAAAACTCTGGAAATGTCATCTTGTTTGAATACTTTTAAATCGGCTTCTGAAATATAAAATGAAGATCCAGCTTTGTTTTTTGTTTTAAACGTATTGCCAATTATTGCATCAGAATTAATAACAACTTCAGACAATAAATTTATGGTGTCTTTTTTAATTTCTTTTTTTTGAGAAAAACTCAAGAGTGACATTGAAATACATGCTAGGGCAAATACTTTTTTCATTGTGTAAACTTATTTTATATAATAATTCGTTAAAGTTATTTAGAATTAATAAAAATAACGATGCAAATATAAAAACCATATCTTGCTTATCAAAACTATTTAGAATAATTATAAATAAGAAATTGTAGATTTATGAATTTCACAGAAATGTAAAGTATTCTGCAATAGAATATTTTTATTTTTTAGGAAAATAGTACGATTTATATAAATAAAATAGCATTTTAGTTCATTTTAGTCATTGAATATTTTGCAGAACTAGGTTTTCCTTGAACTATTCCAGAAATATAAATTTCTAAACTATCATTCGTAATCAGCGAATAAATGATTTTTTGTGGATAATCATTTTTTGGATTTTCGAAAACGAATTGATTTTCAGTTGATGCTATTAAGTTAAAAGTAACTGTTTCATCATTGTTTTGACCTCCTATGGTTGATAAATAAAAAACTTCATCGGCTTTTTGTTCTAATTGGATGGTTTCAAAATGCAGGGTGTCTTTTCCTTTTATAAAATAACTTGCGCCGTCATAAATGCTATCGTTTGTCTTTTTCCAAATTTCCAATAGTTTTCCATCGGCTGTTTTGTTTTCCCATTTCCCTAGAAGCCAATCGGCAACTACAATTTTAGAAGTTTCATTTGATTTGAAACAAGAAGTAAGGGTTAAAACCAAAATAAATAATTGCGCGATTTTTTTCATGATGTATAAATTCAATTGTTCTTTTAATCCATGCGAAATTAGGAAAAAGATCGCAATTAGCCCAGATAGAAGTGGAAATCCTCCCGATTTTTTTTTCGGGAGATTACAACGGATAGCTGGATTAAGCTCCTAAAAAACATACAAATTATTCTTAAAAACTTTCTTTCAGAATCATATAAACCAATTCTTTGGAAGGTTTTTGATCACCTAGTTTCGCTCTAACGACATCAAACGGTACTTTAAAATCGCAGCCTGATTTATAATCGCAGCAGCCATAAGCGGTATTTCCTTTGAGAATGGTTCCTTTTTTGCATTTGGGGCAAGCCAACGCTTCCGAGATTGGTTTCGCAGCTATTCTCTTTTCTTCTAATTTAAGTTCAAAATTTTCATCAAAGCGTAGCAAACCTTCCACCGTTCCGGATTCTGTTTTGAAATCTTTTAAATTTACGGTTGATCCTTTTTGGAGTAATCGCAAGTATTGATTTTCTGATATTTTTTTATCGGCAAAAGTATACGGCAATACAAAACGACAACCCGCCTTGTAATCGCCACATCCATAAGCTAATTTACCTTTAATGAGTGTCGCTTTTTTACATTTCGGACAAACTTCCGCTAGTATTCCTTCCGCTTTCTTTTTTTCGACAACCGCTTCTTGTTTCTGAACACTTCCTGCATGCGAAATGTTGGCACGCCGGGTTTCACTTCGTACTTCATACACTAATTCTTCAACCATTTGTTTCATATTCTTAATGAAAGCACCTGCAGTAAAAGTTCCTTTTTCAATGTTTTTCAACTGTTTTTCCCAGGAACCGGTCAATTCTGCCGACTTGACCAACTCATTTTGAATGGTATCAATCAATTGAATTCCCGTTGGTGTTGGCAAAACCTGTTTCTTGTTTCGAACGATGTATTGACGTCTGAAAAGCGTTTCAATAATATTAGCTCTTGTTGATGGTCGACCAATGCCGTTTTCTTTCATCAACTCTCGGAGGTCTTCGTCGTCAACCTGTTTGCCCGCGGTTTCCATGGCGCGCAACAAGGTGGCTTCGGTAAACTGGTTGGGTGGTTTGGTTTCCTTTTCCAAGAACGAGGGTTCGTGCGTTCCTTTTTCACCCACAACAAAACTCGGCAATAGATCCGCTTCTTTTTCCTTGGCGTTTGGGTCTTCGAAAACGACGCGAAATCCTTTTTTCAAGATTTCTTTTCCTGTGGTTTTGAAGGCGACATCGGCTGCTTTCCCAATTACGGTCGTATTGGCTACCAGACAATCGTCATAAAACACGGCAATAAAACGTCTTGTGATTATATCATATACTTGTTGCTGATTGTATTGCAAATTGCTTTGCATCCCTGTCGGAATTATCGCGTGGTGATCGGTTACTTTCTTGTCGTTGAAAACCTTGGTCGATTTTTTAATCTTTTTTTCCAAAAGAGGTTGCGTCAAGGCGGCATAATTGGTCAACTTTTGCAGGATGCCGGCCACTTTTGGATAGACGTCGTTGGGCAAAAACGTGGTGTCGACTCTCGGGTAGGTGACCACTTTTTGTTCGTATAAAGTCTGAACGATTTTAAGCGTTTCGTCTGCTGTGAACCCAAATTTCGTATTGCAATAGACTTGCAAGCCTGTTAAATCAAACAGTCTGGGTGCAAATTCATTGCCGTTCTTCTTTTCGACGGAAACAATTTCAAACTCGCTTTCCTTGACTTTATGGGCCAAAATTTCGCCATCTTCCTTTTTCAAAAAGCGTCCTTCTTCATAGCTGAAAAGCGTTTCTCGATACAAGGTTTGCAACTCCCAATACGGTTGCGGTTTGAAATTCTCAATTTCTTTAAAACGGTCCACAACCATTGCCAAGGTTGGGGTTTGTACCCGTCCAATAGACAATACTTGTTTGTAGCCACCGTGTTTTACGGTGTACAAACGGGTCGCATTCATACCCAACAACCAGTCGCCAATAGCTCTCGAAAATCCGGCGTAATATAAATTATCGTAGTTGGCAGATGGTTTCAAGTTCTGGAAGCCTTCCTTGATAGCTTCGGTTGTTAAGGACGAAATCCACAAGCGCTTGACTTCGCCTTTGTAATGGGCTTCGTTCATCACCCAGCGCTGAATGAGTTCTCCTTCTTGCCCCGCATCCCCGCAGTTGATGACCAAGGTCGCTTTATCGAATAAACTTCGTATGATTCTAAATTGCTTTTGAATCCCCGAATTCTCGACCACCTTGGTTTCAAATTTCTCGGGAAGCATGGGCAGATTGTTCAAATCCCAACTTTTCCAGTGTGGTTTGTAATCGTTGGGTTCTTTCAAGGTGCACAAATGACCAAAAGTATAAGTTACCTGATAGCCATTGCCTTCGTAATAGCCATCGTGTTTGGTATTCGCTCCTAGAACGGATGCGATTTCGCGGGCTACACTTGGTTTCTCGGCAATACAGACCTTCATTTGTATATAGATTTTTATTTGGTTTCCCGTTTGCACGGGAATGGACTTTGAAGCTGCAAAGTAGGAATTTAGAAATTGGTATTAAAAAGAAATCTTTAGGAGTTATCAACGGTTAGGTGAGTGGAGTTTTTTTTAGGAGCAGAATCCCTGTGTTTTTGAGAACTAGTCGTCCTGCTGTCCGCTGTATCTCTTCGCTGCGTTACGAGGATGCCGCTTCCATCAGGGCTATAGATTAGGCTTTATTTTAATTCAAATAAATTCCTCCCCCAAGAGTTATAAAATTATAATTAGGAGTGCCCATTTTTAAATGCTCAAATCCTAATGAAGAAAAGAATCTTTTGTTGTGATATCTCATTTGAATATCATATAAATTAACTGGATTCCCATTGATGGCACTCCATTTAGCATGAGCCGATACGCTTATTTTGTGGCTAAAAAACATTTCCGTGTTTATACCAACCGAAACGCCTGCTTTTTTCACTTCATTACCTATATAACTGGTTCCCACAGTCCATCCCAAGTTAAAATTTTCTAGACGCACTCGATCATATCCTACATTGAAATAGAATACAGAAAGCCGATCTGTAGTAAGATCTAGTTTATTTTTTTCAAATATTTGATGAAAATCACTCTGTAAATAAAAATAATGAGAGGGACGAATTTTTACTTTTAAATGATTGCCATATAAATGATTATTACTGTACAGCAAATGGTCTTCAATGTCAAGGCGTATATCTTTTTTTGGCGAATCTGAATTTCCATAGTTGCCCGATTCGACATTGTAATAAGGATAATCAGTTAAATTATTATTCAGATGTTGTTCGTTTCCATAATCTCCTATAAAACTAAAAAAGGCTAATCTTGGAACTACGAAGAACCAAAAAGTAGCATCATCTGTGTCAAAATACCTATCAGAATTATTTGATCTACCGCTATCATTGCTATTTTGTCTTGAAGAATGGGATCTACCATTCATTTCGTTTTTTGATTGATCTATTTTTGATTGACTAAAGGAACTAAAACTGAGGAACAAGATAAGAACATATAAGTAATTTTTCATATCAATTTTATTTTAGGTAAATATATAGCTTGTTGCCTAAAATACTTATAAAACGAACTAAGTTTTTTTTTAAAAAACGCTCTACTTTAAATTAAGGTATTACGTAAAACCGTAAGCGAAGTCTTTTTTTGCAAATGTCCTATCGTATTAGTAGTAAAAAGCCTTAGAGAACAAAAAACGGATTAAAGTTTAAAGTTTCTACCCAAGAATTTGTGTTCTTAGCGATAGCCTTATGCCTTTGAGTTTAATTTTTTTTTCAGCCCAAATACAGCTTTCAATTGGTTGGAATAAACTCTTAAACAACTTTAAACTTTAAACAAAAAAACCGTATTTTTGCACTCCAAACTGAATAACGATTTTTGATGAAAATAACAAAAACGTGTTAAGAGGTTACTTCTGCCCTTGGGTAATAAATATAAACTAGAAGAAATAAAGGAATTAGAATATGTTAGACAGACTTCAAATAGTAAAACAGCGTTTCGACGAGATTTCGGACTTGATTATTCAGCCCGATGTAATCAGCGACCAGAAACGGTATGTGCAATTGAACCAGGAATATAAAGGATTGAAAGCCCTAGCCGAAAAGCGGGACGAATACGTGCTTTTGATGGCCAATATTGATGAAGCCAACGAAATCATTGCCGATAATAGTGATGCAGATATGACCGAAATGGCTAAGATGCAACTCGATGAAGCCAAGGAAAGATTACCCGAACTAGAGGAAGAAATCAAGTTTTTGTTGATTCCGAAAGACGAGGAAGACGCTAAGAATGTAATGGTCGAAATTCGTGCCGGAACGGGTGGCGACGAAGCCAGTATTTTTGCGGGCGATTTGTTTAGGATGTATACTAAATATTGCGAAAATAGAGGGTGGAGAACTTCGGTAGTGGATATGAACGAAGGCACTTCGGGCGGTTTCAAAGAGGTGATTTTTGAAGTTACAGGCGAAGATGTTTACGGAACCTTGAAGTTTGAAGCTGGTGTTCACCGCGTGCAACGCGTACCGCAAACGGAAACGCAAGGCCGTGTTCACACCTCGGCAGCGACGGTTATGGTGCTTCCGGAAGCCGAAGAATTTGACGTTCAAATTGATATGAATGATGTTCGTGTCGATTTTTTCTGTTCGTCAGGACCTGGTGGACAATCGGTAAATACGACCAAATCGGCAGTTCGTTTGACTCATATTCCAACAGGTTTGGTAGCGCAATGTCAGGATCAGAAATCGCAACATAAGAATAAAGACAAAGCATTGGGCGTTTTGCGCTCTCGTTTGTACGAACAAGAATTGGCCAAAAAACAAGCCGAAGACGCTACAAAACGTACTTCACAAGTGAGTTCTGGTGATCGTTCGGCAAAAATAAGAACTTATAATTATTCGCAAGGTCGTGTAACAGATCACCGCGTTGGATTGACATTGTACGATTTAGGAAATATAATGAATGGTGATATTCAGAAAATTGTAGATGAATTACAATTGGTGAATAATATGGAGAAATTAAAGGAAGCGAGCGAGGTTTTTTAAAAATATATTAGATTCAACCCGTTGGGTGTAATTAGTTTTTAATGGTAATTTTTCGTCGGTGTGATTAGTTTTTATAAGAAAATCGTATCGAGAACAAGAAAAATTTCGTTAAAAACGATTCTCGATACATTTTTTGTTCCGTTTTACTG
>NZ_CAWURC010000018.1:0-37356 GCF_963925185.1 uncultured Flavobacterium sp. | reverse complement strand
TTTCATTTAGTGTTGATTATATCAAAGCAGTTGATGGACAGCGAATTCCTGTAAATTTAAATGTAAATGATGAAGGTAAATCTAGAGGCACTGGAGTTGTAATAGCAGCAGCCTTAGTTGCAGCGCCATTATTATTGCTTAAAGGTCAGGCAGCTACCATACAATCGGGAACACAATACAAAGCATACACATCAACAGATAGAGAGATTGAGATAGTAAAATAGTTTTAACCTTTTTTTTAAAGGGCAATCAAAATGTCTCATTCCTTTCGATAGCTTTGTTACGCTGGGCTGTTTCAGTCAGTCATGCTTCCTTCCATTTCACAGACCATTTGAACCCAAAATAAGAGCAGCTAAGAAAAATAGCAGCTCTTTTTTTGTTTTCTACATTCCCAGTCTTCACCACGCTCTCTCAATACATTCGTCAGGGCTAATAAATCCAAAATACAACTAAATTCCGTTGCTCTCCATTCAGCAGTATTATTGTATTTTGCCCTTTGTTAATTTGGTGGTTGCGCTTTCTCTCAGCTATCAAGGTTAGCTCACTTCGTTTGCTTCAAATCAAGGAACGCCTAAAGGCTGCTTTTAATATTTTCCTTGACGTTTCACGCTACTATCCCTTCATTCCATTTCGCAAAAGCTACATTTCATTCTCGGTCTAGTGTAGCTAGTTCGATTGCCACAACACCAACCAGCGCTCCTCCCAAAAAATTACATAAAAATTCCATTTTTTGCTGTGGTGCTTGGGGGTGTTTGTCTTAACAACAACATTTTGCTAAAAATAAAAAAATGCAGCAAATTTAGAGTGCATTCCTTACTTCAGTCGTTCATTCTTCACTCCATTCTCGTAAGTCATTACCTCAAATTGCCATTGCTTTCTTTTTTTCTTTTTTTTCTTTTGGAAAAAATTTGTGTCAAAAGTGTGGCACAAAAGTGCTGTTTTTTGCGTTTTATTCAGACAAGTTGTACAGAACTAATTTTATTGTATATTTGAAAAATAAACCAGACACAAAGTGTTTTATTTTTCATAAGTTATTGATATTCAGTAATTATAGTGAGTTTTCCGCAAAAAAATCCCCACTGTATTAGTGGAGATTTTTAGTAGCGAGACCGAGATTTGAACTCGGGACCTCAGGGTTATGAATCCTGCGCTCTAACCGACTGAGCTATCTCGCCAAATTGATGGATAAAACCATCTTTGAATGCGGGTGCAAATATAAAAATTATATTAGAGGTTACAAGTATATCTTAAAGAAAAAAAAATATTTTTGAAAAGACTTTTTTATTGGCCATATATTCAATACATTTCCGAAAAATTAATCATAGCTCATGGATTTAAAAATACGATACGAAATAGAGTTTCCTATAAATTCTTCGCCTCAATTGTTGTACCCTTATATTTCGACTCCCTCTGGTTTATCAGAGTGGTTTGCAGATAATGTGAATTCTCGTGGTGAGTTTTTTACTTTTATTTGGGATGATTCCGAAGAAAAAGCCAGACTCTGTTCCAAAAAAACAGGCGAAAAAGTGAAATTTAAGTGGATTGATGATAATAATAAGGACACAGAGTATTTTTTTGAATTAAATATTTTAGTAGATGAAATTACTAAAGACGTTTCCTTGATGGTGATTGATTTTGCCGAAAAAGATGAAATTGAACAAGCGACACTTTTATGGGAAAATCAAGTTTCTGATCTTAAGCATGTCATTGGTTCAGTGTAAAAAAAAAATTTTTTAAACTTATATTTGTCAGGCTTATTAGCCTGACTTTTTTTAAATAGTATGATTAATTTTAATGGTAAAATCGTGTCTCTCGACTCCAATTTATTGACTCAAAATCGCGCTTTTTTATATGGAGATGCGGTCTTCGAAACGGTTAAAATAATCAAGTCTAAAATTCTTTTTTTAGAAGATCATTATTTTAGATTGATGTCTTCAATGCGTGTTGTTCGAATGGAAATCCCCATGAATTTTACGATGGAATATTTTGAAGAACAAATTCTTGATTTGGCCAAAGCCAAGAATTTAGAAAATTCGAGTAGAGCGAGAATTACTGTGTATAGAAATGACGGAGGCTATTATTTACCTCAAAATAATACCGTTTCTTTTTTGATTAGTGCTGAATTACTTGATAACACTTTCTATTCAATCACTCATAAAGAATATAAAGTAGATTTATACACTGATTTTTATGTAACAAAACAGTTGTTGTCTTCCATAAAAACGACCAATAAAATTTTAAATGTCACGGCAAGTATTTTTGCCAATGAAAATGATTTGGATAATTGTTTGTTGTTGAATGACAGCAAGAATGTTGTCGAGGCACTGCAGGGAAATATTTTTATGTTAAAAGGAAATAGGCTTTCCACTCCACCAGTTTCAGAAGGTTGTCTGAATGGCGTTATGAGAAAACAAATACTGGCTTTAGCTAGAAAAATGGAAAACTTGGAAGTTGTTGAAGAAATAATGTCACCATTTGACCTTCAAAAAGCAGACGAATTATTTATTACAAACGTGATAAAAGGAATACAACCTATTACTAAGTATCGTAAAAAGGAATTTTCTGCCGATTTAGCAAAAGTATTAGTTGAAAAACTGAATGAATTTATAGGGAATAATTAATTTAAATATGGATTTTCAGGTGCATTAGACCATATTAAATAATTCCCACCCAATTCCTTAATTTTTTTCCAGAATCCTTCTGCCGGTTTGCCAATAATTTTATTTTCATAATTATTTTTGTTTTAATAAAATATTTTTTTTACAGGATTGTCTAGATCCGTTTTTTAATATGTGTTTTGACGTAAATAGTCTGTATAAAATTGACTAGTAAATTATAATGCAAAAAAAAACCTTCCTAAGGAAGGTTTTAATTATTTTTAAGAAAACTTAAATTAGTTTACAGCACCATCTAAATCTGCACCAGCTTTAAATTTTACTACATTTTTTGCAGCAATTTTAATAGTTTTCCCTGTTTGAGGGTTTCTACCGTCTCTAGCAGCTCTAGCAGAAACAGACCATGATCCGAAACCTACTAAAGAAACTCTTCCGCCTTTTTTCAAAGTACCAGCTACGTTACCTAAAAAAGATTCTAAAGCTAGTTTTGCAGCAGCTTTTGTAATTCCTGCATCTGCAGCGATAGCATCAATTAATTCTGATTTGTTCATAATGTTTAGTTATTAAATGTTGTTAAAAAAAAATTTGTTACTAACAAATTTAGCAGGAATTACTTTGCTTACAAGCGTTTCTCGTGATTTTAGCTTATTTTGTTGATAACTTATATTTTTTGTTCATAAAGCAACTGTTTTTCCTGCCGAATTATAATAAAATACCTGTTTTGTTGGTGTTAATGCACTTTTCCGTCCTCTGAAAAAGTCATTCCATTCAATAATTCGGCTACATTCATTTTCTTTTTTCCAGGAAATTGCAAACTTAACACCTGGATAAATCCATTTTTTACTGCAATTTTCATTTCTTTTTTGGTGCAAATCAAGCTTCCAAGGTTGTGGTTATGATTTTCTAATACGACTTTAACTTCATGAATCTTGACATTCCATTCTTGATCTTTGTCTTTAAAAAAACTCCAAGCTGAAGGATATGAATTTAAACCACGTATTAAATTATAAATTTCACCTGCTGATTTTGTCCAATCGATCTTGCAATTTTCCTTGTTTAACTTGTAAGCTGTTTTTATTTTTGGATTGTCTTTTTGTGTAGTTGTAATCAGATTTCCTTTTTCGATTAATTCCAAAGTTTCTATTACAACTTCACTGCCCAAATACATTAACCGATCGTGTAATTGTCCTGCATTTTCCTTTGCTCCAATTTCTGTTTCGGAACTTAAAATGATAGCGCCAGTATCTATTTTGTCATCGATAAAAAAAGTAGTAACTCCAGTTTTCTGATCTCCATTTATAATAGCCCAGTTTATTGGAGCTGCACCCCGATAATTGGGTAATAAAGAAGCGTGAAGATTGAAAGTCCCCAGTTTTGGCATTTTCCAAACCACTTCAGGCAACATTCTGAAAGCAACAACGATTTGTAAATTAGCATTTAAAGATTTTAGCTCCTGTAAAAAACTTTCATCTTTCAAATTCGTTGGCTGCAATAAAGTGAGTTTGTGTTCTAAAGCATATTCCTTCACTGCCGAATATTTCATTTTTTGTCCACGGCCTGCTGGTTTATCTGCGGCAGTGACTACTCCCACAATATCGTAGAGATTCTTTACTATAGTATCTAGAATGCCAACGGCAAATTCGGGGGTTCCCATAAACACAATTCGTAATTTGTCCATTATAGTTTTAAGGTATATTTGTTATTCGAAAGTATCAAAATCATATTGTTTTCCATTAGGTTTTGAAGTGCAAAGATAATAGCGTCATCGGTATTTTTTGTCAGTTTTTGAATTTCTCTCGAATTCATATCCTGTATTTTTAATAATCCAATGATTTTTTCAGAAATCAAAGAGTGATCACTAGATTTTGGTTTTTTAGAAATACAATAGGAACAAATTCCGCAATCTGTTTCAATAATTTCTCCAAAATAGTTTAAAATTAATTTACTCTTGCACACTTTTTTCTCATTGATGTAGTTTAAAATAGCATCAAATTGAGTGATTTTTTGTTGATTCTGTCTTTCAAGATATTTCGAAATCCGATTGATGGTTCTTTCGTCTTCACGTACTTCATTGAAAATAATTGTGGCATCATTGTTTTTTTTATGATAATCTATAATGTCAAGATTCTTCAATTTTTCTAAAACCGAATGGATCATCATTTCGTCACTACTTGATTTCTTTGCTATTAATGATAAATTGATAGCTGTTTGTGTTTCGTAAATTCCAGGATATGTTCGAAGGATGGTCAGGATAATTGGTTCATCCTGAGTATTCAAACTCACATATCGAATTACTTCCTTAGACTCAATAATGAATTGCATCGTGATTCGTTCGGAGTATTCTTGGGATAAGCTCAAAATTCCTTGGCGGTCTAAAAACTGTATGGCATTAAAAGTCTTTAAGGTAGGAAATCCATATTTTTGACAAAAATGATTCAAATTGAAGGAGAATTGTTCGTTGATTCCTTCCCCATAAGCAATCTGAAAATAAGTACACAATTTTATATAAATCTGGTTAAGAATCTTTTTGTCGGGCAACACATTAATAAATTGATTTTGGGCTTGAATCTTATCTGACGGGCTTGTTAAGATTACGGAAAACGCTTTTTGGTCATCTCTTCCTGCTCGCCCAGCTTCTTGATAATAGCTTTCAATACTTTCTGGAAGATGTATATGAATCACTGTTTTTACGTTCGATTTGTCAATTCCCATTCCAAAGGCATTCGTGGCAACTATAATTTGGACTTCTTCATTCAACCAAAGACTCATATTTTTTTCTTTATCTTTTACCGATAAACCGCCGTGATAAAAAGTCGCCTTGAATCCCAAAGATTGCAATTGTAAAGCAGTTTCGGAGCACGATTTCCTGTTTCTAACATATATAATGGAAGACTGTGGGTTTTTCTTTAAGATTTGCTCCATTCGATACAATTTATCTTCGACTTCAAAAACCATATAGGCAATATTTTTTCGGGAAAATGATTTCTGGAAAATAGCTGGCTTTTCTAATCCCAACTGAATAATTACATCTTCAAGAACTCGTTCTGTTGCCGAAGCGGTAAGTGCTAAGAAGGGAACTTTTGGAAATTGCGTTTTCAAATTGGCAATTTTTAAATAGGCCGGACGAAAATCGTGACCCCATTGCGAAACACAATGTGCTTCATCAATGGCAATTAAATTGATGGGCAAATTTTTAATTCGCTCCAAAATCCAATCTGATTGTAAACGCTCTGGCGATAAGTACAGAAATTTATAGTTGCCAAATTCACAATTATCTAAAAACGTAATCATTTCATCAGATTTGATGCCTCCAGTTAATGCAATGGCTTTGATGTCCAGCTTTTGCAAGCGTTGTACTTGGTCTTTCATTAGCGCTACCAAGGGAGAAATGACTAAACAAATTCCGTCCTGCATCATAGCAGGAACCTGAAAACAAATCGATTTTCCGCCACCAGTTGGCATTAAGCCAAAAGTGTCTTTCCCTTCCAAAACCGAATTGATAATTTCGATTTGTGAAGACCTAAATCCGTCGTGTTTCCAGTGCTTTTGAAGAATTTGTAATGCTGTTTGCATTATTTCTGGATTAATATTTAAAGTTTAAGTATTGACTTAAAATTATTCAACCATAAACCTAAAACTTTAAATAATTTATTAAATTTTATCTAAGATAAATAAAATTCTATTATCAACGCTATCTTTTGGAACTTCGATGAGTTCGTAACCATATTTTTTATAGGTTTCCATGAGATGAACGTCGATATGTTTTGCTTGTTCGAAGTTTTCGTATCGCTCTTTATCGCTAGTAAAAATTTCCTCCCAAGGTGGAAGAATAAAAATTTTTGTGTATAAATGATCCTTACAAGCTTTATCAAATGAGTCAGGATATGGGTCGCCAATGAAGTGCATATAAGCCAAAACATCTGGAATTCCGCGATCAATAAAGACTATTTTGTTGGGTTCGCTTATGGCATTTTGGTATTGCTTTTTTCTGCCTTCCAAAAGTAATTCACTGAATAACAAAGGATTCTCTAAAAACAATTGTTCAATTCCTTCTTTTTTTGCATCCAAAGTCACTTGCCTGGAAATTTCAGGGTAACAACAAAATCCTTTTTCCGACAATCCTTCAATGATAGTGCTTTTGCCAGTTCCGGGCCCTCCAATAATTACTATAATCTCTTTTCGCACACTTTTTTAAATAAGGGGCAAATTTACCTAAAGTAATGGGAATTTGAAAGGATATTTAGATTTATAATTTTCATTATTTTAAAAATCCTATCTCAAAGTTTCGGGACTAATATCAAAACTGTATATTTGCTTTTATTTTTTATAATAGAATGGACAAGAACACCCAAGAATTTTATGATCGGTTGCAGGTGGAGTTGGATTTGAGCAATACTTGGCCCGCTTTATATTTGTTTAAATTTATTGTGCCATCAATAAATGATAACATTGAACGTGTTGAACTGGCTTTTGATTGTATGGGCGCAGTCATAAAAACAACTAAGTCTAAAGCAGGTAAGTATACAAGCATCTCTGTTGACGTCCAGATGAAAGATTCTCAAGAAATAATAGATAAATACATAGAAGTTTCTACAATTAAAGGTATTATTTCCCTATAAATACTCAAAATAAATTCGAAAATGAATTCAAAGTATATAAAAGAAGTTGCGAACGATGTCGTTCACCATTTGGAATACAATGCCGAAAGATCGCATTTAATTATTCCAGAATACGGACGTCATTTGCAAAAATTAATTGATCAAGCAACGGCAATCGAAGATTCTGAGGAACGCAACAAAGCTGCAAAATATATCATCCAGGTTATGGGAAGTTTGAATCCTCATTTGCGTGATGTGCTTGATTTTCAACACAAATTATGGGATCAATTGTTTATTATGTCTGATTTTAAATTGGAAGTTGAATCCCCTTATCCTGTGCCAACTCGCGAAGTTTTACAATTGAAACCGGATGTTTTGCAATACCCACAAAATTTTCCAAAATACAGATATTATGGCAACAATATTAAATATATGATTGATGTTGCTAATAAATGGGAAGAGGGTGAAATGAAAAATGCTTTGGTCAAAGTTATCGCCAACCATATGAAAAAATCTTATTTGAGTTGGAATAAGGATACCGTGAAAGACGATGTTATTTTCGAACACTTATATGAACTATCCGACGGAAAACTGAATTTAATTCAAAGTTCCGAAGAACTTTTGACAACGACAGATTTGTTGCGAACGAATAAACGAATGTCTAATAAAATAACACCTCCTGGACAGCCAAAAATTCAAAGCAACAAGAATACAAAAACCGGAAAATTGGGCCCGACACACAAAAACCAAAATAGAAAACCTTTGTAAAACAGTTATAGGTTATGTTTTTATGAGTTCGATGTTTTTCAACTCATAACCCATGACCCTTAACCCATAACCAAAAAAAAATGGGAATATTCAAAATAGAGGGCGGCATTCAATTAAAAGGTGAAATCACGCCACAAGGAGCCAAAAACGAAGCATTGCAAATTTTATGCGCCATATTATTGACTCCTGAAAAAGTCACCATCAATAATATTCCGGACATAATCGACATTAATAAACTCATTACGCTTTTAGGAAATTTGGGAGTAAAAATCCAAAAAATTGGACACGGATCCTATACTTTTCAGGCTGATGAAGTAAACGTAAATTACCTAGAAACCGAAGCTTTCAAGAAAGAAGGAGGCTCTCTAAGAGGTTCTATCATGATTGTTGGGCCACTTTTGGCTCGCTTTGGAAAAGGGTATATTCCAAAACCTGGCGGAGATAAAATTGGAAGACGAAGACTCGACACCCATTTTGAAGGATTCATCAATCTTGGAGCAAAATTCCGTTATAACAGAGAAGATCATTTTTATGGTGTTGAAGCTCCTGATGGATTAACTGGAGCCGATATGTTATTAGACGAGGCTTCAGTAACCGGAACGGCTAATATTGTTATGGCTGCAGTGTTGGCCAATGGGAAAACTACAGTTTATAACGCCGCTTGCGAACCTTATTTACAACAATTATGTAGGATGTTGAACGCAATGGGAGCAAAAATTACAGGAATTGGTTCGAACTTATTATCAATAGAAGGCGTCGAAAGTCTTGGTGGTTGTACTCATAGAATCCTTCCTGACATGATCGAAATAGGTAGCTGGATAGGACTTGCGGCAATGACCAGAAGCGAAATCACCATTAAAGACGTGAGTTGGGAAAATCTTGGGCTTATTCCAAATGTGTTTAGAAAATTGGGAATTACATTGGAAAAAAGAGGCGACGATATTTATATTCCAGAACACAAGGACGGTTACCAAGTGAAAACGGATATTGACGGATCAATTCTTACTGTTTCAGATGCTCCATGGCCTGGATTCACTCCAGATTTGTTGAGTATTGTTTTGGTTGTGGCTACACAGGCAAGAGGGGATGTACTTATCCATCAAAAAATGTTCGAAAGTAGATTGTTTTTTGTCGATAAATTAATTGATATGGGAGCCAAAATTATTTTGTGCGATCCACACAGAGCAGTTGTTATAGGACACGACTTCAAATCTCAGTTGAAGGCCACAACAATGTCTTCGCCTGATATTCGAGCAGGAATTTCATTATTGATTGCGGCACTTTCGGCAAAAGGAACGAGCACCATTCAAAATATAGAGCAAATCGATAGAGGTTATGAACGAATTGATGAGCGTTTGAGAGCTATTGGGGCGAAGATTGTGAGAGTTTAACTCTTTAAATAAAAAAAGGGCTTAGTTTAACTAAGCCCTTTTTTATAATAACAGTACGAAATGTTAAACTATAAAAACGACATGATCGCTAATTCGTAGCTTTTCATTCCAAAACCAAGGATTATACCTTTGGCATTGCTTGAAATATAAGACTGATGACGGAAACTTTCACGCGAAAAAGTATTCGAAATATGAACTTCGATTACTGGGGTTGTAATGGCTTTTACGGCATCTCCAATACCGATGGAAGTATGAGTATAAGCGCCCGCATTGAGAACAATACCATCATAAGAAAATCCAAATTCTTGAATTTTATCGATTAGTTCTCCTTCAATATTACTTTGGTAATAACTTAGTTCTATTTGTGGGAATTTCTCTTTTAAGGTGTTGAAATAGTCTTCAAAAGTTTGAGATCCATAAACTTCTGGTTCCCGTTTTCCCAATAAATTAAGATTTGGTCCGTTGATGATGCTAATTTTCATAATTCATATTTTGGTAAAAATAAAAAAACCGTTCCAATTACAAGAACGGTTTCGATAAATTTAATTTATTTTTTAAAATAAAATTCCAGCCGAGACTTGAAGCACGGAGTTTTTTGTTTGGGCATCTTTTGACACTTCTGTTAGTCCTAAAACATATCTTCCAGAGATAAAGATGCTTTTAGTCACTTTTATACCTAATCCTCCTGCTACAGAAAAATCAAATGTGTTGGGATCTTTTGCAACAAACTGATCTTTTCCGCTCAATAGAAAAGAAGCTTGTGGACCTAATTCCAGACTGATGCTTTTGCTTAAACCAATTTTTACCATAACTGGAATTGAAATGTATCCCACTTCACTTTTAATCTCTTCTGCGACATTTTTATAAGTTGCACCCTGTGTAGAATAGAATAATTCAGGTTGAATTGATAGGCTTTCAAATAAACTTATTTCTGCTATTATTCCAGCATGATAACTTGTTATAGCTTCTGTTTTGTAGTTTGTGGTGTTTACTGTAATGTCAGTTCCAGTTTGATTAGCATAATTTAACCCAGCCTTTATGCCAAATTTTGCTATTTGAGCCTTAACATTAAAAGATACTGTAAAAATTAAGATGATGCCTAAAATTATTTTTTTCATATTCTTGATTTTAAATTTTATTTTTAATTTATAATTCGCAATTTATAACTATTTTATTTAATAATTATTGCATGCTATTTATTAGCATATCTAAACCTAATACTTGTTTTTATTTATAGAACTGCTTCCAACTCTTATTTGGGTATCCATTTGGGGTTTTATGTAGGTGGAGGGAAATGGGGTAAATAAATTTCTTTTAATACAATAGATCAAAATTCACAAGATATTGGGAGGTTTTTTTATGACTTGAAATTGCTTTACTTTGTAAAATGAATTGGAAAGTCTATATCAAAAGTTATCAATCTTATCTGAGAATCGAAAGAGGTTTATCTAAAAATACTATCGATAATTATTCTTTTGATATTGAACGCTTGTGTCTGTTTTTGGAAGAGAATACTATAGCTATTTCGCCAATAAAAATTAAAGAAGAAACCATTCAACAATTCATTTATAGCATTTCAAATGAAGTTAATCCACGGTCGCAAGCACGAATTATTTCGGGTTTAAAAAGTTTTTTTGCCTATTTGATATTCGAAGATTATCGTTCAAATAATCCTTTAGAATTAATAGAAACTCCTAGAACAGGAAGAAAACTTCCCGATACTTTATCTGTAGATGAAATTGATTTGCTTATTTTCGCTATCGATTTAAGTTCGAATGAAGGGGAACGGAATCGAGCAATATTGGAGACTTTGTATGGTTGTGGACTTCGAGTTTCGGAATTAGTTACCTTGAAAATTTCGGATTTGTTTTTTAACGAAGGGTTTATAAAAATTACAGGGAAAGGAAATAAACAACGTTTTGTACCCATTGGAAATTTGACCCAAAAGTATATCCAGATTTACAGAGATGCTATTCGTATTCATTTGAATATAAAAAAAGGATTTGAGGACACCTTGTTTTTAAATAGGAGAGGAGGGCAGCTTTCGAGAGCCATGATTTTTACAATAATCAAGGATTTAGCAACCAAAATTGAATTGAATAAGAATATAAGCCCCCATACTTTGCGACATTCTTTTGCCACGCATCTTCTTGAAAACGGTGCTGATCTTCGCTCGATTCAATTAATGCTTGGTCACGAATCTATCACCACCACTGAAATTTACGTGCATTTAGACAGAAAGTTTTTGATCCAAGTGCTAAATGATTTTCACCCAAGAAAAGACTAATCTTTCTAATTAATTATAGATAAAAAAGCACCTCCGAACATCCTGAGGTGCTTTTGTATGGAGCCATTAAGATCCATTTAAATGAATAATCAAAGAATCGATTAAACTTATTTTGCAATATTCACTGCTCTAGTTTCTCTAATTACAGTTACTTTAACTTGACCTGGATAAGTCATTTCTGTTTGGATTTTTTGTGAAATTTCAAAAGATAAAGTGGCTGCATGCTCATCAGAAACTTTTTCGCTTTCAACAATTACACGAAGTTCTCTACCCGCTTGAATAGCATAAGCATTTTTAACGCCGCTAAATCCATAAGCAACTTCTTCTAGATCTTTCAAACGTTGAATATAGGAGTCTAAAACTTGTCGTCTCGCACCTGGTCTTGCGCCAGAAATGGCGTCGCAAACCTGAACAAGAGGCGATAATAAAGATTTCATTTCGATTTCGTCATGGTGCGCACCAATTGCGTTACAAACTTCTTCTTTTTCTCCGTATTTTTCAGCCCATTGCATTCCTAATAATGCGTGAGGTAAATCACTTTCGGCGTCTGGAACCTTACCAATATCATGTAACAAACCGGCTCTTTTTGCTAGTTTTACATTCAATCCTAATTCAGCTGCCATGATTCCACAAAGTTTTGAAACTTCACGGGAGTGTTGCAATAAATTTTGTCCATAAGACGAACGGTATTTCATTCTACCCACAACTTTTATAAGTTCAGGATGTAATCCGTGAATTCCTAAATCGATAACGGTACGTTTACCAACTTCTATAATTTCATCATCAATTTGTTTGGTAGTTTTTGCCACAACTTCTTCGATACGAGCTGGGTGAATACGTCCGTCAGTTACTAGTTTGTGCAATGACAAGCGAGCAATTTCTCTTCGCACTGGATCAAAACAGGAAAGAATAATAGCTTCTGGTGTGTCATCTACAATGATTTCAACTCCAGTCGCAGCTTCAATTGCTCTAATGTTTCTTCCTTCACGACCAATAATTCTACCTTTTACATCATCGGATTCAATATTAAATACAGATACACAGTTTTCTACCGCTTCTTCTGTTCCAACTCTTTGAATGGTATTTATGATGATTTTCTTAGCCTCTTGCTGAGCAGTTAATTTTGCTTCCTCAATGGTGTCTTGAATATGAGACATTGCTTGGGTTTTTGCCTCTGCTTTCAATCCTTCGATCAATTGATTTTTGGCATCTTCAGTTGATAAACCAGAAATAACTTCCAGTTGTTGAAGATGGCTTTTGTGCAATTTCTCAACTTCAGTTTGTTTCTTTTCTAAGATTTCTACTTTAGTGGTGTATTCTACTGTTTTTGCTTCAAAATCGTCGTTGACTTTCTTAGCTTTTGATAATTCATTCGAAATTTGTGATTCTTTGTCTCTAACTCTTTTTTCTACTTCCGCCATTTTTTGGTCACGTGAAAGTATCACTTGTTCATGCTCAGATTTTAATTCGATAAATCTTTCCTTTGCTTGAAGAATTTTATCTTTTTTGATGTTTTCAGCTTCAAGATTGGCATCTTTTAAAATAGATGTGGCTTCTTTCTTCGCTCTTTTGATCAAATTAGAGTTGTTGCTTTTCTCTATAGTTTTAGCTATGCCAAAACCTCCTGCAATGCCTCCAATTCCTGAAATAATTATTGTTAAAATGTCCATGTTTATAAATATTAATATATAAAAAAGCCTACATTAGGTTTATTGAATAAACTCGGAAAGACAAGTTTTGAGCTAACTCGTTGTTCAAGCTTCCAAACTGAATTGGCTTGCTATAGTAACGATGATTTGCTCATTCTAATTTGTTAGTGTTGAGTTTACCAAATAGGAACTAATGTAGGCAGTATCTTAGTTTTTGTAAAGAACGTTTATTTGTCGAGATATTGATCTAAAATCGCATTGATTTTTTTAATTCTTTCGATGGTTGCTTCACCGTCGATTGAGTTATCAATTTGTTTTTGTTCTGTTTGGGATGCAAATTGCAATGCACACATTGCTAAAACATCCTGTTTGTCACGAACAGCGTAATTTTCTTCAAATTGCTTTATCATTCCATCAATTTTTTTCGAAGCGCTTCTAAGCCCTTCTTCCTGAGATAATTCTACCGTTAATGGATAGACTCTGTCTGCAATTGATATCTTAATCTTAAGCTTTTCGTCCATATCTTTTTTAATCTGATAGCTGGGCTATACAGTAATCAATTTCACGAATTAATGAATTTATTTTAAGCTTCGTATCTCTTTTATTATCTTCGCTGCCTAGTAAAGCGTTAGCAATTTTGAGTGTTTCATACTGCGATTTTAAGGCGTCAATCTCTTGAGATTGAGTTTGTATGATTTGTGCAGCCTTGGTCAATTCAATTTTTAAAACTTGATTATTTTTTTCTAAACTATTTGTTTTAACAAAAAGTTTTTCAATCTTATTTTCAAGAGTATCAATTATTTCTGCAATTACACTCATAATATATCCTACGTATTACATAATCTTACAAAGTTAGTATTCCTTTTTAGTATTACAATATTTTATCTGTTTTTTTCTATTAAAATACATAATCATTTGTTATACAATTGATTATGTATTATGTTTTTTATAAGTTTCTTTTTTTTACCTTAGCAAAAATGTATTCAATGAGATTTTACTTATTTATACTATTATTTTGCGGGTCATTATGCGCTCAAACGAATTATCCAAAAGATTTTTTTAGGGCTCCTCTTGATATTCCAATGCAGCTATCGGGAAATTTTGGAGAACTCAGACCCAACCATTTTCATGCTGGATTTGATTTAAAAACGCAACAAAAGGAAGGATTAGAGGTTCATGCCGTTGCCGATGGTTATGTGTCGCGAATTAAAATTTCAACCTTTGGAAACGGAAAAACAATTTACATTACACATTCGAATGGATACACTTCTGTTTATGGACATTTACAAAGAGCAACTGACTCCATTGAAGATTTCATCAAAAAAACGCATTATAAAGAAAAATCTTTTGAAATAGAAATCTTTTTGAAACCTGGAGAATTAGTTGTCAAAAAAGGACAAATCATAGCTCATTCTGGTAATACTGGCGCTTCGGAAGGGCCACATTTACATTTCGAATTTCGGGATAACATTACGGAGAATATTATTAATCCGATGCTTTTTGGTTTCGACACTTATATTAAAGATACTAAGAAACCGATGATTTCAAGTATTTATGTTTATCCATTGGATAAGCAAACAACTGTAAATCAATCAAAGCGTCCGTTATTGTTAAATTTGTTGTTGCAAAAAGACGGAACTTATCTTGCGGATCAAGTAGTTGCAAATGGTAAAATAGGGTTTGGTTTAAACACTTTTGATTATGATGATGTTTCGTTTAATAAAAATGGAGTGTACAAAGTGCAATCGTTTTATAACGGAATGCCTAATTTTGGATACCAATTTGATACCTATTCTTTTGATGAAATGCGATATATAAATGCGCTTATTGATTATTCAAGGTACAAGAAAACGCAGCAAAGAGTTCAAAAATTATTTATGCGAAATCCTTATAAACTGAGCATAATTAAATCGGATAAATCTAACGGAAATCTTGCCGTAACGCCTAATCTGACTTCTGTTTATCGCATTGAAGTTTCTGATTTCTTTGGTAATCAAACCGTTGTTTCCATCCCCATGAAATATGAATCATTGGCTACAATTATAGCCGAAGAACCTATTGCTTCTAAGTATTTTATCAAGGCAAATAATGATGGTGATTTCACCAAGGAAAACATGTCGGTCTTTTTTCCCGCAGGAACATTTTATGATGATTTTTATTTAAATTTTGACGTGAAAAACGACACCTTATTTCTTCACGACGATACGGTACCTGCTCACTCTAACTTCACCATTTCGATAGAAGATAATAAATATACTGAAGCCCAAAGAGATAAGCTGTTCATTGCGGCTATTTATAGTAATAAAATTAGTTACATTTCCACCTATAGAAAAGATAATGTTTTTATGGCCAAAACTAAAACTTTGGGTAAGTTCGCCTTGGTTTTGGATACAATTGGACCAATAATTACTATAGCAAAATCTATCGAAGGAAAATGGATTAGCGAAAAATCAAATATTCAGTTAACCATAAGTGATGGATTATCAGGAATAAAATCCTATAATGGTTATTTGAATGGCAACTGGGTATTATTCGAATATGACAACAAAACAAAAAAAATTACCCATAATTTTAGTGATGGTATCGTTGCTGAAGGAGCAAATGAATTAAAAATAATTGTAATGGATAATATGGGGAATTCTACTATCTTTGAAACTCATTTTTTCAGAAGTCAAAAAAATAAAAATTAAATTCCTTGAGTGTACATAAACTATTACTTGTTTTCTTCTTTTTTCATTTTGGATCTATATCTTTCGCTCAATCTGCCCATATAAAAGGAGTTATTCTCGATAAAAACAATCAGCCTGTTGAAAATGTAAACGTCTCTTGCCGTGGAATTGGAACTCAATCCAACGGAAATGGTTTCTATACTTTAGTCATCCCCGACAACCAAAAAGTGATTGTAGTTTTTTCGCATATTTCCCTAAAAAAAGCCACCGTTTCAGTATCCTTAATGCCAAATGAAGATTATGAGTTTAACATAGTTATGAGTGACTCAGATGAGCAAATGGGAGAAGTTGTGATTACAGTAAATAGCAAAAAAAGAGTTGAGGGAATTACTATTATTGAGCCTGAATTGATACGAAAAATTCCTGGCGCCAATGCTGGTGTCGAAAATATTTTAAAATCCTTGCCTGGCGTAAATTCCAATAATGAATTGAGTACACAATATGCTGTTCGTGGCGGAAATTATGATGAAAATCTGGTTTATGTAAATGAAATCGAAGTGTATCGTCCCTTTCTTATTCGTTCGGGGCAACAGGAAGGTTTGAGTTTTACTAATACGGATTTGGTTCAAAATATTGATTTTTCGGCAGGAGGTTTTCAGGCAAAATTTGGAGATAAATTGTCTTCGGTTTTGGATATAACATATCGAAAACCAACACAGTTTGGTGTGGTTGCCGAGGTAAGTTTACTTGGCGGAAGCCTTGCCATTGGTGCTGTTTCCAAGAATAAAAAATGGACAGCAATTACTGGAGTTCGCTATCGAAACAATAGTCTTCTGGTAAAAAGTCAGGAAACACAAACGAATTACACACCCACATTTGCTGATATTCAAACGAATGTAATTTTTAATGCTTCGGATAAATTGCAATGGAGTTTTCTGGGAAATATTTCCCAAAATGATTACCAATATCAACCCTTGACACGCGAAACAAATTTTGGAACTATTGATGATCCAATGGCCCTGTTGATATATTATGAAGGTCAGGAAAAAGATAAATACACCACTTATTTTGGAGCTGTAAAATCGACTTTCGTTGCTTCGGATAATTCCACTTACAAATTGATTGCATCGGCTTATCATGCTCAAGAGCAAGAGTATTTTGATATTTTGGCACAATATCGTTTGGGTGAAGTGGATTCTAATATTGGATCAGACACCTTCGGAGACGTTGCCTTTTCAAGAGGTATTGGTTCGCAACTCAATCATGCTCGAAATGATTTGGACGCACTAATTGTGAATGCCGAAATAAAAGGGTTTCATAATTGGGGAAAAAACCAATTGGAGTGGGGCGCAAAATTCACTAGAGAATCAATTCGTGATCGAGTTATTGAATGGGAAGTGATTGATTCTGCCGGTTTTTCGATAAATCCGCCTATTGATTTCTTGCCAAAAAATGATCAGCCGTACTCGCCTTATACAGGACCTTTGGTTCCCTATAAAAATGTAAGAGCTACAAACTTTGTTGATATCAATCGGTTTTCGGGTTACTTTCAATGGAGCCGAAAAGGCTATTTAGGTAATAATGAAATTTGGTTGAATGCTGGTATAAGATCCCAAAATTGGAACGTTTCAGGAGATTTAGTTAGTAAAACACAATTTACTTTTAGTCCAAGAGCGCAAATTAGCTTGAAACCCAACTGGAGTAAGGATATGTTTTTCCGACTTTCTGGAGGATTTTACCATCAACCACCGTCTTATCGAGAGTTGAGAGACGCCGATGGAGTAGTGAATCCCGATGTAAAAGGCCAGCAATCGATTCATATTGTTTTGAGCAATGATTATAGTTTTAAAATGTGGAACCGTCCTTTCAAAATGGTTTCGGAGTTGTATTATAAGTCATTGACGGACGTTAATCCATACACTCTAGATAATGTTCGAATCCGTTACGCTGCCGCAAATAATGCCAAAGGATATGCCCAAGGATTTGATTTTAGACTAAATGGCGAATTCGTACCAGGAACCGAATCTTGGTTTAGTTTTGGCTATTTAAAAACCGAAGAGAACATTGACAACAAAGGATTTATTGCCAGACCAACGGACCAAAAATTGAAATTTGGTTTGCTTTTTCAAGATTACATGCCTAATATCCCGAGTATTAAATTATACCTGAATCTGGTTTACAACACCGGATTACCTGGAGGCTCCCCTTCCTATTCCGATCCTTATTTGTACCAAAACCGTTTGAGAGATTACCGTCGGGCTGATGTGGGTTTTTCCAAAGTTTTAATCGATAGCAAAAACCCGTCTACTAAAAATTGGTTGAAAAGCTTTAAGGAATTGGCTATTGGATTGGAAATTTTTAATCTTTTCGACAATCAAAATGCAATTACCAATACTTGGGTTCGTGACGTTTATTCGAAAAATCAATACGCTATTCCAAATTATATGACGACACGCGTTTTTAATGTGAAGTTGAATGCGAGGTTTTAACTCTATATCAAAATATCACTTTCCAAATCTGATTTTTCTATCGTGAAATCAAAACCTAATTTTGAAACCAATTCAATAACGAGGTTTTTATACCAGTTTTCTGATTTGGGGTGGATGTAGATTTTTTCGATTAATTGGTTGATGTCCACGTCAATTTTCATCCCCTCATTGATTTTAACATTTTCATCACCAATGTCAGTTAAAATACGAACTTCCCGCTCATACTGAAAACTTTTCCTCTTGAATAGAAATGGAAAAAACATGTCTTCAAAAGGTATGTATTCTTTTTTGTAATCAATGTAGTTGACTTCGCCAATGTATTGCTTGTATTTTTTTTCGGGAATAACTGCGTTTTGTAATCTGCCAATCGTAGATTGAATTGCCAAACCTTCACTATTCTGGGTGAAAATTTGCCACATTGCAAACGATTCATATTGGTTAATGTGCCAACTGCTAACCATTACTTTTTCTCGGTGTGATTTGTAATAATCCAAGAATTCGGGATTGTTGACTGATAGTCTTTTAATTTCTTCAAAAGTTGGCTCGCTAAAAGTACCTTCATATTGATCTTCAAATTTGTCCGAACGCGACATAAATAGCTTTTTTGACATCAACAAATCGAGAAACTTGGACAAGTCCAAATATTTCCAAACTATAGTGCTTGGATCCTCGGGAAGCTTTATGTTTTTGTTATTGAGGTACATTTTTAATCATTTAAAGATCTTAGCTCATCAAAAAACAAAATTAAAATCCATCAAAAGTAACATTTTTGCTTTAGTAAACCGTTTAATCCGTGTTCAAATATAGACTATTATTCAAAAGACTGCATCGTAACTAATTTATGATACGTTCCGTTCCTTGCAATTAATTCGTCATGTGTTCCTTGTTCTACTATTTCTCCTTTTTGCATTACCACAATTTTTTCCGCTTTTTGAATGGTGGAAAGTCGGTGAGCAATCACTATTGAAGTCCTATTTTGCATCATATTTTCTAACGCCACTTGTACAAATTTTTCGCTTTCTGTATCTAGTGCTGACGTGGCCTCATCCAAAATCATTATCGGGGGATTTTTTAAAACCGCACGCGCAATAGATAATCTTTGTTTTTGACCACCAGAGAGTTTGTTTCCGCTGTCACCAATGTTAGTATAAATTCCAAGTGGCAAATCTTTTACAAATTCATAAGCATTGGCAATTTTCAAAGCTTCGATAATTTCGTCATCGGTTGCATCTAATTTCCCCAATGAAATATTAGCTTTTATAGTGTCGTTAAACAAAATACTGTCCTGTGTAACTAATCCCATCAAGCCACGAAGCGATTGTAAATTCAAATCTTTTATATCGACAGAATCAATTGAAATCGTTCCCTCATTTACATCATAAAAACGAGTCAATAAGTTAGCAATCGTACTTTTTCCAGAACCAGATTGACCCACAAGCGCCACGGTTTGTCCTTTTTTGACTTCGAGTGAAAAATTCTTTAAAACGGCTTCATCTTGATATTTAAAGTTAACGTTTTTTATCGTAATATTTGATTCAAAAGAATCTTTTTTCAAAGCGTCTTTCTTACTCTTTATTGTGTTTTCTTGATCTAGAATTTCTAAAATGCGTTCTGCAGCAGCATTTCCTTTTTTGATGGCATACGATGCTTTCGATATAGATTTAGCCGGCGTAAGAATATTATAAGCCAATCCCATATAAGCAATAAACGATGCGCCATTTAAGGTTTTTTCTATTAAAACCATGTGTCCGCCATACCAAAGCAAAATAGCGATGACCATAATTCCCATAAATTCACTCGCTGGTGAAGCTAGGTTTTGTCTGTTTCCAATACTATTGGATAATACAAAAAAACGTTGCGTTGATTCTTGAAATATACGATTAAAATAATTTTCAGAATTATAGCCTTTAACGACTTTCAATCCGCCAAGAGTTTCTTCGATAGTCGATAAAAAGATGCCTTGTTCCTGTTGTGCTCGTGTCGATTTCTTTTTCAGTTGTTTTCCAATAAGTGAAATAACATAGCCTGATATCGGAATAAAAACAAAAACAAAAAGAGTCAGTTTAACACTAATAGTTAGCATCGCGATTATAGTAAATATAATTGTCAAAGGTTCTTTTACAATTAGCTCCAATATCGAAAGAAATGAAGTTTGCACTTCGTTTACATCAGCTGAAATTCTAGCAATGGTATCTCCTTTTCTTTTTTCGGAAAAAAAGGAAAGCGGCAAATCGATCGTTTTTTTGTACATCGCATTTCGCATATCTCTCAAAACACCATTTCTCAAAAAAGTGATAAAAAACAGTGCCATATAATCGCTCAAATTCTTTAACAAAAATATGGAGATTATTACGACTACCATAATTGACAAGGTATATCCAACTCCGAATGAATCCGTTGCATTTGTGATATAATAGCTTAAATAATCTTCGGCAAATTTTTTAAATTCCCAAATTCCTTTATAGATTGGCAGTGTTGTATTTCTTTTGGTTTGGTCAAATAAAACCTGCATCATTGGAATTAATGACATAAACGAAAGCGTACTGAAAAGCGCATACAACACATTAAAAAATATGTTGAAGTAAGCATATTTTTTATAGGGAATAATAAAGGGAAATATTTTCTTAAAATTGTTCATTAGCTCAATTGCATTGATGCAATAATATTTTTTATTTTTTCATTTAAAATTAATTCTACTTCAGTGAAATTTTCAACGCTATCCAATCGCGCATTTACACTGATGTAAAACTTGATTTTCGGTTCCGTACCACTCGGTCTAGCGCAAATCTTGGAGCCATCTTCGGTATAATAGATCAGTACATTTGATTTTGGAATTTCCATTTTGGTTTCTTCTCCCGTAAGTAAATTTTTAGCTATCGATGACTGATAATCTTCCAACATAATCACTCTTTGTCCGTTGATTTCTTTCAAAGGGTTTTCTCTCATATCAACCATCATTTGATTGATTTGCTGTATGCCATCCATTCCTTTTTTGGTCAAGGAAATCAGGTGTTCTTTATAAAATCCGTTTTCTATATATAATTGTTGAAGTTTTTTGTACACCGTGCTTCCATTGGCCTTAGCTTGTGCGGCAATTTCGCAAACTAATAAAGTGGCAGCAACTGCATCTTTATCTCTGACTGCATCCCCTACCATAAAACCAAAACTTTCCTCTCCGCCACCAATAAATTCCAATTCTGGAAAGTCTTTTATCATTTTAGCAATCCATTTAAAACCAGTCAAACCAATCTTGCATTCCACGCCATAATTAGTTGCCAATTCCATCATCATTGGAGTAGAAACGATGGTCGAACCCACGAATTGTTTTCCGTTAATTCTTTCTGATTTTTTCCATTGTTCCAATAAAAATGCGGTCATCAAAATCATTGTCTGGTTTCCATTCAACAAAGTCATTTGGCCTTCATTATTTCGAACGGCTACACCAAGTCTATCGCAATCAGGATCAGTTCCAATAACAATGTCGGAGTTGGTTTTGTCTGCCAATGCCAATGCCATAGTCAATGCTTCCGGTTCCTCTGGATTTGGAGACTTCACCGTAGGAAAATCCCCATTTGGAACCCTTTGCTCTTCAACGATATTTACATTGGAGTAGCCAGCTTGGGATAAAGTATCGGGAACTAATTTTATGGAAGTTCCGTGTAATGAAGTAAAAACAATATTCAATTTTTCTTTGGCTTCCGCCGAAGTGTCAAAACTGGCATTTTTGATGGATGATTTTATAAAAGCCTCATCCACTTCAGAATCAATATAATGTATTAAATCTTCGTTGGCGTCAAACTTGATTTGGTTGTAATTTAAATTTTCAATAGTGTTGATGATAGCTTCATCTTGTGGAGGAACGATTTGTCCACCATCTTCCCAATACACTTTGTAACCATTGTATTCAGGAGGATTATGTGATGCAGTCAGTACGATTCCACATTGACAACCTAAATATTTAAGGGCAAAAGACAACTCTGGAGTTGGTCGCATATCAGAGAATAAATACACCTGAATCCCATTTGCAGTAAAAACGTCAGCAACAGTTTTTGCCAAAGTATCGCTGTTATGACGGCAATCATAAGCGATTACTGCTTTTAAAGGTTGATTTGGAAATGATTTATGCATATAGTCAGAAAGTCCCTGCGTGCTTTTGCCGAGCGTATATTTATTGATGCGATTGTTTCCAGCACCCATTACGCCGCGCATTCCGCCAGTTCCGAATTCAAGATTTTTATAAAAACTTTCTTCAAGATCTTTTGGCGAAGAGGTCATCATTTCTATAATTTCTTCTTGTGTTTCCTTGTCGAATGTGGGAGTAAGCCATTCATTTACTGCATCTAAAATGCGTTGTTTAATTTCCATTTTGTGTTTTTAAAAATTTGAATGTCTTTTTATGATTTTTTGAGGTCATAATTTGTGACATCATTAATTTATTTCCTTAGAAACTTTATACCGTTCCTCGTTGTTTTTTGTTCTTAAAATAATTTCGCCGAGAAAACCAGCCAAAAATAATTGGGTTCCTAAAACCATTGTGGTCAGTGCAATATAAAACCAAGGATTGCTCGTAACCAAATCATAAGGCAAACCGTGATACAGTTTATACAGTTTCATAAAGCCAATAAATCCAGCCGAAAGAAAACCAATGATAAACATTATTGATCCCCAAGCACCAAACAAGTGCATTGGTCTTTTACCGAATTTTGACAAAAACCAAATGGTAATTAAATCCAAAAATCCGTTGATGAAACGCTCCATTCCAAATTTAGTTTCACCATATTTTCTGGCCTGATGTTGCACCACTTTTTCGCCAATTTTACCAAAACCAGCGTTTTTCGCCAAAACAGGAATGTAACGGTGCATTTCGCCCGAAACTTCGATGTTTTTGATGACAATATTTTTGTAAGCTTTTAATCCGCAATTAAAATCATTTAATTCTACACCAGATGTTTTTCTAGCCGCCCAATTGAATAGTTTTGAAGGAAGATTTTTTGAAACGACTGAATCGTATCTTTTCTTTTTCCAGCCAGAAACTAAATCAAAATTTTGTGTGGTAATCATATTAAATAATCCTGGGATTTCCTCTGGACTATCTTGTAAATCGGCATCCATAGTGATGATTACATCACCTTGTGCTTTTGCAAAACCAGCGTGCAAGGCTTGTGATTTGCCGAAGTTTTTCATAAATCGAATGCCTTTTACATTTGTATTTTCGGTAGCTAATTCTTCGATAATTGACCAAGAATTATCAGAACTTCCATCGTCTATGAAAATAACTTCATATGAATAGTTGTTAGCCTTCATTACCTTAATTATCCAGGCATAAAGTTCTTTGAGCGACTCGTCTTCGTTAAGAAGCGGAATAAGTATAGATAAATTCATTTATGTTTTTTATTCTTGAGAAGGTTTGCTTTTGAAAATTAAAGCCAATAATAATCCAAAAAGAGCACTGAATGCAATTTTAAATACCGATCCTTTTATTAATTCAACAAAAGAATAGGGGTCGTTTTCTTGGAGTTTTTTCATCGCTTCATTAATGACAGATGATGGAGAATTAAATTTTTGCATGGTTTCCACCATATATTTCATTGTTAATTCTTTAAGAGTATCTTTTACGGAAGGATCTATAATATTGAATAAAATGATATTAAAGGCAACGGAAATTGAAATTCCAATTACAGCCGAAATAAAATAGGTAGTAAAAGCATCTTTAAAAGAAAATATTCCTTTTAGTTCTTGCTTGGTTTTAGAGAGTAAAATTATCCCAATTACAATATAGATTGCAATACTTACAAAACCAATCCACATAGAAGTGAATAATTTTAAATCTATTGAATATATCAAAGCGGTTATTAATGCACCTACAACGCCAGTAATTATCCCGTAAAAAATCCCGTTTTTCTTTATAACTTCGTTCATAGTTGAAAGTATTTATTTATTAATCCACAAATATAGCAATTCCCAATATATTCAAGGGCAAAAATCGTTTTTTACGTTTATATAAAAAAAGTAATGTAAAGATTTGATTATTGAAAAATAAGTGTAAATTTGCAAACTCAAAATAATTAAAAGTTTTAAACAAAAAGAGTAGTTGCATTTACACCTTTTTCTAAAGTAGAGAAAGCTTCAAAATTAAAACGCTCAAAAAATAAATAACATAAAGATGAAAAAAGGAATTCACCCAGAAAATTACCGTTTAGTTGCATTCAAAGACATGTCAAATGAAGACGTTTTTATTACTAAATCTACTGCAGATACAAGAGAAACAATCACAGTTGATGGTGTTGAATATCCAGTTGTAAAAATGGAGATCTCTAGAACTTCTCACCCTTTTTACACAGGTAAATCTAAACTTATTGATACCGCAGGTCGTATCGATAAATTCAAAACTAAATACGCTAAACACGGTAAATAATATTTACTGGTTTGTAATAAATATAAAGCTTCGCAATTTGCGGGGCTTTTTTATTTTAATTGCTATCCAAAACTTTGTAACTTTGAACCTGTAAAGTCTCTAACAGAAATATACTATGAATTATATACTTTTCGACGGTCCGGCCAGAAACGCTCTATTGCCTTTTACTTTCACGCGTCCGGTTGCCGATATTCTTATTGGAATTATGACGATTCGTCAAAAATGGGAAATGCGTTTGGGCTCTACCACTACAACTCTAACTGAGGAATATTTATCCGAGAAATTTCCAATGGTCGAAATGGAGGAAAATGTAATGATAAATGCTTCCTTTCTTCCCAATACAATTTTGGCCGAAATGGTAAGCAATCTCGAATCGAATCAAGCTATTTTTAAAGGGGATGAAGTCATTGCTTTTTATACCAGTGAAAACCAGGAAGAAGTCGATTTTGATACTTATGAAATCATGGAATTTGAAGGGGATTGCTTGCGAGTGGAACATACTTGGGATATTTTTTCTAATAATGATGCCGCGATTCGTGAAGATTTCGAATTGTTGACCGAAGACAGAAAATCACATCCGATTCCGAAAAGTGTAAATGTAATAGCCAAAGAAAATATATTTATCGAAGAAGGAGCAAGGCTCGAATTTGTGACACTTAATGCTTCGTCAGGACCTATTTATATTGGAAAAAATTCCGAAATAATGGAAGGTTCCGTTATTCGTGGACCATTGGCTTTGTGTGAAAATGCACAAATAAAAATGGCTTCCAAAATTTATGGAGCGACAACTGTTGGGCCTTATTCTAGAATTGGTGGAGAAGTTAAAAACGCTGTTCTTTTTTCGTATTCCAATAAAGGACATGATGGATTTCTTGGGGATTCTGTTCTAGGAGATTGGTGTAATATTGGAGCCGACACCAATACTTCCAACTTAAAAAACAACTATGACGAAGTAAAATTGTGGAGCTATGAAACTGAAGGTTTTGCCAAAACTGGACTACAATTTTGTGGATTGATGATGGGAGATCATAGTAAATGCGGTATAAATACGATGTTTAATACGGGAACAGTTGTTGGTGTAAGCGCAAATGTATTTGGCGCTGGATTTCCACGAAACTTTGTGCCCAGTTTTTCATGGGGTGGCGCTTCAGGTTTCACTACTTATATTACCAAAAAAGCTTTCGAAACTGCCCGATTAGTAATGAGTCGCAGAAATGTTGATTTTGACGAGAAAGAAGCAAAAATTTTAGAACACGTTTTTGAGGAAACTAAAAAGTGGAGAAAAGAGTAATTTGAAAACATTCTGATTTTAAAATTTAAAATGACCACAATTTCGAAAGTAGTTGTGGTTTTCTTGCATAAGAAACTAATGATTTCATTTTATAGTTTTTTGTTTGTAAATTTGCAACCTTAAATTTTTTGACAACGATTTCATTAATTTAAGAAACTTATGGAAAAAAGAAAAAAAGTTGCCTTTTATACACTTGGATGCAAATTAAATTTTTCGGAGACTTCTACCATTGCACGAAACTTTCAGGACGAAGGTTTTGACCGTGTCGATTTTGAAGAAGTAGCCGATATGTATGTTATTAATACGTGTTCTGTAACTGAAAATGCCGACAAACAATTCAAGCAAGTCGTGCGGAAAGCAATGAAATTGAATGATAAAGCTTTTGTTGCAGCGATTGGCTGTTATGCCCAATTGAAACCTGAAGAATTAGCTAATGTTGATGGTGTCGATTTAGTTCTTGGTGCTACCGAAAAATTCAAAATCACCGATTATATTAATGATTTGTCCAAAAACGATAGGGGCGAAGTACATTCTTGCGAAATTTCGGAAGCCGATTTTTATGTGGGAAGTTATTCTATTGGCGACCGAACGCGTGCTTTCTTGAAAGTGCAAGACGGATGCGATTATAAATGTACCTATTGTACCATTCCATTGGCAAGAGGAATTTCTCGAAGCGATGAATTGGAAAATGTATTGAAAAATGCCAAAGAAATTTCAGAACAAGGAATCAAAGAAATTGTTTTGACAGGCGTAAACATCGGCGATTACGGAAAAGGAGAATTTGGCAACAAAAAACACGAACATACTTTCTTAGAATTAGTTCAGGAATTGGACAAAGTAGAAGGAATCGAAAGATTGCGAATTTCGTCGATTGAACCTAATTTATTGAAGAATGAAACTATAGCATTTGTATCTAAAAGTCGCACTTTTGTACCCCATTTTCATATTCCTTTGCAATCTGGAAGCAATGAAATCCTAAAATTAATGAAGCGTCGTTATCTTCGAGAAATATATACGGAACGCGTAAATAAAATTCGGGAAGTGATGCCAGATGCGTGCATTGGTGTCGATGTAATTGTTGGTTTTCCAGGCGAAACCGACGAACATTTTCTGGAAACCTATCATTTTTTGAATGAAATGGATATTTCATACTTACACGTTTTTACCTATTCAGAACGTGATAATACCGAAGCTGCCGAAATGGAAGGTGTTGTTCCTGCAAATGTTAGAGCAAAACGGAGTAAAATGTTGCGCAGTTTATCTGTAAAAAAACGCCGTGCTTTTTATGAAAGTCAAATAGGAACGAACAGAACGGTACTTTTTGAGACTGAAAATAAAGAAGGCTACATTCACGGTTTTACCGAAAATTACGTTCGCGTAAAAACACCTTGGAATCCAGAATTAGTCAATACTTTACAGGAAATCAGTTTGACTAAAATTGATGAGGATGGTAGCGTGAGAATCGAGTTTTTATAAACTCAATTTGTAAATATTCGTTTCTAAAGCTTCAGTATCATTGTCTTCGCAAAGCAGAAACTCTATTTTGTCTTTGGTTTTATTATAAAGTGTCAGTCCTTCGAATTTATGGGTGTCAGTTATTTTATGTGTGAAATCGATTTGCATTGATTGAACGTCTAATCGACCAATGATACTTCCAAGAATTTCGCCGTCGTTATAAGTTGAAGTGGTGTCTTCGGCAGTTGCCAAAAAATAAATTTTCTCTTCCACTAGAATTGCATCGGTAAATGAAGTTTCGATGTGTTTGATTTTTGGTAATTTTATTGCTGAAAAAATGATATTGTCATTTTGATTGCTGATGAAAACCCCATTTTTAGAATTGGCTCCATTTCCTCTTTGAAAAAAACACCATTTTTCATTGTAGAATAAAGATCCTTCAATATTAAGATCGTCGTCATAAATGGCGGCACTATTTTTTAATTTTTGATATAATTTTGTGATGTCTTTTTCTTTTACTTCTTTGGTTTGGAGATTATAACTTATTCTTTTTTCTCTTTTGGATGTCGATCCAGAACCTAAAATGTAAAGTTTATTTTCTTTTAGGCAAATGGATTCGAAATCGTATTTGTCTTTTTTAGGAATGTTTTCCTGACCATTTTCGAAGAGTTTTATTTTGGCCAATTTCTTTTTTTCTATGTCATATTGGTATAGAAAAGTACCGTTGTCTGAAATGATAAACAGCAAATTATCTTTGTAAATAATTCCTGAAGCCGAACCAATACCGGTGATTTTAAATTGTAATTCGAGTGTAAAATCTTGCATAAATGTTATCTTGAAAACAAATCCCATAGCCCTGATAGAAGTGAAAATCCTCGCTTTTTTGCGAGATTGCAACGAATAGCAGGAAATAGCTCCAAATTAATATTAGTATCGATTGTGTAAATATAAATTATTCCTAGGGAATCGTTATTCAAATTTGAAGTATCTTTGCCAACCTATAAGACAACAAATTGAATTTTACCAAATACACAAAAGAGTTCTCCTATAATTTAAGATTGGCTTATCCCATTATTTTGGGGATGCTAGGACATACTTTAATTGGAATCGTTGATAATTTTATGGTTGGAAACCTTGGTTCAACAGAGCTAGCGGCAGTTTCTCTCGGCAATAGTTTTATATTTATTGGGTTGTCTTTGGGGATTGGTTTTTCCACAGCCATCACGCCTTTAGTTTCAGAAGCGGATGCCGAAAAGGATGATAATAAAATCAGAACTATTTTTCACCACGGATTGTTGTTATGCACCATTTTGGGAATTGTGATATTTGTTTTGATAGTTCTATCAAAGCCCATAATGAACTTGATGGATCAACCAGAAGCGGTTGTAAAACTAGCTACACCATACATTGACTGGGTAGCTTTTTCTTTGATTCCGGTGGTTATTTTCCAAGGGTACAAGCAATTTGCTGATGGTTTGTCGCAAACCAAATATTCGATGTATGCTATTTATTTGGCTAATGTTGTTCATGTTTTTTTTAATTATGTATTGATTTATGGAGTCTGGGGTTTTCCGAAATTAGGAATTTTAGGGGCGGCATTAGGAACGGTAATTTCTAGAATTATGATGTTGGTTTTTATGCACTTTATTTTGAGGAAAAATGCGGCTTTCAAAAGATATTTCAAGAATTTTAGTTTTAAGGAAATTAAAAAATCAATATTAAAAAAAATTATAGATCTAGGTTTGCCATCAGCGATGCAAATGTTATTTGAAGTGACTTTGTTTACCGCTGCGATTTGGCTTTCAGGATCCCTTGGTAAGAACAGCCAGGCTGCGAATCAAATAGCATTGACGATGGCATCGACTACTTTTATGTTTGCAATGGGTTTTAGCGTTGCTGCGATGATTCGTGTAAGCAATCAAAAAGGGTTGAGGGATTACAAAAAATTAATTGTTGTTGCTCGGTCGATATTTTTATTAACCATTATGTTTGAAACTGTTTTTGGTTTGTTTTTCGTGATTTCCCATAATTATTTACCTCATTTGTTTTTGAATATGAATGACTCTGCACAAACTCTTGACAATATGGAAATCATTATCATTGCATCTAAATTGCTTTTAGTGGCTTCTGTTTTTCAAATTTCTGACGGAATTCAAGTCGTTGTTCTTGGCGCTTTACGTGGTTTACAGGATGTGAAAGTGCCAATGTATATTACATTTGTTGCTTATTGGCTTTTGGGATTTCCCGTTTCGTTTTATCTTGGAAGACATACTAGTTTGGGAGCAACAGGAATTTGGATAGGACTTTTAGCAGGGCTTTCATCTGCAGCTTTATTTTTGTATATTCGCTTTGCGGGATTGACAAAAAAGTTGGCATTGGAAAATAACGCTACTATTTAATTTTTTTTCCTTTAATAAATGCAAGCTTAAAAAGTAATCTACCGCAAAATTAACATTCTAAATTTATATAAAATGGTACTATTAATTATTATTGGGGTTATTTTGCTCATTGTGAGTTTTACTTTGAAAAGTGATGTGAGAAATCCGCTTTCAAAATTTTCTAGCGTTTTCAGAAATATTGGAATCATAGTTATTATATTGGGGGTTTCTTCCTCAACGTTTAAACAAATTGATGCTGGAAAAGTAGGAGTTAAATCGCTTTACGGGAGTGTTAAACCCGATGTATTAGAAAGTGGATTGCATATAATAAATCCTCTTTTGGACGTAACGGAGTTGGATATTCAAACTCAAAATTATACTATGTCTGCCATTCAAAGCGAAGGATCTCAACAAGGGGATGATGCTATTCGCGTTTTATCGAATGATGGATTGGAAGTTGTTATTGATTTGACTGTTTTATATAAAATATCGCCTACTGATGCACCTACAATTTTCAAAGAAATTGGATTAAATTATATTGATAAAATTGTGCGTCCAGTTACCAGAACACGTATTCGTGACAACGCTGTTTATTATGATGCTGTAGCTTTGTATTCTACCAAAAGAAACGAATTTCAAGACAGAATATTTAAAAATATCGAGGCTGATTTCAAAACAAGAGGATTGATTTTAGAACAATTATTGATTAGAAATATTAATCTTCCCACTTCTGTAAAAGCATCTATCGAAAGCAAAATTAATGCAGAACAAGATGCCCAAAAAATGCAGTTTGTTTTGCAAAAAGAAAAACAAGAAGCCGAACGTAAAAGAGTAGAAGCTCAAGGTATTGCTGATTATCAAAGAATTATTTCTTCTGGATTAACCGACAAGCAATTGCAATATGAACAAATAAAAGCTCAAAAAGAAATTGCCACTTCTGCCAACACCAAAATAATTTTTATGGGAAAAGGTGGCGCACCGGTTATTCTTTCTGATAAATAATCTTAAAAAGACAAATAGACAATAGACGGATAGATGATAGATTTTTAAAAGTTAAAATATATTTTCGTTCATTATCTATTTGTCTATCATATAACATCTAAAAAAAATGGAATTACCAAAATTTTTACTCGGCGACAACACTGATTTTCCCGAAGATATTTTTATCATTCATCTTGATTATCCAAGATTCATCATCAATCTGAAAGATGATGAAGTCGAATTTATGGAAGAAGCAGAAGATCTTGACGAAGCGGAATTAAACGATGAAATGGAGGGATTGATTGTACTTGCCAATGAATTTTATGACAGGGAGATGGAGCGTTACGAGAAGGAATAGGTTTATTTTTTAAAATACTTTTTTAATAAAATTTGAGCGGCTGCAAATGGTGATATTTCATCGTCTTGCACCGCTTTTTTATTTTCTTCCAATAGTTTTTGAATCTCAGGATGATTGAAAAAATTAGTTTTCAATTGCTCATTTATGGTTTCCAAAAGCCAATATTGATTTTGTTCTTTCCTTTTCTCAAAGTAAGAATTATTTCCTTTTGTAAGTTCAATGAACTTCAAAATAGTTTCCCAAACTTCAGCAATTCCTTCGTGAGTAATCGCGCTACAAGTAGATGTAGTTGGAATCCAACCTGATTTCTTGGCAGGAAATAAATGCAATGCCCGATTAAATTCTATTTTCGCCAAGTTTGATTTTTGAATATTATCTCCATCGGCTTTATTGATGACAATGGAGTCTGCCATTTCCATAATGCCCCGTTTTATACCTTGCAAATCATCACCAGCACCTGTAATTTTTAGTAACAAAAAGAAATCGACCATACTGTGAACGGCAGTTTCACTTTGCCCAACTCCAACCGTTTCTATGAGTATGGTGTCAAAACCACAAGCTTCACAAAGCGTAATTGCTTCACGTGTTTTTCGAGCAACTCCACCCAGCGTTTCCCCCGAAGCCGAAGGTCGGATATACGCATTCGTGTCTTTTACCAATTCCTCCATTCGGGTTTTATCACCCAAAATACTCCCATGTGAAATAGTGCTACTTGGATCCACAGCAAGAACTGCAACTTTATTCCCTAAACTCGTTAAATATTTTCCAAAAGCTTCAATAAATGTACTTTTTCCAACACCCGGAACACCCGTAATTCCTATTCGAACGGATTTATTGGCGTGAGGCAAACAGGTATTAATAACTTCATTTGCCCGTTCTAAATGGGCACTATTCGTACTTTCAATCAAGGTAATGGCCCTACTCAAAGCAGTGATGCTTCCATTCAGAATACCATCAACTAATTCTTGTGAAGAAGGCTGTATTTTTCTAAATTTTCGGACTTGGTTCACGGAACTTGAACTGACAATTTCGGGAGGCGAAATTCCAGCTTTCTCTTGAAGAGCAGAATGTTTTATCTTTTTGTTTTCCAAAACTTAAAATCGTTTGAGTAAAATTAGCGCTTAAATATGAATAAATTTATTTTATATGCAAGAATTAGTGTGATGATGTAGATTCTCTAATTATATCAAAAATAGCAAATTTATATTTATGCAATGTGGAAATAACAAATTTGTCAATATCTTTGGGTCATATGATCAACTTCATTCTAATCTTTGTTTTTTTGGGTCTTGGAATTATACTGCAAAAAGTAAAACGATTCCCGACGACTAGTTATAAATTATTAAATGATATTGTAGTTTATTTTTGTCTTCCTGCATTATCGTTGTATTATATACCAAAAATTAAATTAGATAATCAGTTATTTTTCCCAATTGGTGTTGCTTGGATTGGCTTTGTTGTTTCTTATTTTTTTTTCAGCTTTCTTGGAAAAAAAATCGGTTGGTCTAGAAAGCTAACTGGATGTTTAATTATTACTTCAGGTTTTGCAAACACTTCATTCTTAGGTTTTCCAATAATTGAAGCTTTATATGGTCCAGAAGCTATAAAAACAGCTATTTTAGTAGATCAGCCAGGTTCTTTCGTAGTACTATCTACCTTGGGAATTTTGACAGCAATCCTGTATTCATCAGGGAGTTCGAGCGGAGTTCATATTGTAAAAAAGATTGTGTTATTTCCGCCATTTATCACTTTTCTAGGAGCTTGTTTAATGAATATTTTTAATTTCGATTTTCATGACATAATTCAATATTTATTACAAAAAATAGGAAATTGGATGACTCCATTGGCAATGCTTTCTGTTGGTTTACAGCTTCATTTTGATAGAAAAAGTCAACATTGGAGATTTTTAGGGATAGGACTTTTATATAAGTTGATATTGACTCCAGCGATATTTTATTTGTTGTACGTTGTAGTTTTAAATCAAAATTCACAAATTATTCAAGTATCCATAATGGAATCGGCTATGCCTCCAATGATAACAGCTAGTATTTTAGCCTCTTCCTATGGTTTAAAACCAAAATTAAGTAGTATGATGATTGGTTTTGGAATACCAATATCTTTTATCACATTAGTGTTTTGGTATTTTGTACTACGTTATATTTAAAATTGAATGATAATCAAGTTAAACGAGATTATTCAGTTTAGCATATTGCAATAACATAATTGTTTTTGCATCTTTGATTTCTCCCGATTGAATCATTTCGAAAGCTTCGTCAAAAGTCATTTCCAAAACCTCGATGTTTTCGTGTTCGGAAGCAAGTCCACCGCCTTGATTCACTTTCATAGTAGCTTCGTATTCACCCACGAATAAATATAAGATTTCGGTAACAGCTCCCGGCGACATATAGGTTTCGAATACTTTACGAACTACCGGAAGACGATAACCCGTTTCTTCTTCTGTTTCTCGAATGATGCATTGCTTTGGATTATCTTTGTCCAAAAGTCCCGCGCAAACTTCAATCATCATTCCTGTTTTATTGCCGTTAAGATAGGTTGGCAATCGAAACTGACGCGTTAAAATCACTGTTTTTTCTGCCGAATTATAAAGTAAAATGGCAGCTCCATTCCCACGATCATACACTTCCCGAATATGGGTTTCAACGGTGTTGTCTTCTTTTTGATAATTATAAGTTACTTTGTTTAACAAATACCAATTATTAGAAAGCAACTCGGTTTTTTGGATTTTTATGATTGTCTTACTCATTCGTTATGATTGTATAAAAAAACGTCCCAATTTATTGGGACGTTAAGGTTTTTATTTTAGTATCGTTTGCTTTCTATCTGGTCCAACAGAAACAATTTTTATTGGAACTTCGACAAATTCTTCAATGAATTCGATGTATTGTTTTAACTCGATTGGCATTTCCTCATAAGTTGTCATTCCGGTTAAATCAGCCTTCCAGCCTTTAAATTCTTTATAAACAGGAGTGACATTTTCTGGTTCTATGTTGTATGGAAAATGAGAAATATTTTTTCCATTGTAATTGTATTCGGTGCATACTTTTAGGGTCGAAAATCCAGAAAGGATGTCGCCCTTCATCATCATTAATTGGGTAACTCCATTTATTTGAACGGCATATTTCAAGGCAACTAAATCTAACCAACCACAACGCCTTTGTCTTCCTGTTACAGATCCAAATTCGTTTCCAACTCTTGCCATTGTTGCACCAACTTCATCAAAAAGTTCAGTAGGGAATGGGCCACTTCCTACCCGAGTTACATAAGCTTTAAAAATTCCGTATACTTCTTTTATTTTATTGGGAGCAATTCCTAAACCGGTACAGGCACCAGCTGCAGTTGTATTGGAAGAAGTCACGAAAGGATAAGTTCCAAAATCAACATCTAATAAAGAACCCTGGGCTCCTTCGCATAATATCGCTTTCCCAGCTTTTTGGGCTTGGTGCAAATATTCTTCACTGTCTATAAAATCTATTTTTTTTAATTCTTCGATAGCTTCAAAGAATTCTTTTTCCATTTCTTCTAAATTATACTGAATGGCAACATCGTAAAATTTGATTATTTCTTCATGTTTGTTTGCCAATAAACGGTATCTTTCATTGAAATCTTCAAGTTCAATATCACCCACACGGATTCCATTTCTACCAGTTTTGTCCATATAAGTTGGACCAATTCCTTTAAGTGTAGAGCCAATTTTTGCTTTCCCTTTTGATGCTTCGGATGCTGCATCAAGCAAACGATGTGTAGGTAAAATTAAATGTGCTTTTCTGGAAATTATTAATTTATTTTTTATGTCTAAATTAAATTTAGCTAAGCCTTCAATTTCTTTTTGAAGAACAACAGGATCTATAACAACTCCATTTCCAATAATGTTTACAGCAGTTTTATGAAAAATTCCAGAAGGAATAGTTCTTAAAACGTGTTTTATTCCGTCGAATTCTAATGTGTGTCCAGCATTTGGACCACCTTGAAATCGTGCAATAATATCATATTTTGAAGTAAGAACATCAACTATTTTTCCTTTTCCTTCATCGCCCCATTGTAATCCTAATAATAAATCTACGGTCATTCTATGTGTTATTTGTAGTTAGTTTGTGTTTGTTATTTTTTTCTTCCGTATAAATATAAGGAGTGGGTTGTAATTTCTATATCGAATATTTCCTCGATTGTTTTTTTGATACTTTGAATTCTTGGATCACAAAACTCAATTACTTCTCCGGTATCGGTCATAATAATGTGGTCGTGTTGTTTATCAAAATAGGACTTTTCATAATAGGCTTGATTTTGTCCAAATTGGTGTTTTCGAACCAATGCACATTCCAATAAAAGCTCTATAGTATTGTATAAAGTCGCTCGACTCACACGGTAGTTTTTATTTTTCATTTTGATATACAGATTTTCTATATCAAAATGTTCTTCGCTATCATAAATTTCTTTAAGTATGGCGAAGCGTTCAGGAGTTTTTCGATGTCCTTTATTTTCAAGATACAATGTGAAAACACCCTTTACAATTTCTTGATTTTTACTATTATCTGATAAGATTAGTGTCATATTAGGCAAAGATAAATTATATTTTTTAGTTTAGAAGTTTAAGAGTTTAAAAGTTTACTAACTAAATTTGTAATCAACTAAACCTATAATTTTTTCTTAATTTTTATATTCTCGACTTACTTTTTCGATACCATCAATTTTCTTGATATTGTCGATTAGTTTCTTTAGAATAGTATTGTTTTGAACGATAACCGATATTTTACCTTTAAAAAGTCCTGCTTCACCACTCAAAGATATGCTCTGAATGTTTACGTTCATATTGTCCGAAATCACCTTAGTAAGTTTGTTGGTCAAGCCCATAATGTCCATTCCTGTGATGTGCAAAACCGCCTTAAATTCCTGTTGTGATGAGTCAATCCATTTGGCTAAAATAATACGGTAAGCGTAGTTAGACTGCAGACCTATAGCGTTAGGGCAATCTTTTTTATGGACTTTAATACCTTCATTTATGGTAATGAAACCAAAAACTTCGTCACCCGGTATCGGATTGCAGCAAGTAGATAATTTATAATCTAATTTGTCTTGGTCTGCGCCAAAAACCAACATGTCATAATTGCTGCTGATGACTTGTTTATGAATGTCATCACTAGCAGTACTAGCGGAGCGCTTAATTTTACTTTTAAAAAAATTGATAAAAGTATTGCTTTTTTGTGTGGCATAATCTTTCAATTGCTGGTTTTCAATTGCTCCAACCCCCACACGATAAAACAAATCTAAACTTGTTTTTAATTTGAAAAAATTAACCAATTCGTTGATAACCGATTCGCTTAAAGTAATTTTTAAATGTCTCAGCTTTCGAGTGAGGATTTCTTTTCCTTCTTCGGCGATTTTCTTAGTATTTTCGTTTAGAACGTTTTTTATTTTATTTTTTGCCCTCGAAGTCGTAACATAATCCAGCCAGTTAATGTTTGGTTTTTGATATTGTGAGGTTATAACTTCGATTTGATCACCACTTTTTAACTCGTGATTCAAAGGAACTAATTTTCCGTTGACTCGGGTTCCTCGGGTGCGAATTCCTATTTCAGAGTGAATACTAAATGCAAAATCTAGAGAAGTAGCTCCTTTTGGTAGTGATTTTATTTCCCCTTTTGGAGTAAAAACAAAGATTTCCTTAGAATATAAATTCATTTTAAAATCTTCAACAAAATCTATGGCGCTGGTTTCAGAGTTTTCTAGTGCTTCTTTTAATAAATTTAACCAAATATCTAACCCGCTTTCTTCGGCGTCTCCTTGCTTATATTTGTAATGAGCTGCGTACCCTTTTTCTGCAATTTCGTCCATTCTTTCGCTACGAATCTGGACTTCAACCCAACGCCCTTTTGGGCCCATTACCGTAATATGTAAAGCTTCGTAGCCAGTTGTTTTTGGTGATGAAATCCAATCCCGCAATCGGCTAGGGCTTGGTCTGTAATGATCAGTTACAATTGAATATATTTTCCAAGC
>NZ_CAWURC010000017.1:0-22497 GCF_963925185.1 uncultured Flavobacterium sp. | reverse complement strand
GGTGGTTCTTGTGCTCCTTGTCCTCTTGCAACAGGACCTACTAATCCTCCGGCAAGAAATGTTGGGGATGTAAAATCAATATACAATGGCATTGCTGTTCCCGTGGCTCCTGAATACACAAATGAGCCTGGAGTAATTTTTGACACATTTGGTAGTGCAGTTACAATAGCAAGTTCAACTTTAGGTGACGGCAATATTGTAATGAAATATACTAACCACAATTATTCTGGTATACAAGCTGGTACGGGTAATCTTGACGTGAATTCAATGACAATGTTGCATCTCGATGTTTATTCTCCAAACTTTACATCATTTAAAATTAAACTAGAAGCTGTTAACGGCTCTGCATTAGAACTAGAAGTTCCCTTTGCTAAGACGCAAAATTCATGGAATTCTTATGATATTGATCTTAGTACTTATACGGGAGTAGATTTAGCACATTTAAAATGGATTGTTCCAGTTACTAATGGCGGAGTGACTATGTATATTGACAATGTTTATTTTTATAGACCTGCCGCTTCAACAGTAGCGACTTTAAGCGACTTAAAAGTTGACGGTACAACGGTAGCTGGGTTTGCTCCTGGAAAAATAAATTATTCTGTTGTGCTTCCAAAGGGAACTACCGTTATACCACAGATTACTGCGGTAACAAAAACCAATAGTTTAGCAGCAGCTACTATAAATCAGGCATCTGCGCTTCCAGGTGACGCTACCGTTGTAGTCGTATCTGATGATGCCAGCACAACGAAGACTTATACGATATCTTTTTCAGTAGATACAAGTACACCTTGTGCAGGTTTCTCTACTGAAGCTCTTGAAGGAACGTTTTCTACTGGATATAATTATTCATTCGTAACAACCGGCACAAATGTATTAGTTACGTTTGAAATATTGGACACTGACAAATCAGGGCTTAATCCTCAATTGTATATAGAGCCATCCACCTTTTTAAATATGGCAAATACTTCAGGACAGACTTATACGTATACTTTTGCTGGACAAACTTCTGGAGCTGTTCTCAATTTTTCACTTAGAGCAGCATACGCTGGAGGTCTTGTAAGATCGAAAATATTTAATTATACTGTTGGTGATGCATGTGCCTTGGGTACTAATAAATTTGATTTAGCCTCATTCAAAGCGTACCCTAACCCAACAAAAGATACTTGGACGGTAACAACTAAAAACACAAACATATCCTCTATTCAAGTGTATGATGTTTTAGGTAGAAATGTATTATCATTAAAACCGAATGCAATCGAAGCAAAAATAGATGCCTCAAGCTTAAAAACTGGGGTGTATTTTGTAAAAATAAACACTCTAAATGGTTCTAGCTCTTTAAAATTAGTTAAAGAATAACGGCACAAACCATTAATTCCACATTAAAAAGAGTGATTCAATGAATCACTCTTTTTTTTGTATTACAAATCAGAATTTATTATTTATTACTTAACTTTTTATGAGGGTAAAGTTAGCAGGTCCATACCAATTTCCTTTTCGCAAACTACATTCATAGACGATAAAAATAGCGTGAGCATAGTAACAATAAAAGCAAAATTTCAGGAACCATAAAGGTTTTATAATTCAGCGTGTTGTTGCACCAAAAGGAAGGAATCGTAACTATATTAACGAGTTGAATGTAATCCCCTTCGTTGTATTGATACAATTGCATTTGGATTTTTTTATTATGCCTTTTTTTGAAGTTCAATAAACAATTCACTATTGGCTCGTGGAGCAATCGAATTTTGGCTTAATTCCATTTTTAAAATATCAAAATGGGATGAAAAAAATTGATTATATTCTTCTTTATTTCCTCCAAAAGGTGGACCTCCTTCAAATATTCTATTAAACAACAAACCAACTAATTTTCCATTATTGGATAACAGTTGGTGCATTTTTAGTACATAATTTAGACGCATTATTGGAAGCAAAGCACAGAAAAATGTTTGTTCTATAATCAAATCATATTTTCCTTCATGTTCGAAAAAATCACCTAAAACTATTTTAATATTAGGGTTGTTATTGAATTTCAAACGAAGATTTTCAACCAATGTTGGTGCAATATCAATTAAGGAAACATTGGTAAAATCATATTTTAGAAGATATTCCGCTTCATACGAATTACCACAACCAGGAATTAAAATACTTATGTTTTTATTTTTTAAAGTATCAATATAAGTTTTTATTGCCGGGGAAACTTCGCCTAAATCCCAGCCTGTTGCATTGTTTTTATATTTAGCATCCCAATACTCTTTATTCAAAGTAATCCATTTTGTAATCTCCTATATGCTTTTCGTTTTCTGAAATCATTTTTTTATGCTTAAAATAATTTATTATCCCGACTAAAAGAATCAGGAAAGAACAAATAAAGAAGGACATTTCGATAATAGAACTATGTTCAACCTTTAATAAAGCATTTGCACTTAAACCAGCTATAAAAAAATACATTGTAGTTCGAAGAACGGCCAAAAGTGTAGTTTGATTTGCTAAAATTGTTCTTTGCAAAGCTAATCGCTCCCTCAAAATAAGATCTTTATTTATTTGCTCTTCTGATTTCATTCCGTTTTATTTTTAGTATTTATGCCAAACGGTAAATACAATGGACAAAAGCTAATAAAACTTGTAAGTAAAAAGATGACAGCAAATGCTCCTAAAACCAAAGCAGTTGTTCCGCTAATTATTTCTGTATAATACAAACCTCCAATTACAAGGGCAATTAGAATACGAAAAATTTTATCTGTAGAACCCATATTTTTTTTCATGATTTTTGAATTAAATTGGTTAAAATAGTACTATTTTTTTGAATATTTATTATTTGGAACCGCACAACCATTTGGACCACAGCCTAAATTAAAAACAACCTGGAATAAAAAAAACAAAGCAAAAGCTATAAAAAACCACTCGTGAGTTGTAAAAGCCGAAACAAATAAAAACAAGGAAAAAGCCAATCGAGCCCAACACATTAAATGCCAATTTGTAAATAATAAATCTTTCATCTTATTTCAATGTTGACGGACACACAAAATTAGTTGTTTTAATTTCGGTTTTTTTAATGGCAGCAAAACCACCCAAAACGTTAACTAAATTATGATATCCACGCGCTTTCAAAATGGAAGCTGCTATCACAGAACGATAGCCACCAGCGCAATGTAAATAAAAAGTGTCCTCTTTTGGAAATTCGGCTAAATGCTCATTCAAGAAATCTAGTGGAGTTGAATGGACATCTAAAATATGTTCTGCTAAATATTCTCCTGGTTTTCTTACATCAAAAACTGGAACTTCTTTATCCTCTTCCATAATTTCTTCTAACGATTCGGCTGAAACAGAATTCACTGTGTCGTATTGCATTCCCGCATTTTTCCAGGTGTCAAATCCATCTTTCAAATAACCTATCGTATTGTCATAACCTACCCTTGCCAATCGTATAATTGTTTCTTCTTCCCTCCCCTTTGGAGTAACCAAAAGTAGTGGTTGTTTAATGTCTAAAATTAAGGAACCAACCCAAGGTGCAAATGCACCGTCGATTCCAATGAAAACAGATTTTGGAATATGTCCTTTTGCAAAATCATCTTGATTACGCACATCCAATATCAAGGCATCGGTTCCGTTGGCAACAAATTCGAACGTAAATGCGTCATAAGCAGTAGCTTCTTTTACAATATCTTCTACGTTTTCGTAACCCTCTTTATTGAGTTTTACATTCATTGGAAAATAAGCTGGAGGAGGTAATAATCCATCGGTAACTTCATTAATAAATTCCTCTTTGGTCATGTTTTTACGAAGTGCATAGTTCATTTGTTTTTGTTCGCCAATGGAACCCACAGTTTCCTTACTTAAGTTTTTTCCGCAAGCACTTCCTGCACCATGAGCAGGATAAACAATAACATCATCGGCCAAAGTCATGATTTTGTTTCGCAAACTTTCGAATAAAATTCCAGCCAAATCTTCTTGAGTCATATTAGCTGCTTTTTGGGCTAAATCTGGTCTTCCTACATCTCCTAAAAACAAGGTGTCACCACTAAAAATCGCGTAATCTTTTCCGTTTTCGTCTTTCAAAAGATAACAAGAACTTTCCATCGTATGTCCGGGAGTGTGCAATAAAGTGATAGTAATGTTTCCCAATTGGAAAACTTCACCATCTTTTGCAATATGTGAATCAAAAATAGGATTAGCAGTTGGTCCAAATATTATAGGAGCTCCAGTTTTTTCAGCCAAAGTAACGTGACCACTAACAAAATCAGCATGAAAATGGGTTTCGAAAATATATTTTATTTTTGCGTTATCTAGAGAGGCTTTGTTAACATAAGGCTGTACTTCTCGCAATGGATCAATAATGGCAACTTCGCCATTACTTTCTATATAATAAGCCCCTTGCGCTAAACATCCCGTGTAAATTTGTTCTATTTTCATTTTTTTTGAGCTAATTATAATCTAAATTTAATTTTTTTTCAATTATGGTATCAAAAGTTATATTTTGTAAAATATAAAGATACGAAAACCTCTTTAATTATGATGTAAATTCCCATCGCAAGAACAAACCAACCAAATCCTGTTTTGAGTTTTTCTTCATCCACTTTTCTGGAAATAAAATTTCCGATAAAAACACCTGCAATAGATGCTAAAGTAAAGACTTGTAACAACTCCCAATCGATAATTTGGTTCCCCATAATATCACCTGTAAATCCAATTAATGACTGTAAGGAAACAATAAAAAGCGATGTACCAACAGCTATTTTCATTGGTATTTTTGCAAAAAATAACAAAGTTGGAACAATTAAAAACCCACCTCCAGCTCCAACAAATCCAGAAATAAGACCAATGAGAATTCCCATTGTAACTACTTTAAAATAATTGAGTTTTTCCTCACCCGAAATTGTGGTTTCCTTAAAAGGTTTTATCATTCGAAACGATGCAAAAATCATTACAAAAGCAAATACAATCATAATTAGTATAGACTTACTCAGAATGAAATTTTCAGTGGTAAAAATAATTTTCGGGATTCTAGGAACAATAAATTTTCGAGTTATGAAAACAGAAATCACTGCAGGTATTCCAAATAGAATCACCTTGTTGAAATCGACTAATTTTTGTTTGGCTTTATGAACACCTCCAATTAAAGATGTTGTTCCGATTACAAATAGTGAATAGGCTGTAGCCAGTGCGGGTTCGATTCCCATCATATATACTAAAATAGGAACCGAAAGTATGGAACCACCGCTGCCCAGCATGCCAAGCGTCATCCCAACAAAAACAGCCAAAATATAACCTATGATATTAGATATTTCCATTTATTGCGTTTTTCAGTACAAAAGTAATTTTTTAAAGAGCCTAATTCTGTAACAAATGTTACCTCCCTAGTTTAGCATTATTATCGACGCTCTGTTCAAGCTTATTTTCCCCTTGTTTTCCAATGCTTTTAATAATCGAGAAACTACAACCCTCGAGGTATGCATATCATACGCAATTTCTTGGTGTGTGTTATGAATTTCATTTGAGTTATTTATTTTGGATTTTTCATGTAGATAATTCCATAACCGTTCATCCATATTCATAAAAGCCAAGTTGTCAATTGCCGACAACATTTCCTTTAAACGATTATTATAACTATTAAAAACATAGTTTCTCCAGCTTTTATATTTCCCTAACCACTCCTCCATTTTATTGACTGGAATCATTATCAGCAGGCCATTTGTCTCTGCTACAGCCCTAATTTCACTCTTCGTTTCTCCCATACAACATGCCATTGTCATCGCACATGTATCTCCTTTTTCGATAAAATACAACAACAATTCCCCTTCATCAAAATCTTCGCGCAAGATTTTGATTGCACCTGTTATCAATAATGGCATTTTTTGAATGGAGTCTCCAAAATCAATAAGAATATCACCTTCCTTGAAGTCTCTCAATAAAGAAACCTGACTAATTTCATCGATCAATTTATCTTCAAATATATATCCGTAAGTCTGTTTGAGCAAGTCTTTCATTATTGCTTTTTCCTTTTTATGAGCCGTAAATTTCGCTAAAATTTTTCACTTTTAAGACAAAACAAAAATACTTTGTCTTTTATTTTAATTTTAAGATTTGTTTAAAGAATCATTCTGTTTATACAAATTTTAATTTCAAAAATTTGGTTCTATGCAACAAAAGCTACAAACCCTTACAATATGTTTTTAGAAATTTTTTCTAGAATTAATAATCAACAAATGAAAACACTTATTATTGGAGGAGTTGAAGCTTTCGAAGACAAGGGCAATGAAATTGAATTGAAGCTCCATAATGGCAAATCAATTCTGACTGACGCAGTCGTTTTTGCCATTGGTGTTAGAGACAAAAAAGAATTCGATAATGGCGCTATACCAAACTCCATAAATATGAACGTAGATACTTTACGAGAAAATTTCGATTTCTTTAATAAAAACAAAAAATATGTAATTTACTACCTAGTGGGTTTACGAGGGTATTTAGCCCAACGAATATTGAGAAACTAAAATATCAATTCCGTTAATCTTAATGGCGGTTGTGGGGTTTGGAAACCGATGAATAGTTAATATAATTAAATCTTATATATAAATAAAACCCTCTGTAAACAGTACCTTAAAGAGGGTTTTTAATACTATTTCAAAAACAATTATTTTATAACATCATTCCCTTGGCAATAAAATCGTAGCGGTAATATGCTCCAAGACCTCAAATGCTGTCTCAGCCATTTTATTTCCTTTGTTATCTAAAAGTGGATTTACCTCAACAAATTCGATGCAAACCACCTTTCTAGTTTCTATAATTTGGTCTATAATAGCGATGATTTCATATTGGTCAAAACCTCTAGGAACTGGCGTTCCTGTTCCGTATGAAATCAAGTCGCAATCCATAGCATCTACATCAAAAGAAACATACAAAATATCGCAATTCGATAATTTATCCAAGGCTTCTTTCACGCAGGTTTTGAGTCCACGATACCGCACTTCATCTACTTTATAATTCCTAATTTTTAATTTTTCTATTTGGTTTTCTTCGGCTTCTTCAGTGTCGCGAACACCAAAATACACTAGGTTTTCAGGCAAGACTTTTGCGCCTTTGATACCAATATTTTTCATTTCTTCCCAATAGTGTTGGGTTTCAGGAGCCAATTCGTTTATTTGACAATCCAAATTATCATCGGAAATCACTGCCGCTAAAGGCATTCCGTGAATATTTCCCGAAGGCGAAGTGTAAGGCGAATGCAAATCGGCATGAGCGTCTATCCAAATCACTCCTAATTTTTGTTCGGGATAGACGGCTTTAATCCCGCTAATCGTTCCCAAAGCCGAAGAATGATCTCCTGACAAAACAATTGGAAAAAAACTAGACTCCATATTTTTCTTTACCGAATTACAAACTCGAGTACATTGTTCTACAACGTGCTCAATTCTCTTGGCAAAAGTGCTTCGATTCTTATCATAAACAGATTCGTTGTGGGTTTTGACATCTTCAAAAGGAAATTGGTTAAAATAATCACTGTTTTGATTGATTGCGGCAATTTCTATGGCGTCAACTCCCATATCAGAACCTCTTGTTCCTGCGCCAATGTCAGACCGATTCTTTATTAATTTTATTGTTGGTTCCATAGGGTTTTAATTATCTAAAATCATTCAACGCCTTTTCTATAATGGCGAGGCATTCATGAATTTGACTTTCGGTAATCACTAACGGCGGTGCCAATCTAATTTTGTTGCCATGCGTAGGTTTTGCCAATAATCCGTATTCACTAAATTTCATACAAATTTCCCAAGCCAAATCGGATTCTTCATCGCAATTAATAACAATAGCATTCAGTAATCCTTTTCCTCTAACTAAGGTAATTAAAGAATTCCTTTCGGCAATATCGTTGAGTCCTTTTCTTAAAATAATTCCCAAACGTTCTGCATTTTCAGCTAATTTTTCTTCTCGAATCACTTCGAGCGCTGCAATGGCGACAGCTGCAGCTATAGGGTTTCCACCAAAAGTAGACCCGTGTTGTCCCGGTTGAATCACATTCATAATTTCATTATTGGCCAAAACTGCCGAAACGGGATAAACACCTCCAGAAAGTGCTTTCCCTAGAATTAAAATATCAGGTTGTACGTTTTCGTGATGTACTGCCAATAACTTTCCGGTTCTTGCAATTCCGGTTTGCACTTCGTCAGCAATGAACAAGGCATTGTATTGTTCGCAAAGTGCTTTGGCTTTCGCCAAATAACCATCGGAAGGTACATAAACTCCAGCTTCACCTTGAATAGGTTCAACTAAGAATCCGGCAATATTTGTTGTCGATTTTAAAACATTTTCTAATGCTTCAATATCATTATAAGGAATTTTTATAAATCCAGCCGTGAAAGGACCAAAACTTTTACGGGCACTTTCATCATTAGAAAAGGAAATAATAGTTGTCGTTCTTCCGTGGAAATTGTTCTCACAAACTATAATTTGCGCTTGATTTTCGAGAATTCCTTTTACTTCATAAGCCCATTTTCTGCACAATTTAAGGGCTGTTTCTACCGCTTCGGCACCCGTATTCATAGGTAACACTTTATCGAAGCCAAAATATTTAGTTACATATTCTTCATAATTTCCCAATTGATCGTTATAAAAAGCACGAGAAGTCAAAGTCAAAGTTTGTGCTTGTTTGATCATCGCATTCACAATTTTTGGGTGGCAATGTCCTTGGTTAACAGCAGAATATGCAGAAAGGAAATCGAAATATTTTTTTTCGTCTATATCCCAAACAAAAACACCTTCTCCTCTTTCGAGAACAACAGGTAATGGATGGTAATTGTGGGCCCCATATTTATTCTCTTTTTCTATCATTCCTTCTGCTTTTGAAGAAAGGGTTTGATGTATTTGTTCCATACTGTTTTTGTTTAAAAATATTTCATCCCAAAAATAATAAAATATTTTATTTTACAATAAAAAATAAAAATTTTGACTTACATTTGATATAAATAAGTCATATTTAATTTTAAATTAAAAAAATAAGTTATTTTAACATATATTATTATGGAAAAACTAGATGAATTCGACACTAATATTATTAAAGAATTGGAAAAAGATGGACGGATGGCTTATTCGACAATTGCAGCCAATTTAAAAATATCAAATACGATGGTTCATCAGCGTGTAAGCAGGCTGATAGAACAAGGAATACTCACGGGTATAAAACCGGTAATTAACGAGAAAAAAATCGGTTACGATTGGGGAGCTTTCACCGGAATCACCTTAAATAAAGATCAAGATTCGGGCAGAATTATCGAAGAGTTGAAAAAAATTCCTGAAATCACTGAATGTTACTATATCTCGGGTTTATACACACTTTACATCAAAATCATCGCCCGAAATCACGAACACATGCGCAAGGTACTTTATGAAAAAATAGATAACATTCCCGGCATTTCAAAAACCGATTCCATAATGGAGTTAGGTTGCGCTTTCAAGCGGAATGTTTCACTATAGTATAAACTAATATTCTAAAAAAAAAATGAAAAATTACAAGAACTACATAAAATTAGGATTGCTATTCTTCTGCATCAGTTTTCAGGCAATTTCTCAAAAAGTGGATACAAAAGAGATCAATAGACTCAAAAAATTAGCCCAAGAAGTCACCATTATCCGTGACAATTGGGGAATCCCGCATATTTACGGCAAGACAGATGCCGATGCCGTATTTGGAATGCTTTATGCCCAATGCGAAGACGATTTTAAACGTATCGAAATGAATTACGTGGAGAAAATGGGACGTTTGTCAGAAATTAAAGGGGAATCGTTTTTGTATAATGATTTAGAAACACGCCTTTTAATTGATGTGAATGAGGCAAAAGCCGACTATAAAAAAGCGGCTCCTTGGTTAAAAAAATTATTGAACGGCTATGCTGACGGAATCAACTTCTATTTATACAATCATCCCGAAGTAAAACCCGCTTTATTAAATCATTTTGAACCTTGGTATCCTTTGCTTTGGACTGACGGAAGTATTGGCGCCATAAGCACAGCCGATCTTTCCACCGGGGAACTTAAAGCTTTTTACTCCGATAATACTGATAAAGTAGCTTACGTGGAAAGAGAGAAAGACATGCAAACTGGCTCGAATGGTTTTGCTTTGGCTCCTTCTAAAACGGCTTCAGGAAATGCAATACTTTATATCAATCCGCATACTACTTTTTATTTTAGACCCGAAGTGCAAATACACAGCGAAGAAGGATTGAATGTATACGGTGCCGTAACTTGGGGACAATTTTTTGTTTATCAAGGATTCAATGATAATTGCGGTTGGATGCATACCTCGTCAGCCGTGGATGTAGCCGATATCTATGCCGAGAAAATAGTAACCAAAAACAAAAAGCTATTTTACGAATACGACAAAAAATTACTACCTGTCATCGAAAAAGCAATCACCATAAATTATTCTGAAAACGGAAAGCTAAAAAGTAAAAAATTCAAGACTTACTTTACAATTCATGGTCCGATTATGGCTAAGAGGGACGGGAAATGGATAAGTCTAAAATCGAATAACCGATCGATGAACAGTCTGGTGCAAAGTTGGGTAAGAACAAAGTCAAAGGGATTTGACGATTATAAAAAGGCAATGGACTTGAAAGCCAACACTTCAAATAACACTGTTTTTGCAGATAGCAAAGGAAACATAGCCTATTGGCATGGAAACTTCATCCCTATTCGAGACAAAAATTTGAATTGGGCAAAAGTTATGGACGGCACAACTTCGGCAACGCAATGGAAAGGCTTGCATGAGGTTTCCCAATCCGTTCATTCATACAATCCTGCAAACGGATGGTTGCAGAACTGCAATTCCACCCCTTTTTCCGTGGCTGGTGCCAATAGCCCGAAAAAAGAAAACTACCCTTCCTATATAGCACCAGATGGCGAAAATTTCAGGGCTCTAAATGCAGTCCGTATTTTAAGCAAAGGAGATAAATATACTTTAGACAAAGTAATTGAAGATGGCTACAACACTTATCTCACCGCTTTTGAAGTATTGATCCCTCCACTGACCGCCAGTTTTGATAAAAATATAAAACCAGGAGACCCGCTGTACAATGATTTAGTCGAACCAATATCAGTATTAAAAAACTGGGATTATTATTCCAATGAAAATTCAGTAGCAACAACATTGGCTATCGAATGGGCAACAAAATTATACCCAATCATTCAAAAAGTATATATCAACCAAGGCGAATCAGATCAGGTTGAAAATACGAAAAATTTCGCAAAAAACGCCACAGTCGATCAATTGCTTCCTCAATTGCAAATGGTGGTTAATGAGTTAAAAACCAAATTTGGCAAATGGCAAATTCCCTGGGGCGAAATCAATCGCTTTCAAAGACCGTCTGGAGCAATTGACCTTGTTTATAAGGATTCTTTAGAAAGTTTGCCTATGGGTTATACTTCTTCGATATGGGGTTGCTTGCCTTCTTTTAGAAGCAATTATCAAAAAGATACCAAAAAAAAATATGGATCCAGCGGCAATAGTTTTGTTTGCGTGGTGGAATTTGGCGACAAAATAAAAGCCAAGTCTTTACTTGCGGGCGGAAACAGTGGCGACCCAATATCCGAGCACTTTAATGACCAAGCAGAAATGTATCGAAAAGGGCAATTCAAAGACATTTTATTTTACAAAGAAGATGTTCTAAAAAATGCGGAAAGAACTTATCATCCCGGGAAATAATTTTGGTTTTTACCTACTACTAAAAAAATGTTACTAACTAGAGTTTTAAAACTGGAAGCCTCGTAATTTTTTTTTAGAGTTTCTTTTCTCCCTTTTATTTCTGATATTAGTGTAAAATAATATTGTTATGAAAAAGTATTTATATATATTTTCATTAATGTCCGATAAAAAATAAAAGCAGGCGTTTTTATTTTTTATCGGACATTAATGAATTTTAATAATAATATTGTTGTTCTTTGCCTTTTATATTTTTATTAACTTACACTAAACATAAAATGAAAAAAAATATTTTATTTTTTTTAATCGCTACAACAATTTCATGTTCCTCCCAGAAAGGAAATGTTGCCGATATAAATCCTACAAAATACATTAATACCATTACTTCCAATGATTTGTCAAAGCATTTAAATATAGTTGCTTCTGATGAAATGGAAGGTCGAGAAACAGGTTCAACAGGACAAAAGAAAGCAGGAGATTATCTTATCAGTCAATACAAAGCTAACGACGTTCCGTTTCCGAAAGGAGCAACCAATTATTATCAAAGAGTTCCCGCTGCTTTTCTAAATGCCAAACATAACGACAATCTACCTGATTCTGAGAATATCTGGGCTTTTATTGAAGGTTCCGAAAAACCCGATGAAATCATAGTGATTTCGGCTCATTATGATCATATTGGCATAGAAAATGGCGAAATTTACAACGGTGCTGACGATGATGGCTCAGGAACTGTTGCTTTACTTGAAATTGCGCAAGCATTCGAAATTGCCAAAAAAGAAGGTTATGGTCCAAAACGTTCCATCTTATTTCTTCATGTTACTGGTGAAGAACACGGATTATTAGGTTCTAGCTATTATGCTCAAAATCCTTTGTTTCCGTTAGCCAATACCATAACCGATATCAATATTGATATGATTGGACGTCATGATGAATTTCACAACGATTCCAGTAATTATGTTTACCTCATTGGCTCTGATTATCTTTCAACAGATTTATATAACATCTGCGAAGACGCTAATAAAAATTATGTGAACCTGTTTATCGATTACAAATTCAACGACAGAACTGATCCTAACCGTTTTTATTACCGCTCTGACCATTATAATTTCGCAAAAAATGGAATCCCCTCGGTTTTTCTGTTTAACGGTGTTCATGCTGATTACCACAAGGCTTCCGATGAAGTTGATAAAATTGAATTCGACGCTTTGGCTAAAAGAACCCAACTAGCATTTGCAATTGCTTGGGAATTAGCAAACAGAGAAAATCGTCCTGTAGTTGATAAAAGCGGAAATTAGTTCTAAAATACTCCAATTATAATAAAAAAGAGCTTCGAAGAAATTTGAAGCTCTTTTTTATTCACAAAAAAAGCCTCGAATTTATTCGAAGCTTTTGCATTTTGGGTGGATGACCGGTTTCGAACCGGCGACCTCCGGCACCACAAACCAGCGCTCTAACCAGCTGAGCTACAACCACCATTTTTAACGAGTGCAAATATAGTTTGAAATTTTTTATTTTACAAAGAAAATTATCAAAAAATTATATCAAGTCGCCTAAACTATTGACTGCCAAATATCTTTCCACAGTAAATCCTTCAGCATGATTAGTGCCAATTAATCTTCCTAAATCCTGAGTGCGATAACTAAGGCTTTCCAGAAAGTTTTTTGTAGCAATTAGCGTTTCTGGTTCATTTGAATTTGGATTGTAAAATTGTGAACTGTAAGCCAAAATTGCTTCGGTTTTTTTATCATTATATCCTGTTATGTCTACAACAAAATCAGGAATTAAGTTTTTCCATTGTATGTAATGATAGACTAATTTAGGACGCCAAGCTTCTTGTTTCTCTCTATTTATTTCGGTTTCAATTTTCATCAAACCTGACAAAAAACAGGAGTCCGAAACTAATTGACCTCCTTTTCCGTGATCGATATGACGGTCATCAATAGCATTGCACAAGATAATCTCGGGTTTGTATTTTCGAATCATTTTAATGATTTCCAATTGATGGGATTCATCATTTACAAAAAAACCGTCGCGCATATCCAGATTTTCACGAACTAAAACTCCTAAAATCTTTGCTGCGTTGGCCGATTCTTGATTTCGAATCGCAACAGAACCCCGCGTTCCTAATTCACCACGAGTCAAATCGATGATTCCTACTTTTTTTCCCAATGCTATTTCTTTAGCAATTGTTCCACCACAACCTAATTCTACATCGTCTGGATGTGCCCCAAATGCTAATATGTCTAGTTTCATTTTGTCGGTTTTTGTTAGTATTAATTTTGAATACGGATAAATGCAGATTCATCTGTATTTCATTTTACAAAATTTTTCTCATCGTCGCCGATTTATTAATGCTTTCCTCCCACTCTTTCTGAGGAATACTGTCTTTTGTGATACCGCAACCCATATATAAATGAACATGAGAATCACAAATTTCCATGCATCGCAAATTGACGAACAAATTAGTATTTGCATTATCTTCTGCAAAACTACTGTTTAATTCTCCCAAATAACCAGTATAAAAAGTTCTTTTGTAATTTTCATTTTCCAAAATAAAAAATTTCGATTTTTCTTTAGGAAAACCACAAACAGCAGGTGTAGGATGTAACAAATGAACTATTTCTTGCATACTAGATTCTGAATTAAAAATTCCTGAAATATCCGTTTTAATATGCCAAATACTTCCTGCCTTGATACTGTAGGGTTTTGAAACAGAAAGTTCCGAAGCCACTTTTTGCAGTTTTGCAACGATATAATCAGTGACAAATTGCTGTTCTTCCTTTTCTTTTATTTTCCAAATTACCTCTTTTGAAACCTCCTCTTTTTGAGTTCCTGCCAAAGCTATGGTTTCAAATGAATTATTTTTCACTCTTAATAATTGTTCCGGTGTTGCTCCAAGCCAAATTCCAACTTTTGGATGAAAAAAACAATACACAAAAGCAGAAGGATACAACTGAGTCAATTTTTCGAAAGCGGAAACCAAGTCAAAATTAACCAATTCAACCGTTTCCTTTCGGGACAAAACTACTTTTTTAAATTCATGATTTTCGATGGCTTGAATTCCCTTAGCAACCAAATTTTTAAAATTATTTTTATCCAATTCGTTTGCTAAAGCAGCTACTTTTTCCGGAATATCCAACTTGTTTTTATCCCACGCAACTTTAACTATTTCAGATTGGTTTTTAGGAATTAAAACCGTTTGGTTACCATCGAATGAGGCAAAAACAAACCCTTTTTCGGTAAAATCATTTACTAAAAATAAAGTGTCATTTTTCTGAAAAAGTCCAACAACATTCGCTTCATTTGGGTTTTTATAAATCACAAAAGGAAGATTTTGCTTCAAATGGTTTGCCGCTTTATCAAAAATTATTTTCATTATGAATCCTGGGTTTTTCTTTTTGGTAAAATCATATTGGTTAATTTACAAACCGAAATCAAAGCGTCATTTTCATCGGTAATTCTAATTTCCCAAAGATGAATACTCCGCCCTTTGTGAATTATTCTTGCCGTTCCGTAAACAATTCCTTCCCGTTTTGCTTTCAGGTGATTTGCAGAAATTTCGATTCCGCGAATTTCGCTGAGTTCAGAATTAACAAATAACATCGACGCCGCACTTCCTACACTTTCGGCTAAAGCTACCGAAGCTCCGCCGTGCAACAAACCCATAGGCTGGTGAACCGAGGGATTTACTGGCATTTTAGCAACTAAATAATCCGGACCAACATCAATAAATTCAATATTCAAGGTATCCATCAAGGTGTTTTTTGAAATCTTATTATAAAGTTCTAGGATTTTATCTTTGTCGAAAATCATGTGATTTGTTTTAAAGTTGTAAATTTATGTAAAAGATGAGAGACAAAATAATAAATACATTTGTAATTATACATTCTAAATCGAAAATCGTTCTTCAATCCTATTAGTTTTTTACTATTTTTACAAAAAATCTATTGAAATGCGTCAGTTTTCTTTTCTATTTATTATTGGAATAATTATTTCTCTTTCTTCATGTCGAACTGATTTCGAAAGCGTAGCAAGCACCGGTGATTTGGGGTTCTCAAAAGACACAGTCTACTTAGATACTGTTTTTACTAACATTGGCTCAAGCACTTACACTCTAAAGATTTATAATCACAGCAAAAATGACATCACAATTCCAAGTATAAAATTAGCCAAAGGTTTAAATTCAAGATATAGAATGACGGTTGATGGGACGCAAGGAAATCAAGGAAAATCATTCGATAATGTCAATATTTTGGCGAAAGATAGTATGTATATTTTTATCGAAACGACAGCAAATATTGCAGATGCCAACTCCACCGATTTTCTTTACACCGACCAAATTCAATTTGATAGTGGCGCAAATCTTCAAAAAGTAGAATTAGTGACGCTCATTCAAGATGCCGTTTTTCTTTATCCGAAACGTTTTGGCGATGGAACAGTGGAAACTCTTCCTATTGGAGATGCAGAAATTTATGGTTTCTATTTAGACGAAAACGACCCCGTAAATGGTAACGAACTAGAATTTACAAACCAAAAACCCTATGTAATTTATGGCTATGCCGCAGTTACACCAGGAAAAACGGTGACTTTTGATGCAGGAGCAAGAGTCCATTTTCATGCCAATTCAGGTTTGATATTGGCAGCAAATGCTTCCATTAATGTAAATGGAACCTTATCTACAACTGATAAATTAGAGAACGAAGTTATTTTTGAAGGCGATCGACTAGAGCCTGATTTTGCTGATGTTTCAGGGCAATGGGGAACAATCTGGCTTACGGATGGCAGTACTAATCATACAATTAATCATTTAACGATTAAAAATGCAACTATAGGATTGTTAATTCAAAATAACAATGGTACAAAAGTTCAAATAAAGAATACGCAAATCTATAATTCCTCAAATTATGGAATTCTTGCCCAAACCGGAAAAATTGTTGGAGAAAATCTAGTCATAAATAATTCAGGACAAGCTAGTTTAGCCTGCGCTTATGGTGGAGACTATAAATTTACCCATTGTACATTCAACAACAATTGGAATAGTTCACAACAAGTGGCGGTCTTAATAAATAATTATTATACAGGTGCTATCCCGGAAGTAAAAGACTTAACAACAGCAACATTTAATAATTGCATTATTTATGGTTCTTATTCAAATGAAATGATTTTAGATAAAAAAGAGGGAGCCGCATTCGAATATCAATTTAACAATTGCCTCTTGAAATTTGATAATACATCAAACAAATACACTAGTGATCCTCTTTATCAATTCAATACAGACTTAATTCATTATAACGCAATAATCCAAAATAAAGACCCTAAATTCTTGAAAATGCCTCAAAACAAACTCAATATTGACGATACTTCGGCAGCTTTCGGAAAAGGAAACACTGCTTATCTAATTCCTTTAGATATACTAGGAAGTACTAGAACTTTACCGCCAGATTTGGGTGCATTTCAAAATATGCCGTTTCCTAAATAATTTTAAAGTCTTTGTTATTGTTTCCTTTGTTCTTGCTAATTTTTTAAACTAAATTTGCAAAACAACACTAACTACATTATTACAATGATTCATTTCTTTGAAAACCAAAGCAAGACCCTATTTGCAGTACAAACGCAAAACCTACTTTCGGCTCAAGACATTTCAAAACTCAACTGGCTTTTTGCCAACTCCCATAAAATAGAAAAATCCGTATTAACGGATTTTTTTGTTGGTCCTCGCGCCACAATGGTTACGCCCTGGAGCACTAATGCCGTTGAAATCACCCAAAATATGGGCATTTCTGGAATCATTCGAATAGAAGAATTTCATAAAGTATCAGAGGGGTCTTTGGATTTCGATCCTATGCTTTCCCAAAAATATTCTGAATTAAATCAAGATATTTTCACAATTCACATTCAACCAGAAGCAATTTTAGATATTGATGATATTGCTGCTTATAACACATCCGAAGGTCTATCATTAAGCCCTGACGAAGTAGAATATTTATACAATCTCTCAACTAAGTTAGGTCGAAAACTAACCGATTCTGAAATTTTTGCGTTTTCGCAAGCCAATTCGGAGCATTGCCGCCATAAAATTTTTAACGGAACATTCGTAATTGATGGTGAAGAAATGCCTTCTTCCCTATTCAAACTGATCAAGAAAACATCTGCTGAAAATCCGAACGATATTGTTTCGGCATATAAAGATAATGTGGCATTTGTAAAAGGACCACGCGTGCAACAATTTGCTCCAAAAACTGCCGACAAACCTGATTTTTACGAAATAACAGCATTCGATTCGGTTATTTCCTTAAAAGCAGAAACCCATAATTTTCCAACCACCGTAGAGCCTTTTAATGGAGCTGCAACGGGTTCTGGAGGAGAAATTCGAGATCGTTTGGCTGGTGGACAAGGTTCTTTGCCATTAGCAGGAACTGCTGTTTATATGACTTCGTATTCTCGTTTAGAAGAAAATAGAAATTGGGAAAATGCTGTTGCCGAAAGAAAATGGCTGTATCAAACACCAATGGATATTTTGATAAAAGCATCCAACGGAGCTTCTGATTTTGGAAATAAATTTGGACAACCGTTGATTACTGGTTCTGTTCTTACTTTCGAACACGAACACTTCGACGAGCTCAGTGTGACGAGTAGAAAATTAGGATACGACAAAGTAATTATGCAAGCGGGCGGAATTGGATACGGAAAACTGGATCAAGCCATAAAACAAAAACCTTCAGCAGGCGATAAAATCGTAATTCTTGGTGGTGAAAATTATAGAATCGGAATGGGTGGAGCGGCTGTTTCTTCTGCCGATACAGGAGCGATGAGTTCTGGAATCGAGTTGAATGCGGTGCAACGTTCGAACCCTGAAATGCAAAAACGAGCTGCCAACGCCATTCGTGGTTTGGTGGAAAGTGACCATAATCCAATTGTTTCCATTCACGATCATGGTGCGGGTGGACATTTGAACTGTCTTTCAGAATTAGTAGAAGAAACGGGCGGTTTGATTGATTTAGATAAGCTGCCTGTTGGAGATCCAACCCTTTCTGCAAAAGAAATCATTGGTAACGAATCTCAGGAACGAATGGGATTAGTTATTCGTAAAAAGGACATCGATATTTTACAACGAATTGCTGATAGAGAGCGGGCTCCAATGTACCAAGTGGGTGACGTAACAGCAGATCATCGTTTTACTTTCGAATCGAAATCGACTGCTTTAAAACCGATGGATTACGCTCTTGAAGATTTCTTCGGAAGTTCACCAAAAGTGGTAATGACCGATAAAACCATCACTTACAACTATCCTAATTTAGAATATTCGATAAAAAATATTACAACTTATTTAGAACAAGTATTGCAACTAGAAGCTGTTGCTTGTAAAGATTGGTTGACAAACAAAGTGGATCGTTGTGTAGGTGGAAAAGTAGCTAAACAGCAATGTGCCGGACCTTTGCAATTGCCATTGAACAATTGTGGTGTAATGGCTTTGGATTATCTAGGAAAAGAAGGAATTGCAACTTCTATAGGACATTCTCCTATTGCCTCCTTAATTGACCCAGTGGCAGGAACAAGAACCGCCATCGCCGAATCATTGTCGAATATTGTTTGGGCACCAATAAAAAATGGATTGGATGGAATTTCACTTTCAGCAAACTGGATGTGGGCGTGTAAAAATCAAGGCGAAGATGCTCGTTTGTATTTAGCTGTAAAAGCTTGTTCAGATTTCGCAATCGAATTAGGAATCAATATTCCAACCGGAAAAGATTCGCTTTCGATGAAACAAAAATATCCAAATGACGAAGTGATTGCACCGGGAACGGTGATTATTTCGGCGGGTGGAAACTGTACCGATGTTCGAAAAGTAGTAGAACCCGTTCTTCAAAAAGATGGAGGTTCAATCTATTATATCAATTTATCTCAAGATGATTTCAAATTGGGCGGTTCGTCATTTGCACAAATCTTGAATACAATTGGAAACGAAGCACCAACTATAAAAGACGCTGCTTTTTTTAAGAATGCTTTTAATACCATTCAAGAATTGATTTTGGACAACCAAGTTTTGGCTGGACACGATATAGGAAGTGGTGGTTTGATTACGACTTTATTGGAAATGTGTTTTGCCGATGTGAATTTAGGAGCTAAAATAGATTTCTCTGTTTTCGAAGAAAAAGATAGTATCAAATACTTATTTTCTGAAAATATTGCAATTGTTTTCCAAGCCAAAGAAGATGCCGTTGTCGAAAACGTATTGAATAACAAAGGTGTTTCTTTTTACAAATTAGGTACCGTTACCACAACTGGGACTTTAGACCTTGGACTTTCGACTTTCGAAATAAAAAAACACAGAGACATTTGGTTTAGAACGTCTTTCTTATTGGATCAAAAACAAGCCAAAAACGGAACCGCACAAGCACGTTTCGATAATTATGCAACTCAAGCTTTAAACTATACTTTCCCAACTCATTTTGCAGGAAAATTACCCGTTATTGATAAGACAAAACCTCGACCAAAAGCCGCAATTATCCGTGAAAAAGGAAGTAATTCTGAGCGTGAGATGGCAAACGCAATGTACCTAGCGGGATTTGATGTAAAAGACGTTCACATGACCGATTTAATTTCTGGACGTGAAAATCTGGAAGACATTCAGTTTATTGGTGCTGTTGGAGGATTCTCGAATTCGGATGTTTTGGGCTCTGCTAAAGGTTGGGCTGGAGCCTTTTTATACAACGAAAAAGCAAAAATGGCTTTGGAAAATTTCTTCAAAAGAGAAGATACTTTATCGGTTGGAATTTGTAACGGTTGCCAATTATTTATGGAATTAGAATTGGTAAATCCAGAGCACGAAGTTCACGGAAAAATGTTGCATAACGACAGCCACAAACACGAAAGTATATTTACATCGGTAACGATTCAAGAAAACAAATCAGTTATGTTGTCGAGTATGGTCGGAAGCACTCTAGGAGTTTGGGTTTCACACGGAGAAGGAAAATTCAATTTGCCTTTAGCCGAAGACCAATATCAAATTGTAGCGAAATATGGTTACGAAGAATATCCTGCAAATCCTAATGGTTCCGATTATAACACGGCTATGTTATGCGATACAACAGGACGACATTTAGTTATGATGCCACACATTGAGCGTTCTACGTTCCAGTGGAACTGGGCACATTATCCTAAAGACCGGAACGATGAAGTTTCGCCTTGGCACGAAGCCTTTGTGAATGCTAGGAAGTGGATAGACAAGATTTAAAAATAGAAAGCAAAAAACATCCTAATCATAAACGTCTTCTGTTTTTTTTATATATTCTGTCTTGTCCTGAAATAGCGATACACAAAATTCATCGTTATGGAAAATAACCAAGAAAGCCGCTATGTAAAGCGCACGCAAAAAGACTATACAATGTCTTTTAAATTACAAATTGTTCAAGAAATAGAACAAGGAAACTTATCAACCCACCAAGCCTGTCGTAAGTATGGAATTCAAGCACGTTCAACAATTGTAGAATGGCTTCGAAAATTTGGTAACTTTGATTGGGAAAATCAAACACCATCTAATATGCCAAAATCTCCAGAACAAAAAATAATGGAACTAGAAGCAAAAGTTAGGCTTCTAGAAAAGCAGAAAACATTTTTAGAACAACAAGCTTTTGTTGCCGATAAGAAAGCCATCATTTTTGATATGATGATTGATATTGCAGAAAAAGAATATCAAATCGATATACGAAAAAACTCATCACCCGAACAATCGACCATTTTAAAGAAGAACAACAACAAACAATAATGTTTGCCTGTACTTTGTTCGGGGTAGATAGACAGGTTTATTATCGAAAAATAAAACGACGCATTATCAAGCAAGATAAGGCACAATTGGTTGTGAATATGGTTTTAGAAATTAGGATGCAAATGCCGAGGATTGGCTCTAAAAAGCTATATTATTTGCTAGGTGAAGATTTAAAAACACTAAAAATAGGAAGAGATAAATTCATTGATATTCTCAGAGCAAATCATTTATTAATAGTTCCAAAACGTTCTTATCACATCACCACAAACTCGCATCATCGCTTTAGAAAGTATAAAAACCAATTGCTGGATTTACAAATAAACAAGCCAGAACAAGTCTGGGTATCTGATATTACTTATATTGGGAAAAGAGAAAAACCTTGTTATTTAAGTTTAATAACAGATGCTTATTCTAAAAAAATTGTTGGATACAATGTAGCCGATAACTTAAATACTCAAAGTAGTTTAGTAGCATTAAAGTTAGCTATTAAGCAAAGGAAAAATAAAGGAATACCTTTGATACACCATTCCGATAGAGGATTGCAATATTGTGCCAATGAATATCAAAAACTACTAAGCAACAATGACATTCAGCCCAGTATGACCCAAAACTCGGATCCATATGAAAATGCAGTAGCAGAAAGAATAAATGGAATTTTGAAACAAGAATTTTATATTGACAAATACAATAAAGAACTTCCAATTATGAAGAAAATAATAAAAGAAACAGTTGCAATATACAATGAAAAAAGACCTCATTTATCAAACCATATGCTAACGCCAAATCAAATGCACGAGCAATCTAAACTAATAATGAAAACCTATAAAACTAAAAACAGCATCAAAAACGTTTTTGATGCTGTTTAATTTATCTATTTTTGCCTAATAATCTGTATCGATTATTTAGGACTAGTCAAAATTATAAAAAAAAGTGTTTTTTGTTCATTCTGTTTGGATAATCAAATTTCATTTATATATTTGTGCCAAGAATTAAATATGAAAACAATAACAAACAATACTTGGTGGTGGAACAATTTACGTCAAAC
>NZ_CAWURC010000016.1:0-11404 GCF_963925185.1 uncultured Flavobacterium sp. | reverse complement strand
TACCCAATTTGCATATCGTCACCTTGATAATCACAAGTCAGTCTTTCTTCGGCTTTGTTGGAGTAATCAATATCTTCAGCAGAAATATTCAATTCAGCACCGGCAATTTTCAAACGAATTTGGTGTGTAGTTTTGTTAGAGAAAATTGCAACACGACGAACAGAACTTAAGAATTGTGTTCTGTCTATCATCAATTTATTTGGATTCTCTTTAGGAATTACTGCTTCATAGTTTGGATATTTTCCGTCAATCAAACGACACATTAATATGTAATTGTCGAAAGAAAAAGTCGCATTAGAATCGTTATATTCAATTTTTACTTCCGCATCTGAAGCACCCAGAATATTTTTCAATATAGTCAAAGGTTTTTTTGGCATAATAAAATCGGCCACTTGCGAAGCCGATACATCGGTACGAGCATATTTTACTAATTTGTGAGCATCAGTGGCTACAAATGTTAATCCTTGTGGAGAAAACTGGAAGAAAACGCCAGACATTACCGGACGCAAATCATCGTTTCCAGCAGCAAAAATCGTTTTGCTAATGGCTGTTGCCAAAACATCGGCAGGAACTAAAGTTACCGAAGGTTCGTCTAAGTTCACTGATTTTGGAAACTCTTCACCCGGAGCATACGCTAAAGCATATTTCCCTGAGTTAGAACTAATTTCTATCGTGCTATTTTCTTCAACGGTAAAAGTCAAGGGTTGTTCTGGAAAGGTTTTCAAGATTTCCAAAAGCAATTTTGCAGGAACAGCAACGCTTCCTTTGCTATTAGAATCAATGTCTAAAGTAGCTGACATGGTAGTTTCTAAATCAGAAGCCGAAACGGTTAACGCTTTATGGTCTAATTCAAATAGAAAATTATCTAAAATAGGCAACGTATTGCTGCTGTTGATAACGCTTCCTAACACTTGTAATTGTTTTAATAAGTACGAACTCGATACTATAAATTTCATCTGTTTTATTTTATTTTTTTTGTATATATTTTTTACTTTTTCAAAAAAACCCTACATGGTACAAATATATCGTAAACTATTATATTTTCTTAATTTTTTTATTAACATTACTTTCCGTATTTTCTTTTTCGAAGGACGGAAAATAGTGCTCCAAAAAGCATTAAAATTAAGATTGGAAGCCCGATAGTTAGGAATTGTATAAAGCTGTAATTGAGATATACTTTTTCTTTATCTAATAAGGGCAATTCAAGATCTTTGCTACGAATGTTAATAAGTCCATTATCGTCGAGCAGATAATTGACACAATTCATCAAAAAATCTTTATTATCATACAAGTTTCCCGATCGTTGATCATATCCTAATTCAACCGGTTGGAAGTTTTTATCCAGTTGATTTCGAATCAAATCACCATCCGAGATCACAATCATTTTACTGTCTTTTCCTTTGGCTTCAAATGTTTTTTGTTCAAAAGGCAACACCCTATTTTCAAACACCGAATGAAACGAACCTTCCAGTAAAACCGAAAGCGGAATATTTCCCTTGTTAAAATAATCGCTTTGAGTAGTTTCTTCGGCAACCATATTCAAATTAATCTCCGCCGGAGAACCTATTTTTCTTGAATATTGAGACGATTGCAACAACACGGTTTTCTTGATTCCATTCTTCAAAGTATCAATCGAATTGGCAAAGTCAAACTTGATTCCACCTAAATTTTTCACGATGGGATGCTTGCTTTCTGGATAAACTTGTGGCGCAAATTTCCAAATGAATTCCTGGTATTGGGTGGCACTGCCCTGATCGCCAGTAGCTAATTTTATTTGGCTTCCTTGTTCATCTTTAACTAATTCTGAATTAATTCTAAATCCATATTTAAAGAACATATCATTCAAATTCAAATCCCTTGGAAAAGCTAAAGTAGAACCAGATGAATTGTACAAACTGTCCATTTCCATATTGACTTGATCCACAAGCCACAGCGTTTTTCCCCCTTTGATGATGTATTGATCTAATACTTGTTTCTCGGCATCAGTGAACGTTTCTGTTGGTTTAGCAATAATAGCCAAGTCATATTTTTCCAAGGCTTCTAGACTTCCAGTTGGATTATTAGACACTGAATCTAAAGTGAAAGGTCCAATGTGGTAGCTTTCTCGAACCTGCATCAGGAATTTGGCAATCTGAATGTCCTGAAGTTCCCCGTTTCCTTTAATAATCGCTACTTTTTTCTGTTTGTCTTTCGTGATTTTATTGATGGCATCGGCGATAGAATATTCTAGATGTTGCACAGAACCAATCACTTTTTGGGTTGTCGTAGCACCCATAATATTTTTCAACAACGGGATATTAACTTCCTTGTTGTCGTAAATCGCAATAGCCCAAGGAAAAACCATAGCTTGTGATTGTTTTCCTTTGTCGTCAACGGTTATGTTTATTGGTGTGAGGCCTTTTCGATACAACTCCTTGATGTTGTCCATGCTTTCGTCTTTGTTTTCCAAAGGATCTACAAATTCGAACACAATATTTTTATTATAGGCTTGAAACTCTTCGAATAAATCCCGAATTTCACTTTGCAAACGTTTGAATTCGGCCGGTAAATCGCCTTGCAAATAGATTTTTACATACAACGGATTTTGGGCTTGTTTGACAATATTCAAAGATGTTGGCGAAAGGGTATATCTTTTGTCCTTGGTCAAATCAAAACGATGAAAAATTTGATTTCCAATACCATTTGCAACCAGTAAAATGGCAATGGTAATCAATAAAGTTTTTAGATTGCTTTTATTTATTGGTATCATTACGATTTAACAGATTTTAAATTATATACCGTAAACGAAAGAAACAAGAATGTGATGCTTACAAAATAAATCACATCCCGAGTGTCAATCACACCACGACTCATACTTTTGAAATGGTCTTGCATTCCAATACTTGAAATTTCGCTTTCAAAACTTGGAATAATCGAGCCAACGCTTTCGAATCCAAAGTAAAAAAAGAAACATAAAAACACGGCAACAATAAAAGCAACTATTTGATTTTCGGATAGGGTAGAAGTGAAGATTCCAATGGCAGAATAAGCTGAAATCAAAAACAATAATCCAAAATAAGAACCCATCGTGCTGCCCATATCAATATTTCCTTCGGGCGAACCTAAACCAGAAATGACCCAAACATAAATAAAAGTTGGAACAATCGCCATAACAATTAACAACATCGAACCCAGAAATTTTCCGTTCACGATTTGCCAAATACTTAAGGGTTTGGTCAACAACAATTCCAATGTACCTTGTTTTTTCTCATCCGAAAAACTGCGCATCGTAACGGCCGGAATCAGGAAAATTAGAATCCAAGGAGCCAAAGTAAAAAACGGACTTAAATCAGCAAAACCGCTGTTTAAAATATTGTATTCTCCTTCGAAAACCCAAAGGATTATGCCATTCCCAATCAGGAAAATAGCAATCACCAAATAACCTATTGGCGATCCGAAAAAGGATTTTATTTCTCGTAATACTATTGATTTCATTCTTATGTTTTTTTACCGCATAGACGCTAAGTCGCAAATTTTTTTATTTGGTAATTCGTAATTATTTTAAACTAACTAACTTGTCGACACTCCAAGCTTCGGGTTTATCGTTGAATAATTTCTTTGTGAATGCCCAAACTTCATTAAAAAGTTCCGATTTTCTATAATTTTCCAAGTCTTCTTCGGCTTCCCAATAACTGTAGGTAAAGAAAATACATTGGTTGGTTTTGTCTTGATACAATTCTAATAAACGGTTTCCCGGCGCATTTCGTATTTTGTCTTTCACTAATTCGAAGTTTTCCAGAAAAGCAGGAATATTTTCTTCGGAGAAGGACATTTTTACTATTCGTATGAACATTTTATTTCGGTTTTTTTTAAGCATTGTTAACGGAATACTATATTGATAACATCTCTATAATTCAATCCCAGCAAGCTATTGGCCGAGCCTAATTTTGATGGATTACTTTTAAAAATGGCAATTTCCAGGAAACCAGCCGTATTGAAAATCGCCAGTTTTTCGCCTTCATAATTCTTGATTGGATACTTGTCTGAACTCGCAATCGCAGAATAATTAGGTAAAATGGTTTTGATATTTTTAGTTCGCAAGACAATTTCGTAGGGTCTGCCTTTGGCAACTTCTAAGAATTGCTTTTTCGAAATATTGGTTACTACATTGCCAAAATGGTCAATGTAAATCACGTATCCTTTTAAGGAATTTCCATCATTAGCGGCAACAGCTTGCAAATCGGTGACTTGTTTGATGGCTTTTATTTCTTTGCCAATAACGTTGAGTAAACCACCTTTGGCAATGTGACAGGCGACTTTGACAAAAACGTCCAAATCTGTGGCGTTACTTGGCAAACGATCGTGAATATTGATGGCAACTATTTTTTGGGCTACAATTTTTTGAGAAAGCATACTCAAAATTCCATTATCGGCGGCAATAAAATAATGATCGTTCCATTGCATGACAATATGTTGATTTTCCTTGTTGAATTCCATATCCACACCAATGAGATGTACGGTACCTTTTGGAAAACTCGAATAAGCAGCTCCAATAATGTAACTTGCTTCAACCGTGTTAAATGGGTCAATATGATGCGAGATATCGACTATGGAAGCTACGGTATATTCCGATAAAATTTTCCCTTTCAACGCGCCAACAAAGTGGTCTTTCAAGCCGTAATCGGTAGTAAGGGTAATTATTGACATAAAATTGTTTATAAATAAAAAGGAAACTAAACTTAAAACTCATTAAATTTGAGATATGCAAAGCTAATAATTATCAACGATTATTTAATATTTAAAACCGTACCATTTGAACGAAAGAATCATCGAGCTCATAGACATCGCTCCAAAAGATTTTTGGGGCGCTCAAGACACTCATCTTGAAATGATTAAAAAGTACTATCCTAAATTGAAGATTGTTGCCCGAGGAACAACCCTGAAGGCTTTTGGCGAAAAGGAAGTGCTGGATGAATTCGAAAACCGCTTCAACCGATTGATGCTGCATTTTACCAGATACAACACCATCGACGACAATGTTATCGAGCGTGTTATTCAAAGTACTGCCCAGGATGATGCAAAAACGTATGGTCATGACAAGATATTAGTTCACGGTGTTGGAGGTAAAATCATCAAAGCCATGACACCTAATCAGCAATTGTTGGTCGATACGATGAACAAAAACGATATGGTTTTTGCGGTTGGTCCAGCTGGAACCGGGAAAACCTATACCGGTGTAGCAATGGCAGTAAAAGCATTGAAAGAAAAGCAAGTCAAGCGAATTATTTTGACTCGACCCGCAGTTGAAGCAGGTGAAAACCTTGGTTTTCTTCCCGGTGACATGAAGGAAAAATTGGATCCGTATATGCAACCTTTGTATGACGCATTACGTGATATGTTGCCTAACGAAAAACTCGAAGATTATATTTTGAAGGGAATTATCCAGATTGCACCATTGGCATTTATGAGGGGAAGAACTTTGGACAATGCTTTTGTAATTCTTGACGAAGCACAAAACACCACACATTCCCAAATGAAAATGTTCCTGACCCGTATGGGAAAAAGCGCCAAGTTTATGATTACCGGTGATCCAGGCCAAGTCGATTTGCCTCGTAGAACCATTTCTGGCTTGAAAGAAGCAATTTTGATTTTGAAGGATGTCGAAGGTGTTGGAATTATTTATTTAGACGACAAAGACATTGTTCGTCATCGCTTGGTTAAAAAAGTGATTGATGCCTACAAGATGATTGAAAATACGGATTAGTAGACTGTTGCGTTTTACTATTTTTAAAACAGTAAGGATTGTATTCTAAATTACACCAAGATAAGAATGTGTTTTAAAAGATTTTATGTATTTTTCGCAATTAAAATTTATAAATACGGCCCCAATTGGGGTCGTTCTTTTAAAAAGTTAGGTCATTTTTCGAGGATAGAATGTAAAACAAAATTAAAATAAAGAGATTGAAGAATATTATAATTACAGGAGCTTCGGGAGGATTAGGTAAAGAAATCCCTTTATATTTTTCTAAAAAAGGCTGGAATGTCATTGCCACAATGATTAGTATAAAAGAGGCAGGTGTCTTTCAGGATATTCCAAATATCAAATGTTACGAACTAAATGTAACTTCTCAAGAAAGTATTGAAATAGCTAAAACGGCCATTCTAAAAGACTCCAAATCAATTGATTTAGTAATTAATAACGCAGGAGTTGGTTATAGAAGTTTTGTAGAATTGTCTGAAGATTCTAAAATTGACGCCATTGTTAATGTAAACTGGCTTGGGGTAGTAAAAGTTTGTAGAGCATTTATTCCTCATTTTCGCGAACAAAAGAAAGGACAATTTGTCAATATTTCTTCTATTGCAGGATTAGTAAATTTACCTTTGGGTAGTTTTTATCACGCTACAAAGCAAGCTGTCGAGAGTTTTTCGGAATGCATGGCTTATGAGTTATTGGATTTTAACATTAGTGTTTGCACAGTACAATTTGGAAATGCACAGACAAATTTCCAGAATAATGTTGAAAAATGCGAAACGATATCCATTGATTCTTATAATGTTATGATGGATAGCATTAATAATATAATGGATGAAAAGACAAATGACAATTATCAATTAATGGATGCAATTGTTGAAAACCTTTATAAAATCGCAGAAAATCCTTCAAAGAAATTCAGACGTTACTCCATAGGTTTTGACGCAAACTTGATGAAATATTTAAGAAAATTTCTAGGATATAGGCTATTTAACATTGTCATTAGAAGATATGTTTTAAAATAAATCATATTTTTTGATAGTTGTACTCTCTAAATGGATCTTCTTTTTTTCTTTGTTTCTAAATGGAAAATAGGGTAAATTTGCGGTTGTTAAATAGAATTTAAAAATGATCAATAAAGAAAGAATCAAAGTTATAATAAGTGATTTAGATGGAACTTTACTCAACTCTGAACATCAAATTTCTGATTATACCAAATCCATTTTCCAAAAACTTCACCAAGAAAATTATCTAATAATCGTAGCCACAGGGCGTCATCATCTAGATGCTTTACCCATTGTCGAAGGTTTGGGCTGCCCAGTTTATTTGGTAACTTCAAATGGAGCTCGGATTCATTCCCCCAAAAAAGAACTGCTTTTTTCTTTTGACATAAAAAGCGATGCTATAAAATCAGTTTTGGCATTAAAAATCGATTCAGAATTTACTACCGTATTATTTAAGGAAAAAGTTTGGCAAACCAACAAGGAAAATAAAAAGCTAAACAGTTTTCAAACAGTAATGAATTATCCACCCGAAATAGTTGATTTTACTACAATTGAAGATTTAAGTGCCATAAAATTATTTTTCACTCATAATGATCATCAAAAATTAGTGGAATTAAAAGACAAAATTCTGGCAGACCATTCGGATGATTTTGATTATGCCTTTAGTCTTCCATTTTGTTTAGAATTTATGGACAAATCGGTCGATAAAAGTGTTGCCGTTTTAAAAATTTTGGAAAAAGAGAATTTTACTTTTAAGGAATCGATTTTCTTTGGCGATGGATTCAACGATGAAAAAATGCTTATTGCTGCTGGGAAATCCTTGATTATGAAAAATGCCACTGAAGGTTTAAAAAACAAACTTTCTCATTTAGAAGTGATTGCAACAAACGATGATGATGGTGTGGCAAAATACTTGGCTCATAAAATATTAAATATCGAAATTTAATCAATTGATCAATTCTTAAATATTTATCAATTTTATTACTTTTCAAATTGTATTTTTGTCTAAAATAAATCTAATTAATATGAATAAATTTATAACGGTTCTGATCTGTTTTGTGTTTTCAACAACAATTCAAAGTCAAAAATTGAAATTAGAAGAGATTATGAAGGGCAACGCCTTTATAGGTGTACAACCTGATAATGTAAATTGGTCTTTGGATGGGAAAAAAATTTATTTTGAATGGAATCCAAATAACGAATTGGGCTCAAGCACCTACTATTGGGAAAAAGGGTTAACAAAACCAATACTTGCCAGTCCAGAAGAAAGTGAGTTTTCGAAATTAGATTTTAAAGAAACAGCAACTTCGGATTTTGTTTATTATCTAAATAAAGGCGCTTTGTATTCCTATTCAAAAAAGAATAAAACCACAAAAAAATTATATCAAAACAGCAACCCAATTTCCAATCTACAGCTGGGATTTGAAGAGGAAATATTGTTTTTTGTACAAAATGGAAATGTATTAAAATACAATACAAAAGAAGCTACCATTCTTCAAATTTCAAATTTCAAACAAGGAAAATCGCCAGATAAAGAGGTTGATAAAGATTCTTTTTTGATAAGTCAACAAAAAGAATTATTCCAGTTCATTAGAGACCAAGAAGCAAAAAAAAATTGGAAAGAGTCAAAATCAAAAAGCATTAAATCCGATTTTCCAAAACCTTATTTCTATGACAAATACGATTTTAGAAATCTAAATGTAAGTCCTAAAGGGGATTTTTTAACCTTTAGTTTGATAGAAAAAAAAGAAGATAAAAACGAAAAAATGGAAGTTTTTATAACAGCAGACGGGTACAACAAAACTCCAGACACGAGAGAAAAAGTTTCAGAAAACAATCTTGTTTCAACAAAGTTTGGAATCTATAATAGCGCCAAAGACACTGTGTATTATGCAAATTTTTCGACATTAAGTCATATTCAGGATAAACCAAAATATTTTGAATTGTATGACAAACTTAAAAACAGGGAAAATGTTGATAAATTAGTTACAGTAAGTCGACCTCTTTATAATAAAGACGGTTCCTGTGCAATAATAGGAATTAGAAGTCAAGACAATAAAGAAAGATGGCTGGTAAGTTTTAATTTAGAAAAGGGAACATTCGAAGAAGTAGAGCATCAGCACGATGAGGCTTGGATAGGTGGGCCAGGTATTCCTAATTATTCTTTTGGAACCGGAACACTTGGATTTCTTGGAGATAATGAAACCATTTATTTCCAATCGGAAGAAACAGGATATTCTCATTTATATACCTATAGTTTAAAAACAAAAACAAAAACGCAGCTTACAAAAGGAAAATGGGAAGTTAAAGAGGTGGTATTGTCTAAAGATAAAAAAACATTCTATCTAGCTACAAACACCACACATCCTGGAAATAGAAATTTCTATAAACTACCTATTTCCGATACCGTATTGCAACCTATTTTAACAAAAGATGGCGCTCACGAAGTAATTTTATCCCCAGATGAAAGTGCCTTATTGGTTCGTTATTCCTATAAAAATAAACCTTGGGAATTGTATTTAGCGGATAATAAAAAAAATTCTACACTTAGCCAGATTACCTTTTCTACTACCGAAAATTTCAAGGCTTACCCTTGGCGAGAACCCGAAGTAATTACTTTTATAGCTCAAGACGGCACCACGGTGTATGCAAGATTGTACCAGCCAAAAAAAGAGAATTCTAATAAAGCCGCAGTACTTTTTGTACACGGTGCTGGATATTTACAGAATGCCCATAATTATTGGAGTAGTTATAACAGGGAATATATGTTTAATAATTTATTAGCAGATTTGGGTTACACTATTTTAGATATCGATTATAGAGCAAGTGAAGGATATGGTCGCGATTTTAGAACTGGAATTTATCGTTTTATGGGAGGAAAAGATTTATCGGATCAAATAGATGGCAAAAAATATTTGGTTGATAATTATGGAATTGATACGAATAGAGTTGGTCTTTATGGTGGTTCCTATGGCGGTTTCATTACCCTAATGGCACTATTAACCGCTCCAAAAGAATTTGCTTCTGGTGCAGCTTTGCGTTCCGTTACAGATTGGGCGCATTACAACCATGGATATACTAGTAATATTCTCAATTTTCCAGAAACTGATCCTGACGCCTATAAGATAAGTTCTCCAATTTATTATGCTAATACTCTCGAAGGGAATTTGCTTATGCTACACGGAATGGTCGATAATAATGTGGAATATAAAGATGTAGTTCGTTTGTCTCAACGCTTTATAGAACTTGGCAAGAAAAAATGGGAGCTAGCCGTTTTTCCAGTTGAACCCCACGGTTTTATTGAAACCTATTCTTGGATTGATGAATACAGCCGAATCTTGAATTTATTTAACTCGACGCTTCTAATAAAGTAACATTTTTTCTGAAGTGATATACTTTAACAATTTTGTGTATCTCTTCAAAACAACCTATTTTTGCAGCTACAAGTACAATAGACTGAACAGGAAAATAAACAACAACTAACTATTAAAATGAACACAATAACTACAACCAACTTCAATTTTCCAGGTCAAAAATCGGTTTACCGTGGTAAAGTAAGGGAAGTTTACAATATCAATGACCAACTTTTGTTTATGGTTGCTACAGATAGACTCTCCGCTTTTGATGTTGTTTTACCAAAAGGAATTCCTTATAAAGGACAAATTTTGAACCAAATTGCCACTAAATTTATGGAACTAACCCAAGATATTGTTCCTAATTGGTTAATAGCAACTCCAGATCCAAATGTGGCGGTTGGGCATTTATGTGATCCTTTCAAGGTCGAAATGGTGATACGGGGTTATGTTTCAGGTCATGCCGCGCGGGAATATGTTCTCGGAAAAAGAACTATTTGTGGAGTAACTATGCCAGAAGGATTAAAAGAAAACGACAAATTTCCAACGCCAATAATTACGCCAACAACAAAAGCGGATAATGGTTCCCATGATGAAGACATTTCACGCGAGGATATTTTAGCTAAAGGAATTGTTACTGAAGAAGATTATTTAGTTTTAGAAAAATACACCAGAGCCTTATTTCAAAGAGGAACTGAAATCGCTGCCAGTCGCGGATTGATTTTAGTAGATACCAAATATGAATTTGGTAAGACGAAAGAAGGAAAAATTGTTCTTATTGACGAAATTCACACACCAGATTCCTCTCGTTATTTTTATTCTGAAGGATACCAAGACCGACAAGATAGGGGAGAAGAACAAAAACAATTATCGAAAGAGTTTGTCCGCCGTTGGTTAATCGAAAATGGTTTTCAAGGTCTTGAAGGACAACAAATCCCTAATATGACTGCTGAATATATCGAAACCGTTTCAGAAAGATATATTGAATTATTTGAGAATATTTTGGGAGAAAAGTTTGTAAAAGCAGATGTTTCTAATATTTATGATCGTATTGAAAACAATGTTTTGGCGTATTTGGACCATAATAAGTAGTCAAAAAACAAATAAAAAAAACCGCAATTCATTTTTTGAATAGCGGTTTTTTTTATTTTATAAACTTATTTAAGTATCTATTTGATTGAAATACAGTAACTAAAATTTATAACACAACAAGTCATCATTTTTGGCAACAGGTTAAAAATCATTAAAAGAAATATAAAAGAGCGAATTAGGGAGTGTAAATTATTTATTTTACCAATAAAAAAGCACCATTAGGG
>NZ_CAWURC010000015.1:0-6169 GCF_963925185.1 uncultured Flavobacterium sp. | reverse complement strand
TAAAAACTCTATTAACAACCCATATAACAAATACTCATACAACAAATTTACCATACACAGCAACTGGAATAACTGATGTTTGGGATGCGCTATCGCAGACTGATTTAGACCCTAACAATAATAATAATGTTTTACTTGTTTACGGTTATAATGATGTGGATCCCGTTGTTAGGAATCACCGCACCAGAGATAAAAATTTACAATGCCACACTAGTAGTTGTACCGGTCTTTGGGTAAGAGAACATACATTCCCACGCTCTTTAGGTACTCCTAATTTGGGGTATGAAGTTGCGGGTTCAGATGCACATCATTTAAGGGCAATAGATAGCCAAATGAATAGTTCAAGAAGCAATAGAATTTATGACAATGGTTCTGGAAATACAGGGGTATTAGCCAACGGTAATTGGTATCCCGGTGATGAATGGAAAGGCGATGTTGCTAGAATGATGATGTACATGTACGTGAGGTATCCAACACAATGTTTGGCTACCATTGTTGGCGCTGGTAGTACTTCCTATTCCAACTTTGGCGATATGCCAAACCTATTTTTAGATTGGAATGTTCAAGACCCTGTATCACAATATGAGTTAAATAGAAATGCAATTCTTGAAACGATTCAAGGCAATAGAAATCCATTTATAGACAATCCTTACTTGGCTACTAAAATATGGAATGGAACACCAGCAACAGATACTTGGGGATTACTTTCGATTAAGAATGATAATTTAAGTCAATTAATTATTTACCCAACGATTACAAAGGACTATATCTATGTTTCAAATCCAGCAGATAAAACCTATTCGTACTCTATTTTCAATAGCATAGGGCAAGACATAAAATCAAACATCACAACTGATAAAGTTGATGTTTCAAATAATATAAAGGGACTCTACTTTATAAATTTATCAAGTGAGGATCAATCAGAAATTTTTAAAATAATATTAGAATAGACTTTCAATAAGGCAACCTTTATGGTTCGCCTTTTGTATTTAATAATTTTTGAAAACACTCTCTTAGTTTTTGACTAAATCAGTACACTTTTTGCTGACGATTTACACTTACAACTTTTGTTTAGTACAGTTTATTCTCATTCATTTCAAATAGGGAATCACTAGATTAGAACGATTGGGGGCAGGCGTCTGTTTAACCTGATGCTCGATTGCATAGAGTACCTACTTACTTCTTTGAGCCAAATAAAGCATTTTTAACGCGGCTCTTTCCCTTTTTTTATTAACTACGTTGCAAACGCTACGTTTTTTGTCTTTTAATTTATGTTGGTACTCGAAAAAATCGAGTACCAGAGAACTTCGATAAACGAGCGCCAGTATGGTGTTTATTAGCTGTATTATAATTGAATTACCTTTTTAAACCTTTTTCAACAAGTTTGGCAACAACATAATATCTTTAATTCGTTTGTCTTCAGTATTTTTTCTTTCAAGAGTTAGTTCTTTTTCGCTTATTCCCGTTATTTTCGAAACTTTGATTAGTAATCCATTTACTGCTAGCTCTCGTCTTTTTATAGTTGCCGAAAAGGTTTCTGTATTATTTTCAAATAATTGATTCAGTTCGTTTAACGAAACATATTGATCTAAACGCTCTAAAAGATATAATAATACTTTTTTTTCTTTTTCATCAAAACTAATTATTAGTTTTCGTTTATACCAAAAAGAATGTTTTTGTTGGTTATAAATAATTCCTTTAAATGGCTTAAAAAATAATTTTAATGGTTTCCGGAAAAGATAAAGCATCGAAATCACTACCAAGAAAGAGACTGATATAATAGCTAAATAGTTCAAGTCAGGTTCTAAAGGACTAATAAAAACGGAAGTTGATTTTAGTTCTCCTCTAAATTCACCTATATCACTCATATAAAAAAAAGAATTATGTTCCCCTTTATAAACACCCATAATTTTATCCCCTTCAATATAAGAACTCAATATCCCTAAGTAGTTGATACGTTCAAAGATGTTTATTTTATTTGCATAATAGTCAAGTTCAATAAAACTATACTTATTAAATCCACTACCGCCTTTAATTAATTTAACTACATTACGACCTTCATAAACGACACCATCAATCTCGTTATTTATTACATTTTGGTCATAGTTACCTACACAATTCCATTTCATCGTTGGTAAATGCAATTGCCATACCTTATTATCCAATGGCTTAGGACTAGGTATGTTATTATAGTCTTTATTTGTTCCTCCAAAAACATAAAAAGTATCTCCTTTATGATAACTATAAGCCCCTGATCGGGGATCTTGTACTTTTCCCCCATGAGTTTGAACCTCTACCCAATCTTTGGTTTCAAAAATATATTTAGTCAAAATATTTTTTGTTGTAAAAAGTCCGTATCCTCCATAAAAATAAATTTCATTCTTATAAACAAAATGAACCGCTTTAAATTGATTGCGTTGCAAATAGGCATCATTAATCCTAACAATGGAATCATTTCTAAATTCTAAAACAGGACCACAACCATCATGAACTAGATATGTTTTGATTCCAATATTAAAAGGAATGTATTCTTCAAGTTTTCCTGGATATTTAGTATGCTTAAAAGGTGTCTTTATTGGCTTAACTCCTTTATATAATAAGGAATCGTTAATAATTAAAACCGGTTCTTTGGTCTTGGCTTCTCTAAACATGATAAAACTTCCGGCAAATTCTAATTTTTGAGCAATAATGGAATTCGAAAGAAAGCCAAGTAAGAAGAATAAAAAGATAAGTTTTTTGTGCATTTATGTTGGGTTAATAGCTGATAAAATTAATCATAATTTTACTACTAACAATAATAATACTCAATTTTATTCTGTTCAAAATTAGTTGCATTACAATTTCCCTAAACAAGTTAATTTATTTTGAAAATGAATATTTAAATATTTAAACTACCTGGAGAGTTCTATTTCAGGATGAGCGCATTTTTAAACAAAAAAAAGCCCTGTAAAAGGGCTTTGTTAAGGTGTGTTTTTATGGTGCTTACTTCCCGATACAGAAATTAGCAAAAATATTTCCCAAAAGCTCATCATTAGTCACTTGACCGGTAATCATACCAAAATGATACAAAGCTTCTTTTATATCAATGGCCATCAAGTCGCTGGAAAGGTTAGTTTCTAGTGCGTATTTCACTTTCTGTATTTCGTCCAAGGCTTTTAGCAAGGAATCGTAATGACGCGTATTAGTCACAATAGTTTCGTTATTGCGCAAAGCTCCAGTATTTACAAAGGAAAGTAGTTGGTTTTTAAGTTCTTCAATGCCAATACTTTGTTTTGCCGAAATTTTAATGGATAATGGATAATTGATAATGGATAATTTTTCAGCAAGAAGTTTATTTTGTTCTTTATCTAAAAAATCAATTTTATTGATTACAATTACTAAGGGTTTTTGAGGAAACTTATTCTTTATTTTTTCAATTTCAATTTTCAATTTATTTTCATTGTCAATTATCAATTGTAAACTATCAATTAAAAAAAGAACCACCTGTGCTTGTTCTATTTTTTCGAAAGTTTTACGAATTCCAATACTTTCTATAACATCGACGGTTTCTCTTATTCCCGCCGTATCAATAAATCGGAAGCCAATACCGCTAATGACTAATTCATCTTCAATGGTATCTCTGGTCGTTCCAGCAATGTGTGAAACAATAGCGCGTTCCTCGTTCAGCAAAGCATTCAAAAGAGTCGATTTCCCAACATTGGGTTCGCCTACAATGGCCACAGGAATTCCGTTTTTGATTACGTTGCCCACAGCAAAGGAATCAATCAGGCGTTTTAACACAAACTCGATTCGATTCAATAATTCGTGAAATTGGGTTCTGTCAGCAAAGGCTACATCTTCTTCGGCAAAGTCCAATTCCAATTCAATCAGGGAAGCAAAATTCAATAATTCTTCTCTTAGTTTGGCAATTTCGTTAGAGAATCCACCACGCATTTGCTGCATTGCAATTTGATGTGAGGCTTCGTTATCCGAAGAGATTAAATCGGCAACGGCTTCGGCTTGTGACAAATCGAGTTTGCCGTTCAAAAAAGCACGTAAGGTAAATTCCCCGGGAGTTGCCATTCGGCAGCCTTTTCTAAGCAACAATTGAATAATTTGCTGCTGGATATAAGTAGATCCGTGACAGGAAATTTCGATGGTGTTTTCGCCAGTATACGAATTAGGTCCTTTGAAAATGGAAACCAAAACTTCGTCCAATGTTTTGTTGTTGTCAATAATATGTCCCAAGTGCAAGGTGTGGGATTTTTGTTTGGACAAATCCTTTCCCTTGATGGATTGAAAAACAGAATTGCCAATGGCAATTGCATCCTCTCCCGATATCCGAATTATGGCTATTGCTCCAGCTCCCGAAGGCGTGGCGAGAGCAACAATAGAATCTGTGTGTAACATTTTTGTTGGTTCTTGGTAGCAAAGGTAATCAATCTAAATAAGTATCGATTTTAAAATTATTTCAACCATATATTTTAACCATAATTTGTGTAAATACCTGACAGTTATATTTTTAAATAATTATTTTATGACTACCTTTGAGAGACCTATAACTTTAAATCGTAACTAAAATGAAAAAGATACTCTTTCCCACTGATTTTTCTGATGTTGCCGCTAACGCTTTTATTCCCGCTTTGGAATTTGCTAAATTAGTTCAAGCGGAACTTATTTTGTTGCACACATTCGAACTGCCAGTTTACGACAACCAGTTTTTTCCAGAGAACTATAACATCATTTTCGATTCCATTCAATTATCCCAATTTGATATGTTTAAAGAGTGAATTCTTAAACTGTGCGCCATCGCCATGGATCGAAACTTAGCGGATATAAAAATGAGCCATCGCTTAATGGATGGGAACTTGCTTTATAATATTAAAAAATCAATCAAGGAAGACAAAATCGATTTTGTTGTTATGGGAACTTCTGGTGCAACGGGTTGGGAAGCCTTTTTCCTGGGGACTAATACGGGCGCTGTTTTAACCGCTGTTGAGGTGCCAGTTTTAAGAGTTCCATTAGAATCAAAATACAAGAAAATGGAAACCATAGGTTTTACGACCCGCTACAGAGCCAAAGATAAAAAAGCACTTAAAAATGTGCTGAAAATAGCTAAAAAAGCGGATGCAAAAGTAAGGTGTTTGTATGTAAAAACGACTAATTCAGATGTTTCAGAAACTATAATTAAGGATTGGGAAAAGGAGTTTGAAGAGGAACATGTTGTTTTTTCAGTGATTCCTAGCGATGATGTGAAAGGAACAATTATAGACTTTATCTTATTCAAAGATATTGATGTGCTGGCAATGAATACTTACAAAAGAAATTTTTTTGTGGAATTGTTTAATCCAAGTCTTGTTCAAAAATTCTCGAATAGATTAGACATTCCAGTGCTAGCAATGCACAAATAAAAAAAGCCGTTCCTAATTTCAGAAACGGCTTTTATAAAAACTATGGTGTTTGAGTCCAGAGTGGTTTATTACGATTTAAAATCGTATTTCGTATACCAAATCAAATATTAATTGTTGAGCATTACAGGCATCACAAGCATTGTCACGGTTTCACCTTCTTCTAATCCGTCAACTGGAGTTAGTATTCCGGCTCTGTTTGGCAAAGACATTTCAAGCATAATCATATCCGATTGCAGGTTAGTCAACATTTCGGTAAGAAAACGGGAGTTGTACCCAATTTGCATATCGTCACCTTGATAATCACAAGTCAATCGTTCTTCGGCTTTATTGGAGTAATCTATATCTTCAGCAGAAATATTCAATTCGGCTCCTGCAATTTTCAACCGAATTTGGTGTGTAGTTTTGTTAGAGAAAATCGCAACACGACGAACAGAACTCAAAAATTGAGAACGATCAATCATCAATTTATTAGGGTTTTCTTTTGGAATAACCGCTTCGTAGTTTGGATATTTTCCATCAATTAAACGACACATTAAAATGTAATTATCGAAAGAAAAAGTGGCATTCGAATCGTTGTATTCAATTTTTACTTCGGTATCAGAAGCGCCTAAAATTCCTTTTAAAATAGTCAAAGGTTTCTTTGGCATAATAAAATCAGCTACTTGCGAAGCCGATACATCGGTACGAGCATATTTTACTAATTTGTGAGCATCAGTGGCTACAAATGTTAATCCTTGTGGAGAAAACTGGAAGAAAACGCCAGACATTACCGGACGCAA
>NZ_CAWURC010000014.1:0-43683 GCF_963925185.1 uncultured Flavobacterium sp. | reverse complement strand
GGGAAAGTGGTGGAGTGCGCTGGAACGTAAAGGCCGAGCCCGACGAGGAAGCCCAGCGCGGCGGTGACGCAAAACGCCCACTGCACGTGCATCCGTGGGAACGCGGCCAATCCAGAAAGCGAGGACAGAGCACGAAGGACTACGGCGGCGCGTGGCCTACTGTTCCGCCTCGTTCTCGGCTGTCTCGACTCCGCTGGTCGGGCCGATTGCACAACGTCTATTCGAGTGTTTTTTGTGCAGTAAAACGGAACAAAAAATGTATCGAGAATCGTTTTTAACGAAATTTTTCTTGTTCTCGATACGATTTTCTTACAAAAACTAATCACACCGACGAAAAATTCCCATTAAAAACTAATTACACCCAACGGGTTAAACTAACTAAATAGTTGATTTATTGAGCAATATGTTGGTCTATTATGCTACTTAGATTTTTTCTTCTGGTTCTCTGATTTTGAAAAATTATCTGTTTTTGAATGAATCAAATAATTAGCTAATAGTTTATCTATCAATTCATCCTTGGTTAAATGATGAAATATAGTTTTAATTTTTTCTTTTAAATTGACTGCAACTTCGTGATTAGGTTTCGTTTTGAAGATTTGCTTTGCCCACAATATGGTGTTATTCCCTTCTATATTTTCTAAAGTTGGTTTTTGAAATTTGGAAAATTTAATTCCCAATTCCTTTTCGAAATTAGCAATTTCTGTAACCTCTTCGGCTTGTAAAACGGTCAAAGAAAGTCCTTTGTCTCCGGTCCTTGAAGTTCTCCCGCTGCGGTGAACATAGTTTTCATAGGTATCTGGCAAATGATAATTTACCACATAGGAGATTTCCTTTACGTCAATTCCTCTTGCCGCTAAATCAGTTGCTACCAAAATATTGATGTGTCCTTCTCGAAATTGTTCCATAATTCGGTCCCGGATTCCTTGTGACAAACTGCCGTGCAAGGCTCCAGATGAAAATCGGTTTATGGCTAAATTCTTCGCGAGTTTATTGACTGCCGCTTTGGTTTTACAAAAAATAATGCCCCGTTCTCCTTCTTTAGACGTTAGAAAATGCATTAAAACATCCAGTTTTTCAATTGGACTTACAACAATATATTGGTGGTCTATTCCTTGATTTCCATCCGTTTCCATATTGGCGCTCACTTGTACCACATTTTTATTCAAGTAATTCTGAATTAGTTGTTTGATGGTTCCTGGAAAAGTCGCCGAAAATAAAAATGTTTTACGATTTTTTGGCAATTCAGCTATGATTTCATCCAAACTATCTTTTAAAATGGTAATCATTTCATCCGCTTCATCAAGAACGAGAAATTGGGTGTCTTTTAAATTTATTGCTTTGCGTTGGATCAGATCAATCAATCTTCCTGGCGTTGCAACAACAATATGTGTTGGCGCAGTTAATCGTTCTATTTGTGGTTTTATGGGAATTCCTCCGCAAGTTGCTGCAATAGAGATTTCTGGAAGGTGTTTTGCGAAAGCTTTTAAATTACTGAATATTTGATGTCCTAATTCCCGTGTTGGTACCAGAATTACTCCTTGAATTGCAGTATTTTTTGTATCGATTAATTGTAATAATGGCAATCCAAAAGCAGCTGTTTTTCCAGTTCCTGTTTTAGCAAGACCCACAAAATCAGTAGTATTTGATAAAAGTAACGGAATTGTTTTTTGCTGAATTTCTGTTGGAACAACAAATTTTAATTCAGTTATAGCTTTTAACAAAGCTGCTGAAACTCCTAATTCGGCGAATTGTTTTGACATTTTTAAGATTTATTTTTATTGCAAAAACTAAATAACGGATAATTGCGACTATTTTTAATCCGCTTCGTTCATAATTCTTTCCCGATACTTCTTCCCTATCAACAAAGTCAACTTTAGTTTATAGTCCTCAACAAGCCATTCACGGTAGTTTTTGCTGCATTGGCTCAAACATTTCGCATAGCGTTTTAATCGACATTCAATATCTGGTTCTAATTCTCTAGATAGTGATTTGGCTTCTTGTAATTCCTCGCAATTGTCTACACACATTGAAGCATGCTGTTCTAAGGATTTTTCCAAGACTACTTTTGACCGCAAATTTTGAGCTATGACTAGTTTGTGTTCTTCATCAACATCAAAAGTCACGATTTCAGTTTTGGCAAATTTAGTGCGCAATTCTGGCGGCATCTTGTATTTAAAATAAAGCTCTATTTCAGTGTCATCACGCAAATTTTCTAAATAAAACTCGGGTGATTTAAAGATGTGTTGCCAATTTACGGGTTCGTCCCAAAGTCCAAAACGCGCCGCATTATTTCCTAAATCGATAACATTAAACGTGTTTTTATTGGGTAATTTTCTAGAACCACGACCTATCATTTGAAAGTATAAAGTCAAAGATTTTGTAGCTCTGTTTAAAATAATTGTCTGTACTGTAGGTTCATCAAAACCTGTGGTAAGAATTCCAACCGAAGTTAAAATGGCATCCGGAGTTTTCTTGAACCATTGTAAAATAGCTTTACGTTCCTCGGGACTGCTCGTATTGTCAAGGTGACGAATCACAAATCCGGCTTCCCTAAAAGTTTCATAAACGTACAACGAAGTGTTGATTCCGTTATTGAAAATTAAGGTTTTTTTACCCAATGATTTCTCTGTGTAAGCATGCAATAATTTTTCCTGCATAGCCATATTCGTATACAAATCATCGGATGATTTTACGGTATAATCGCCATTAATTCCGACTTTCAGTGATGTTAAACCAACATCATAACTATACGTAGTTGCTTTTGCCAAAAAACCTTTTTCTATCAAGGAATTTATGGTATCACCAACAATCAATTCGTCGTAGTTTTCATGCATGGGTAGCTTCACGTTTGAACTCAAAGGTGTTGCGGTAACTCCCAGAATAAAAGCGTTTTTGAATGAACTTAATAATTTTCGAAAAGAATTATAATGAGCTTCATCAATAATTACTAAACCAACATTATCAAGATGTAATTTTTCGTCATTGATACGGTTTTTCAAAGTTTCGACCATTGCCACAAAACAAGAATAATCATTTTGATCTGGAAGTTCTTTTACTTTACTGTTGATGATTTTATTTTTTACATCGAAGCCTTTTAGCATTTTTGAAGTTTGCTTACAAAGCTCGATTCGATGGGTCAAAACAACCACTTTTTTGTCGTGTTTTTTTAAATATTGCCTTACTATTTCCGAAAAAACCACAGTTTTACCACCGCCAGTAGGCAATTGATATAACAAATGATGATTTTTTGGAGCATTATCCAATCTTTCAAAAATGGTTTCGATATCACCTTTTTGATAGGAATAGAGTTCTTTCTTATCTTCTACTTCTGTTTCTGAAATGTTTTGAGGCATTATTTTGGGATCGGTTTTTGCAAAAATACGCCTAAAAAACAGTTATTACATCAAAATTTACTTTAAATAAATGGGAATGTTTAAATAAATTGAATTAGCTGGGGGTTTTTAATATTCGAATCGTTCGATTATGGACGAAAATTCTTCTTTGTTAAACCAGTTTTGCCGAATACTTTCCTCATTTATCGCGATTATCCTAGTTTTGAATTCTTCTAAAATGCCATTAGCTATCATATAAATAACCGCTTGTTCGAATGAATTGAACATGCTTTTAAAAAACAATTCAGGTTTTACCACTCGTTCGGACGAAAAAGTTTGCGCAATTTCTATTGAATAAAGCATTACATCGCCAATGATATAAGGATCAACACCTAAAATTTTAAAATGTTTAATGTACTTTTGGGCAACGGAACGTCGCATTTTTGGCCTTTTTGACTTTCCTGAAGTTCTTTGCGGAAAGTATTCAGTCGCTATTTTAAGTTTACTTTCTTGTAAAAGTGATTCTTCTTTTGGATTAAAAACAAAATCATAATAGGTTTTTACAGCGCTGAATTTCTCGTACAATTCAATAAATTGCTCTTCGAGTTGCGTTTTGTTGAGTTCGTTTAGGTATTTTTTTAAATCGCGTTTGCTCATTATCAAAGTTTAGTATTGCAAAAGTAAATTAGTTTGGTGATGAATACTTCAAAAATCAATGATAATCCTTAATTTTGCAATAATAATTTTTAACACTATTTTTAATGAACAAAATTTTTAAGAACACTGCAATACTAGAAGGGATATCTTATTTGGTTTTATTTTCGAATATGCTTCTCATTAAACCTACGAATCCAGTACTTTACAAGACTATTTTATATCCAATTGGAATGACTCACGGAATATTATTTATTTGTTATGTTATTTTAGCTTTTCTACTAAAAAAATCTCAAGGCTGGGATTTAAAATCGTTTCTCATTATTTTAATTGCCTCACTCCTGCCTTTTGCAACTTTTTTTATCGAAAAAAAATATTTAAAAAATGTATAGTTTCCTTGAAAAATTATTCAATTGGCCATACCATTTATTGCGAAAATTGGGGTTTGAAGATACCATTGCGGCCTATTCAAGCCTAATAGCAAATATTTTTGTTTTAAGTATTTCATCGTATGTCATTTTTCGTTTTTTTAGATTTGCATTGGCTACAATTATGGCAATTGTTGCTCGAAAAACCAAAACTAAATTTGATGATTTATTGATATCTAATAAAACCGTAATGTATATTTCGCATTTAATTCCCCTTTTATTTATATACAAATCAGTTCCAATTATTTTAAAACATTACAATTATTGGGAAGATGTATTCGGAAAATTAGTTGGAATTTACATCATTTTACTCATACTTTGGATAATTAGAACCGTCTTCAATGCACTAAAAGAACACCTTAAAGGTATTTCTAAATTCAGTGACAAACCTATCGACAGCTACATTCAGGTTTTTATGATAATCCTTTGGATTATGGGAGTTGCAGCAATTTTTTCTGAAGTTTTTGAAATTAGAATCGAGAAATTACTGACTACTTTAGGGGCTATTTCTGCTATTATTTTATTAATTTTTAGGGACACTATATTAGGCTTTGTTGCTAGTATTCAGGTTTCGGTAAATGATATGCTACGAATTGGCGACTGGATCACTATGGATAAATTTGGTGCCGATGGTGATGTAATAGAAATTAATCTTGCAACAGTAAAGGTTCGGAATTTTGACAACACTACAACCACAATTCCTACCTATAGCTTGATTTCTGATTCTTTCAAAAACTGGCGCGGAATGCAAAAATCAGATGGAAGAAGAATAAAACGCCATATATTGATAAAGTCTAATAGTGTTCAGTTTATAAAAAATGGAGAACTTGACCATTTTATGAAAATCCAAATAATTAAAGAGTATATAGAAAAAAAGAAAATTGAAATCGAAAAATACAATTCTCAAAATAACATCGATACCGATTTATCTCTAAATGGACGAAATTTGACAAATTTGGGGTTGTTTCGAAAATATATTACAAAATATCTTGAAAATCATACAGGTTTAAATAAAGATATGATTTTACTTTGCCGACAATTACAACCCACTTCACAAGGGATTCCATTAGAAATTTATGTTTTTTCCAAAGATAAAAAATGGGAAAATTACGAATACATCATGTCCGATATTTTTGATCACGTCATTGCATCAGTTTCCTTTTTTAATTTAGAACTTTTCGAATTACCTTCTGAAGGAAAAGATGTTTTTCTGGAAGATTAAATAGAATCTAAACGATTTTTCACATATTCAATTTTGGTTTTTCCGTGTGCTTTTGGCTTACCATCAATCCCGAGGCTAACCATAGTAGTACTATCAATGGTGATAATGGTTTCTCGAGTCATCATATTTCTTGCTTCGCATTTTAGTGTAAGCGAAGTAGTTCCAAACTGTACTACTAAAATTCCTATTTCAATGATGTCGCCTTGTTTTGCGGAACTTCGAAAATTAATTTCCGACATGTGCTTGGTAACAACTCTAGAGTTTTCTAATTGAATAATGGAATACAAAGCTAATTCTTCATCTATCCAAGCTAATAATTTTCCTCCAAACAAGGTTCCGTTTGGATTTAAGTCTTCGGGTTTTACCCATTTTCGAGTATGAAATCGCATATTTATTTTTTATAATTGTAAATTTAGAGTATTCTTCCCGTTTTTTTTTATTTTTAAAGAAAAAATATGGATAAAAGAGATTTGTTTTTAAAAGAATATCGAGGGCAAACTATTGGTGGTATTTCTGACCAATCTTCGTTAGATGAATTATTCCAAAATCAAGTACTTCGTCCAATTTTGAAATTACAAAATGATTTATTTATAGCTTCTTTTATCAATTATTCTACAAAAAACAAAATAGATTTCCCTCTTTTATCTATAGAAAAAAAAATGGTGTTCATAGAAAATTCAATTCAAAAAGACATCAAATTCAGAAACACTTTAAAGGGAATGATTATTGGTTTGTTTACCGCAGAAGAATTTTTATTGTATATAAAAAAACCTTCTAGTCTTAATAAAAGAATGATAAGTATGCTCATTGAAAGATTAAAAAGTCAAGTACAATTATTTTGAAATAAACTCACTTTAATTTATAATGATCAATGATAAATTAAAAAAATCACCTGTTTTATTCTTTAAAAAAAGCAAGACAATACACCCACCCTATTATGTATTTCTGTGATTGTAATTTAAAAATATAAAATCTAATTTCCCATCACATTCACATAAAAATCCTTATCTACTTCCAGTTTTAAATCTTTCGCAGTTTGTGGCAAATTAGTCCATTCTGATTGAGGTTTTAGCCATTGTTTTTTTCCGTTCAATGTCACTTTTACTGGTATATTGAAACCGGAAACACAATTTTTCCAGCGATAAGAAAGGTTGTTGTCCTTGAAATTATATTCGAATATTGGTATTCTGATGTCTCTCAAATATTGGTCAAAAAAGGAAGCTAAATCAAGTCCAACAGCTTGACTTAAATAATCCTCGATTTGTTTAGTAGTTACCGTTTGGTGATGAAAATTGCTGTTCAAACCTCTTAATATTGTTCTCCATTTTTCGTCATTATTCACGATTTGACGTAGCGTGTGCAACATATTGCCCCCTTTATAATACATATCGCTGGAGCCTTCATTGTTCACATTATACGTTCCAATTATTGGTTTGTCATTTTGGATTTTTTTTCTAATACCTCTTACATATTCATTTCCAGCCTGCTTTCCATAATAATATTCCACAAAAAGACTTTCGGAATAGTTGGTGAAACTTTCGTGAATCCACATATCAGCGATGTCTTTGTAGGTGATATTATTGGCGAACCATTCGTGTCCCGATTCGTGAACTATAATAAAATCGAATTTCAAACCCCAACCCGTTCCGCTCAAATCGGTTCCTTTATAACCGTTTTTAAAACCGTTTCCATAAGTAATGCAACTTTGATGTTCCATCCCTAAATACGGTGCTTCAACGAGTTTGTAGCTGTCTTCATAAAACGGATATGGTCCAAACCAATGTTCGAAAGCTTTCAACATTCGGGATACTTCCTTGAATTGAACTTTGGCCGCAGCCAAATTATATCTCAAAACATAATAATCACAATTCAAATCACCTTTTTCACCTTGATATACCTCCGAGAAAGTAACATAATCACCTATATTTATATTTACTCCATAATTATTGATGGGATTCGACACATACCAAGTAAAAGTTCTGGTGCCGTCCTTCAAATCTACTACGTTTTGTAAACGACCATTGGAAACATCCGTCAAATTTTTGGGAACATTCACGCTGATCAACATATCATCAACTTCGTCATACATATGATCTTTGTTGGGCCACCAAACGCTTGCGCCTAATCCTTGACAGGACGAAGCGATAAACGGCTTGCCATTATGATTTTTATTCCATGTAATTCCTCCGTCCCAAGGCGGATTCAAAGCAATTTTGGGTTTTCCGCCATAAAACACGATAATTTCTTTTATATCGTTCTTTTGTTGAAGTGCAACCAAATCGATAAAAAAAGCATTTCCGTCTCTTTTAAATTTTAATTCTTTACCGTCTTGAATTACTTTATAAATTTCCATTGGCTTCTGCAAGTCAATTTGCATCCGGTAGCATGCTTCTAATACTTTGTATCGAATGGTATTCGAACCGGAAATTGTACTATCTGCTGGATTTACCTTGATGTCCAAATAATAATATTTCAGGTCCCACCAAGCTCTTTCCTTGGTAATACTTCCCCGCAAAGTGTCCTGATGCGTGAAAATTTCCTGTGCATTTAAACTATTGTAAATAAAAAATGCTAGAAAAAAAATACTTAAATGTTTATTCATAAATATTGTTTTTTAAAAGTTTAAAACACAAATGAAATTTATTGGTTTTTTTATAAATTTTCAATGAATTTAGTCACTAAATGAACGCCATAAGCTGTTGCGTGTTTGCTTTTTGCAAATTCGTCATCGCCAAAAGCAACTCCAGCAATATCAAGATGCGCCCAAGCTTTATGCTCTTCAGTGAAATATTCTAAAAATTTTGCTGCAGAAATGGCTCCAGCAACTGGTTTTCCGCTATAATTTTTCACATCGGCAATGTCACTTTCTATGTCTTGTTTGTAGCAATCCCAAAGCGGCAATTGCCAAAGTCGTTCCCCAATGGCATCGCCAGATTCTTGTAGCTTCTTTGAAATGATCTCATTGTTGGTAAACAATGCACAACATTCGTAACCAAAAGTTCCCACAGCGCTACCTGTTAAAGTTGCTAAATCTAAAATATATTCGGGTTTAAAATTCTTTATTAAATAGGATAGACCGTCCGCCAAAACCAGTCGCCCTTCGGCATCAGTATCTATAATTTCTATCGAATGTCCGCTATAACTCTGGATGACATCACTTGGCAAGAACGATTTAGCATCTACCGCATTTTCTGCGCAAGGCACAATCGCAGTAACTTTTACAGGTAATTTTAAATCCGCAATCAATTGCATGGCTCCAAAAACTGCTGCACCACCCGCCATATCACATTTCATTTGGACCATTGCAGAAGTTTTGATATTCAAGCCGCCTGTATCGAAAGTGATTCCTTTTCCAACTAAGCCAAGGTGTTTTGTTTTGGCATTTGTATTTTCGGGAACATAATTCATAATCACGAATTGCAGTTCGTTTTCGCTTCCTTGTCCAACGGATAAAAAAGCACCCAATCCCTCTTTTTTTGAAGCTTCGAAACCCAGAACCTCTACCTCAAACCCGAATTTTTTTCCGGTTTCCTTGGCCCAATTAGACAAGTATTTTGGTGTAACTTTATTGGGAGGTAAATCTACTAAACGGAGAATTTCGAGTTGGGCGTTGGTAATTTTTACCGCTTTTTCGGCAGTTGCGTCGTAATTATTTTTGGAGACCAATTGCAATAAAAAATTAGAATTAAGAAACGGATGTGCTTCCTTTTCTTTTTTGTAGTGTCCTAAATCGTAGGTTCCCAACAACATTCCAGAAATAGATGATTCCACTAAATCTTCGTTGAATTCTTCTGGTAAAACCAGCGCCACATTGGTGCTAAATGATTCTTTTTGTTTGGATGAAATTCTCCGGAAGGTGGTTTTTAATGATTTATAGTCGATTATTTTTCCGAGTCCAATAAAAACATATGTAGTGTCATTTCTTTCGGCCAAATAATGGGTGTTTTTTTTACCGTAGAAAACTTTGGAGGAAATTTCTAATTCTCCAAAATGTATGGGGAACAAACTTTTTATGTATGTTTCAAAAACTGGAATTAAAATTGTGCCTGTAAACCCATCAAGATTTTGTATTGTATTTGTTTTCATAATATAAATTGTCTTTGTCTATTGAAAAAAAAAATATTTAAGTGTTCTGGGGATTGCTGTATTTTGTAATAAACCGTAAATATAGTGGATTACGGTTTGATTCAAAAGAAAAAAAACCAATAGTAAAGGATCTAACTATTGGTTTTTTTATATGAAATTATTTGGAAAGAATTCTTATTTCTGGCGGCCTTTTAGTATTTCAACTACGTTATTCAATTGAAATCCTTTGGCTTGCAAAAGAATTAAATAGTGAAAAAGCAAATCAGCGCTTTCGTTCAAGAACAAATCATCATTGTCGTCCTTGGCTTCTATGACAACCTCAATGGCTTCCTCTCCCACTTTTTGGGCAATTTTGTTTATTCCTAATTTAAATAAAGAGGCTACATAACTTTTCTCGGAATCAGCATTTTCTTTCCGAAGTGTGATGGTGTTTTCTAATTTAGAAATAAATCCATACTCTTGATTATTAAGATCTTGCCAGCAAGTATCTGAACCTGTATGACAAGTAGGGCCTACTGGTTTTACTTGTATTAAAAATGTATCGTTGTCACAATCGTTTTTGATGTCAACCAAATGTAAAAAGTTACCGCTTTCCTCGCCTTTAGTCCAAAGTCTTTGTTTAGCACGACTGAAGAAAGTGACTTTATTTGTCTCCAAAGTTTTTTGGTAGGATTCCGCATTCATATAACCCAGCATCAAAACGTTTTTGGTTTCGCTGTCTTGAATAATAGCTGGAATTAATCCGTATTCGCTTTTTGAAAAATCTATGTTCATAATATAAAGTTAGAAGTTAGAAGTTGGAAGTTAAAAGTTGCAGAGTTGAAGTTTAAAACTTCGGATCGCGAACCTCTAAATTCGTACCTCAATTTTATTGTTTTTAAGTTCTCTTTTTAATGTTTTTATCTCAATTTCCTTGAAATGAAATACGCTTGCCGCCAATGCTGCATCTGCCTTTCCAGCAACGAAAGTATCCACAAAATGTTGGATATTTCCCGCGCCACCCGAAGCAATTATTGGAATATTTACTAATTCAGATAATTTTGCCAAAGCTTCATTTGCAAAACCATTTTTGGTTCCATCGTGATTCATAGAAGTAAACAAGATTTCTCCCGCACCACGCTGTTCTACTTCTTTTGCCCAATCGAATAATCTGATTTCTGTTGGCACCTTTCCTCCTACTAAATGCACGATCCATTCTTCATCAATTTGTTTGGCATCAATCGCAACCACAACACATTGACTCCCGAATTTCTGTGCCAAATCATTAATCAACTGCGGATTTTTTACAGCCGATGAATTGATAGAAACCTTATCAGCTCCGTTTTGCAATAAAATTTCTACGTCACTTACAGATGAAATTCCTCCACCAACAGTAAACGGAATATTAATTGTTGCCGCTACTTTCCGAACCAAGTCAATTAAAGTACTTCTTCGTTCTTCAGTAGCCGAAATATCCAAGAAAACCAGCTCGTCAGCACCTTGATCAGAATAGATTTTGGCCAGTTCCACCGGATCTCCTGCGTCTCGCAAGTCCACAAAATTAACGCCTTTTACGGTTCTTCCGTTTTTTATATCAAGACAGGGAATAATTCTTTTAGTAAGCATTTTGGTAGTTGTTAAAATCTTTTTTATTCAAATACTGGTCGTAAAAAAGTTCGTTCATAACTCAATATACATTTGCTATCTTCAGCAATTTTGAACGTTTCTGTACATTCTTGATCGACTAGAATTAGTGTTCTGTAATTTTCGTATTCAGATAAACTAGCAAACGAAAACATCGCAAATGCTACGTTATTTGCGCCTTCAGACGGCAAAAAATAACCATGATGTTGTCCGCCAAAACGGTTTACTAATTTAATCCATCTCTTACCATACTCTTCAAAAACATCCAATTGAAAAGGATCAATAATATATTTTACGTAACAAGTTATCATAATTTAAGCTTTAAATTTGATTATTTACTAATTATAAACTGTTCCAATTGTTTCAACGAAATTCGTCCTTCATAAATGGCTTTACCAATTATCGTTCCTTCACAACCCAATTCTGCAAGTTTAGGTAATTCGTCAAAGGTAGAAATTCCTCCGGAAGCAATTAATTTTATGCCACCGGCTTCCGCTAAAATCTTGGCATATAAATCAAAACTAGGACCTTCGAGCATTCCGTCTTTGGCAATATCAGTACAAATTACGTACTCAATTCCTTTCTTTTGATAATCCTGAATAAATGGAACTAAATCTTCATTTGAATCCTCCAACCAACCAGAAACTGCTACTTTTTCGTTATTAGCGTCAGCTCCTAAAATAATTTTATCTGCACCATATTCAGCAATCCATTTTTCGAATATTTCACGGTTTTTTACCGCGATACTTCCTCCCGTGATTTGGTTTGCGCCACTTTCGAAAGCTATTTTTAAATCGGAATCTGACTTTAATCCACCACCAAAATCAATTTTCAATTTGGTTTGTGAGGCTATTTGTTCCAATATTTTATAATTGACAATTTGGCTGGATTTTGCTCCGTCCAAATCTACTAAATGCAAATATTCGATTCCGTGGGCTTCGAATAATTTCGCCACTTCCAGTGGATTTTCGTTGTATATAATTTTGGTATTGTAATCCCCTTTCGACAAGCGAACACATTTACCTTCTATGATGTCTATTGCAGGTATTATTCTCATTTTTAGTTTATAAGTTTATAAAATTAGTTAGAATCTGTTCTCCAATATCGCCACTTTTTTCAGGGTGAAATTGCGTTCCGTAGAAATTGTCATTTTCCAAAGCCGAGGAATATTCCAGTTCATAATTGGTTGTCGCAATAGTTTCGGTGCAAAGAGGAGCATAAAAACTATGTACCAAATACATATATTCATTCTCTGTAATTCCTTTGAACAAATCTGATTTTAGATTGTAAATAGTGTTCCAGCCCATTTGTGGAACTTTTACTTTTGAAGTAAATTTTACTACATCAACATCAAAAATTCCTAATCCTTTTGTATCGCCTTCTTCTGAATAGTTGCACATCAATTGCATTCCTAAACAAATTCCAAAAACGGGTTGTTTCAATGTTGGAATTAATGTATCCAAACCACTTTCCTGGAGCATTTTCATTGCATAACTCGCCTCTCCCACTCCCGGAAAAATCACTTTATCCGCTGCTTTTATTTCGTTAGGATTATTACTCAAAACCGCTTTGAATCCCAATCTTTCGATGGCAAACATAATGCTTTGAATGTTTCCTGCTCCGTAATTTATGATTACTATTTTCATTATTTTAAGTTAGAAGTTACCTGCCTGCCGGCACGCAGGGAAGTTAGAAGTTAGAAGTTCCAAGCTTCCCTCTTTAAACTTCCCGCTTTATTTTACAACATCCCTTTCGTGCTTGGTAAAATCATTTTTTCCGTGTCGCGTTTTACGGCTACTTTTATCGCTTTGGCGAAAGCCTTGAAAATAGCTTCTATTTTGTGATGTTCATTCGTTCCTTCGGCTTTGATGTTGATGTTGGCTTTCGCTCCATCGGAAAAGGATTTGAAGAAATGGTAGAACATTTCTGTTGGCATTTTTCCCACCATTTCGCGTTTGAATTCTGTTTCCCAAACCAACCAATTTCTACCACCAAAATCAATGGCTACTTGTGACAAACAATCATCCATTGGCAAATAAAAACCGTATCTTTCTATGCCTAATTTGTTTCCTAATGCTTTGGCAAAAACCTCTCCCAAAGCAATTGCCGTGTCTTCAATCGTGTGGTGTTCATCGACTTCGAGATCACCTTTTACTATAATTTCCAAGTCCATTTGACCGTGACGCGCAATTTGATCTAACATGTGATCAAAAAAAGCAATTCCAGTATCGATTTTACTTTTTCCAGTCCCATCAAGATTTATATTGATGTAAATATCCGTTTCGTTCGTTTTTCTGGTTATGGATGCAGAACGTTCTTCTAGTTTCAAAAACTCATAAATGGTTTTCCATTCTGTTGTTTGCAGGGCAATAACCGCATCTAATTCGTGTTTTTTTGATGTTATTTCATCACTTCCCAATTCATCCTCCGTACTAATAAAAATGGCTTTTGAACCCAAGTTTTTAGCCAATTCCACATCAGTAATTCTATCTCCAATGACAAAAGAATTTTGTAAATCATATGCTGGATTGTTGATGTATTTTGTTAATAAACCTAATGCTGGTTTGCGAGTTGGTGCGTTTTCGTGCGGAAATGTTTTGTCAATTAGCACTTCGCTGAAAACAACTCCTTCGTTTTTGAAAGCTTTCATAACCAAATTATGAACCGGCAAAAAGTTAGCTTCCGGATGCGAATCGGTTCCTAAGCCATCTTGATTGGTCACCATAACCAATTCGAAATCTAATTCAACAGCAATTTTTCCTAGATATTGAAAAACTTTTGGATAGAATTCCAATTTTTCAAAACTGTCCAATTGATAATCATTTGGTTCTAAAACCATAGTTCCGTCTCGGTCTATAAAAAGTATTTTTTTCATTAAAAAAGTTTAAAGTTTAAGGTTTAAAGTTGATTTAATACCTCAATTAATTTTATATTTTCTATTTCAGTTCCTATTGTCAAACGCAAAGTATTTTCACATAAAGGTTGGGTCGTTCTGTTTCGAATAACGATCCCTTTGGCTATTAATTCGTTGTATCTTTTATTGGCATCATCCACTTTTATCAGAATAAAATTAGCTTCTGTTGGGTAGATTTTTTCGACAAATTTAATAGTAACTAAAACTTTAAGTAATTCGGTTCTTTGGTCAATAATTGAAGTAATTTCCATTTTAATTTTTTTTGGATCACTTAATCTTTCCAAGGCTCTTAATTGCGTCAATTTATTGACGTTGTAAGGCGGTTTTATCTTGTTTAAAATCGAAATAATTTCAGCCGAAGCATAACAAATTCCCAGTCGAATTCCTGCCAAACCATACGCTTTTGAAAGGGTTTGCGTAATAACCAAATTAGAATATTCATCCAATTCATTCATCCAGCTTTGTTTTTTCGAAAAGTCGATATAGGCTTCATCGATAACGACTAATCCTTTGAAATTTTTCAATAAACATGCCACACTATCATCAGAAAATGAATTGGCAGTTGGATTATTTGGTGAACATAAAAAGATGATTTTCGTATTTTTATCAACGGTATTTAAAATCTTTTCGACTTGTGGTTGAAAGTCAATTGAAAGCAAGACTTCCCTATTTTCAACGGCATTGATATTTGCCAAAACGCTATACATTCCGTAGGTTGGTGGCAAAGTAATTACATTGTCGACTTTTGGTTCGCAAAAAGCGCGGAACAATAAGTCCAACACTTCATCGCTTCCGTTTCCGAGTAAAATTTGGTTGTGTTTTACGTTTCTTTGCTTCGCCAAAACCAATTTTACATTACTTTGTTGCGGATCGGGATACCGATTCACGCCATTATTAAATGGATTTTCATTGGCATCCAAGAAAATCATATCGGCTGTGTTGAAATCCTCAAATTCATCGCGAGCTGATGAATAAGGCTTCATTTGCTTTACGTTTTCTCGAACTAAATTATTTATATTGAAACTATTTTCCATTTTTAATCGCTTTTAATCGTAATAAAACTGCGTTTTTATGTGCTTGCAACCCTTCGGCTTCCGCCATGATTTCGATGGCTTTGCCTATATTTTGAATTCCTTTTTCAGAAATTTTCTGGAAAGTCATCGCTTTGGTAAAACTATCTAGATTCACACCGCTATAATTCTTGGCATAACCATTGGTTGGCAGCGTATGATTCGTTCCCGAAGCATAATCTCCTGCACTCTCCGGCGTGTAATTTCCAATGAAAACTGAACCTGCATTTCCAATGTTATTTACATAAAAATCTTCGTCTTTTGTACAAATAATAAGGTGCTCCGGGCCGTATTCGTTAATTAATTCTAAAGCGATAGCGTCATTTTCGACATAAATCAGTTTCGAATTGGCAATGGCTTTTTCGGCAATGGCTTTTCTTGGTAACACTTCTATTTGGGAATGAATTTCACTTTCAACAGCATCAATCAATATTTTCGAAGTGGAAACTAAAATTACCTGACTGTCGGTTCCGTGTTCGGCTTGTGACAATAAATCGGAAGCAATAAAAGCAGGAACGGCAGCATCATCGCCCACAATTAATAATTCTGAAGGTCCGGCTGGCATATCGATTGCCACGCCAAATTGGGTTGCCAATTGTTTTGCCACGGTCACAAACTGATTTCCTGGACCAAAAATTTTATACACCTTTGGAATTGATTCCGTTCCAAAAGTCATAGCGGCAATGGCTTGGATTCCTCCTACTTTCAAGATTTTGGTTACACCGCATGAATGAGCAGTATATAAAATTGCTGGATTGATATTTCCATTTTTATCAGGTGGTGAACACAATACAATTTCATTGCAACCGGCAATATTTGCAGGAACGGCGAGCATCAAAACTGTAGAAAACAAAGGTGCCGTTCCTCCAGGAATGTATAAACCAATCTTTTGAATAGGTCTTTTTTCTTGCCAACAATTTACTCCTTCCATAGTTTCTACAACAACTTTGGCTGTTTTCTGGGCGGTATGAAATTTTTCTATATTTGATTTTGCCAGTTGAATTGCATCCTTTAGTTCGGAAGAAACAGATTCAATTGCTTGATCTATTTCTGTTTTTGAAACTTCAATGTTTTCAAATTTAACACCGTCAAACAGAGAAGTGTATTTTGCAACCGCAACATCACCTTTCTTTTGAACTTCCTTGAAAATTTCTTTTACTGTAAATTCAATATCGCCAATAGTTTTAGTTGGTCTTTTTAAAATTTCGGACCAAGTTTCCGGTTTTGGATTGAATATTTTGTTCATTATTTTTTATTATTTAAAGCCCCTCGTCCCTTGACTGCGCTCGGTATGACATTTTAAATCGTGTTTCTAACTTCTAATATCGTAAATTAAAGTACCATTTTTTCGATTGAGCAAACCAATATTCCTTCGGCTCCAGCTTCTTTTAATTGGTCGATAACATCCCAAAAAGTGTCTTTGTCGATTACCGAGTGAACACTGCTCCAACCTTCTTGTGCTAATGGCAAAACGGTAAGACTTCGCAAAACCGGTAATATTTTTCCAATAGCATCAATTTTATCATTGGGAACGTTCATCAAAATATATTTTGATTTTCTAGCTCTTAAAACGGCTTGAATTCTAAATTGAAGTGTGTCTATAAGTGTTTGAACTTCTGGAGTTACTTTTGGAGAAACCGCTAAAACAGCTTCACTCTTGAATATAACTTCCACTTCTTTCAAATTATTTTTGAATAATGTACTTCCGCTGGAAACAATATCCACAATACCATCGGCAAGGCCAATATTTGGTGCGATTTCGACTGAGCCCGATATTTGGTGAATATCTACTTTCAAGCCAAATGATCCAAAATAATCATTTACCGTATTCGGATACGAAGTAGCAATACGCATTCCATCAAGATCTTTTAATGATTTATAATTGAATGTTTTTGGCACAGCCACTGAAACTTTACATTTAGAAAACCCCAGCTTCTGGACAATTTTTATATCTTTTCCTTTTTCGACCAAAAGGTTATCTCCAACGATGGCGATATCTACGACCCCGTCAATTAAATATTGGGGAATATCCGAGTTGCGCAAGAACAAAACTTCCAATGGGAAATTTGTAGCTTCGGCTTTGAGTTGATCGTTTCCATTATCGATAGAAATTCCACAATCTTTTAGAATTTGAATGCTTTCTTCGTTTAAACGTCCTGATTTTTGAATTGCAATTTTTAAAGTACTCATTTGAAATTTTTTGAAATTTATTGTTGTTTACAATTTAGTTTGAATACAACATAATAGGCAATAAAAAACCCGTTTGATGTACTCAAACGGGTTTTAAAATATGATGATTTACACACATATCATTAACACATCGCTTGAGAGCAATAATGAAAATGATGATGTAATTGAATTAATAGCATAATAATTTATTTGTAATCCTTTATTTGATTGCAAATATAATTAAAAATAGATGTACTAAGCAATCTTTAATTTAACTTAATGAAGTCAAATTGTTAAAAATATTTACAGATGCATTTTTTTTTAAACCATTATCATTATATCTATAACAATGAAAATCACAGTATTATAGATTTGTCTTGCATGTATTCTCTTGGGTTAATGATTAGGTTGTTTAAATTTGTAGAATTATTATGATTTTTTTGATATTATTTCTTCAGAACTTCTCTTATTTCAATGAAAAATATCAAAATTATTTTGTATTATTGATTCCTGTTTACGAATCTATTTTATTTCGTTACTTGGTCATTTTTGGAAAAATAATTTTCCTTAAAATAATTACAATTTAATAATCAAAGCGTTAGAATTAAACAATGGAAAAAAAAGTCCACAAAAAACTAAACCAGCTACAAGCCACTGCAATTTGCGGAAATGATATCAGCTCTTCGTGTCTTTATGTATCAGCATTAACTATTATGTATGCAGGACAATTTGCATGGATATCATTATTAATTGTCGCATTAGTGTTGTTTTTATTTAGGAAAATTTATGGCGAGGTTGTTGGAGCAATTCCATTAAATGGTGGGGCTTACAATGTTTTATTGAACACTTCTACCAAAAGATTAGCATCATTGGCTGCCACACTAACAGTACTTTCGTATATGGCAACAGCTGTGATTTCGTCAATAGAAGGGATGCATTATTTACACAGTATTTTTAGTTCAGTCGATGTTACAATTGCCACAATTATTGTTTTGATTGCTTTTACAGGATTGGCAATTTTAGGTATTGGCGAATCTGCATTTGTGGCCGTAATTATTTTTATTATTCATTTATTTACGTTGAGCGTCTTAGTTTTTGCTTCCATATGGTTTTTGGCATTTAATGGACTCGACACTTTTCATATAAATTGGGAAATGCCTGTTAAATCTGGAAGTATTGTAACCGCTTTATTCTTAGGGTTTTCGGCAGCGATGCTTGGGATTTCAGGTTTCGAAAGTTCGGCAAACTTTGTTGAAGAACAAGAACAAGGTGTTTTTAGAAAAACATTGCGTAATATGTGGGCTATTGTTAGTTTTTTTAATCCAGTTCTAGCGTTATTATTAGTTTGTATCATTCCTTTGGCAGAAGTTGGCGAACATAAAGAATCTCTTTTGGCTTATTTAGGACAAACAACCGGAGGAACTTGGCTTGGAATTATGATTTCAGTTGATGCTGTATTAGTATTATGTGGAGCTGTTTTAACATCTTTTGTTGGAGTTTCAGGGTTATTAAACCGCATGACATTGGATAGAATTCTGCCCAATTATTTTTTAAAACAAAACAAAAATGGTTCTAATTATCGAATAATAGTAAGCTTCCTAATTTTATGCATTTCGGTTTTATTTGTTACTAAAGGAAATATCGAAGCATTAGCAGGAGTTTATACTTTTTCGTTTTTGACGGTAATGGGTTTATTTGGAATTGGAAATCTACTATTAAAATTTAAAAGAAAAAAATTACCTCGTCCTGAAAAAGCAAGAGGAATATCGGTTGTTGTGGCTGTAATTTTTATAATCGCTGCGTTTATAGGTAATGTTAAACTCAACACAGACTCCTTTTATACCTTTATAGATTATCTAATTCCTTCTTTTGTATTTATAGCCATTATGCTCAATCGAACAATGCTCATACAATTGCTAATTGATGCTTTAGAATATTTCTATAAACCAATGCGTAAAATGGTAATATTTAGTAATCGTTACCTAATAAAATTAAACTTGAAAATTAATTCACAAGAATTTGTATTTTTTACCAAGGGTGATGATGTTGCAATTTTGAATAAAGTTATGCAATATGTTCAAGGGAATGAAACTACTAAAAAATTAAAAATTGTGAACATCAAAAAAAATGGGGAATCTAATAAAGCTCTTATTAAAGATTTGAAAGTTCTTGACAGAGCTTATCCTGATATTAATATTGAATTCATTGAAATTGAGGGTGTTTTTGGACCAGAAATCATAGACAAATTATCTAATAAATGGAATATTCCCAAAAACTTTATGTTTATTAGTTCCCCTGGAGATCGTTTTTCCTACAGAGTGTCGGAATTAGGTGGTGTGAGATTAATTATGTAAATTCATATAAAAAATTAATTTATCGAATTTTTTTACTAAAAAAATATGAAAAAAATATTAAATAATACACTTTCTGAAATAGGCTATTTTGACGTAAAAATAGAAATAGTGCTTACGTTTTTAGTGTTTTTAATTGCCGTTTTTCTTGTACTTTACCTCATTAGAAAAGCCATTTACAAGACTACAAAAATTGATCTTGCTAAAAAATATTCTATTTATAGTTTAATAAAATACTTCATATTAGTATTTTCGTTTGTTATAGGACTCCAAATACTTGGCTTCAATTTATCGGTTTTAATGGCTGGTTCTGCAGCTTTACTTGTTGGTATTGGATTAGGGCTTCAGAATTTATTTAGTGATTTTGTGTCTGGAATCATAATTTTAATAGATTCAACTGTTAAAGTTGATGACATAATTGAAATAAACGGAATGGTCTGCAAAGTCCAGGAAATAAATATTAGAACCACAACCGTTTTAACTAGAGAAGACAAATATATTATTCTCCCCAATACTGACTTGACAAGAAATCAGTTGATAAACTGGACTCACAGTGCCATTTCATCAAGATTTGAAGTGAATGTAGGAGTAGATTATTCTTCTGATGTAACACTTGTGATGAAAATTTTGAAAGCAGCTGTTGACAAACAAAAAGGAATCCTAAAAAAACCGGAACCTTTTGTACGTTTTACTGATTTTGGAGAATCTTCTTTAGATTTTTCAATAATTTTTTGGTCTGAAGAAGTTTTTAGGGTAGAAAATATCAAAAGTGAAATGAGAATTAAAATATTTGAATTATTCAATTCGAACAACATTACCATACCATTTCCGCAAAGGGTGGTTCACCATAATAAATAGAAAAATATATTGTATTTTAAATAAATAGCCAATAATTCCAATAAAAATAGTGTAATTATTAGCTAAAAAAATAAATCTGTACTAATCATTATCTTCTTCATCTGTATTTTTTTCAGCACCAACAGTTTGCCCAGCATCGTTCCTGATTTCGGTATGACGTACTTCACCACCTGTAGTTCCCGTTTGTTGTGCTAAAAAAACTCCAATAATAGCAAGAAGAAGAGCTGCGTAAGAAACTAATTTTGCTTTAGCGTGATTTTTAATATTTAAATAAATTCCTCCGATAGAAATTACTGCCAAAACATATAAAAGGATTGCCAGTTTCTCTGCCATTTCTTCATGTTCGTGGATAACTTTTTTTCCAACTGTTGCCATATCTTCTACAGCTTCCTCTGCTCCTTCTCCGGTTCCCATACTAAATGCCGCAAAAATTGCTGACACAATAAATAATGCATAAGCGGTATTTATTACCGAATTGTTTTTTAAAATCATTCCTGAAAACAAAATTCCTAACCCAAGAATTGTTCCGATAATTGGAAAATGGTTTACTGCCAAGTGTAAATGTGCGTCGTTCATAATTATTATGTTTAAAGTTTAATTTGTTAATTCAAATGAAATCAATTAGTTGCGAATGTTATACCACTAATGAAACCCCTATTATAGTTCCTATTCCATATGTAACTGCTGCAGCCGTTAGACCAAAAGCAACTTGTCTGAGCCCTGAAAACACAATTGATTTCCCTGTTAATAATGTAATGGCGGCTCCAATGCCAAAAAGCCCTATGACACTGCTCCCAATGCTTAATAAAATGGCATTCCTACCATCTAAAATCATAAAAGGATATAAAGGAATAATCGCCCCAATGGCAAAAAGGACAAAAGAGGCAATGGCTGCTTCCCAGGCGGAACCTCCTAACTCTTCCTTATCAATTCCCAATTCTTCAGTGATAATGGCGTCAAGAGCTGTTTGAGGATTTTCGAAAGCTTTGTCAGCTAATTTTCGGGCTTCTTCAACATTCATTCCTTTAGCTTGATAAAGCAAAACCAATTCCTTTTTTTCTTCTTCGGGAGAAGCTTCAAGTTCTTCGGTTTCCAAATCTATTTGGCGTTGGTTTAATTCTCTAGAGCTTTGTACTGAAAGCCATTCGCCCAAAGCCATAGATATTGCTCCAGCCATAAGCCCAGCAATTCCCGTTAATAAAATAGTGTTGTTAGAAACTGCCGCACCGGCAACCCCCATTACTAAACTCATATTAGATACTAATCCATCATTTGAGCCTAAAACTGCAGCACGGAGCGCATTTCCCCCCACGGATTTATGCCGACTTTCGAATTTAGATAATAATCCTCCCGAAACATTTAGTGCTTTATTGTTATTTACTGCCTCAATGATATTGAGGTGATTGTGTTCGAAACCACTAGGTTTCTCCCCTATTTCAATCTTATTTTTTATGGCATTTAAAGCAAATTGTTTTTCAATATTAGATAAACTGCTAATGATAGAGCTATAACCAAATAATTTTCCCAATTTTAATTGAAATTTAGCTCTCGAGGAAGCTTTAGGCATTACATAATTAGGTTCAAATTCATGAACTTTATCAAGCATATGCTTGGCGTGACCATTTTCTATTTGGGCTAAACTTTCTAAAACTCGGCTTAAATTTTCGTCTGATTGGATGGCTGCAATGCTATTGTACAAAAAAGCGGTATCCACTTCAGTTTGTAGTTGCCCTTTTAGTTTGTTTAAATCCATAGTTTGCCTTTTTATTTTCTATTGGTAAAGTTTCAGTAAACCGATAGTTTTATTTTAATCTCAAAGATAATAAAAACCTTTAATTTATGGTTAAAATGACTTCACTTAGAATCAAATATTGCGACCTGTTTTTTGTATTAAAAATAACTTTAACTATTTTGATGTTATTTGCTCAATATTTAATATCATCATACCCGCAACGCTTCTCCATTTAATGACGAAACATAAAAATAAGGAGTTATCTCTTTACGAATTATTTACTGGTAAAAAAAATGGCCTTCTAGAAGAAGGCCATTTATAAATTTTTAAACTTCAATGATATTTTAAGAAATGGTAATTATAATTAAGCCAGAACCTGTATGGTTTCTATAAAATGGTAAAAATATTATTAAGGAGCTAATCTATCAATCTTCCAAGAGAAGTCTTCTTGTAAATGATAGCGTATTCTGTCATGTAATCTATTAGGTCTTCCTTGCCAAAATTCAACTTCTACAGGACGAACAAAAAAACCTCCCCAATGTTTTGGTCTAGGAATTGCTGCGCCTTCAAAATCTTTTTCTAACTGGATTAAGTTTTCTTCCAAAATAGTTCTGGAAGGAATAATTTCACTTTGATTTGAAACTATAGCTCCTAACTTACTTCCCGTTGGGCGGGATTCAAAATAACCATCTGAAATATTCTCTGAAGTTTTCTCAGCTATTCCTTTGATAATTACTTGGCGCTCGAGTGAATGCCAAAAAAAGGAAAGACAAATATTGGGATTATTAGCAATGGCTTTGCCTTTTTCAGAGTTGTAATTGGTATAAAAAATAAAACCCTCAAAAGTATATTGTTTCATAAGCAATACACGTGATTTTGGGAAACCGTCTAAGCCAATTGTCGAAACCGTCATTGCATTAACTTCATCTACTCCTCCAAAATCCTCCACTTCGTGAAACCATCTGTTGAATAAATTGATTGGATCTTCTGGAATATTACTTTCCAAAAGTTCGCTTTTTTCATAAGATTTTCTGTAATTTCCTATATCTTTCACTTGGATAAATTTATTTGGATGTAAAATTACTATGTTTTAAAATAAAAACTACTTCTTAAAAACATCTATTTTAGTTTAAAACTCAAAACTTCTTCCATCGTCTGCTAAAAGAATGTTAGAAAAAATAGTTTCTGCTTGCTCTTTAAAAAGTTCAATACTATCGTATCGAGTAGAATAATGTCCTAAAATTAATTGTTTTACATTGGCTTTCAAAGCAATTGTCGCCGCTTCTTTTGCTGTGGAATGCAATGTTTTTTTTGCTAATTCTTCTTCTGAATCCAGAAAAGTGGATTCGTGATACAAAATATCAACCTTGTTTATTATTGGAACAATACTCTCGTCATAAGCCGTATCCGAACAAAATGCATAACTCATTGGAGGAATTGGGTCAAATGTCAATTTATGGTTTTCAATAATCCTACCGTCCTCTAATGTAATGTCTTTTCCATTCTTTATTTTTTGGTAATAACATTTGTCAATTTCGTAGTTTTGAACTGCATTCAAATCTAACTTTCTCACTCCTTTTTTTTCTTGAAATAAAAATCCATTGGTGTAAATTCTATGTTTTAAAGGGATTGTTTTGACAATTACCTTTTCATCTTCAAAAATAATTTCACTTTCTTTAGATTCTAATTCATGAAAAAACAAACCATAATTAGGCCAGGAATTTGATAATCTCAATTGAAGATTAATGATTTCCTTGATTCCTTTTGGACCATAAATATGTAAATCGGTTGCGCGATTCAATAGCATAAATGTAGAAACCAAACCTACCAAACCATATAAATGATCACCGTGTAAATGTGAAATAAAAATATGATTTATTCTCGAAAACCTGATTTTATTTTTGCGTAACTGTACTTGAGTTCCTTCTCCGCAGTCGATTAAAAACAGTTGGTTCTTGATTTCTAAAACCTGTGAAGTTGGATTGGTAAAAGTTCTTGGAGTTGCTGCATAACAGCCTAGGATGGTTAGATTCAAATTTAAAGTATAAGCGGTTTATCGATTGTTTGGTTATTTGTTATGACCTTATGCTTTTCGATTAAACGAATTCAGAAGCTATTTAAAAACCTAAATCTCGTTCTATTTCCTCCATTTCAATTATGTCGTTAGCTTCAATTAATGATCGAACGACGGCTAGTTTGTCAGAAACTGCATTATGATCAAGATCTGAAGTGACCATAACAAATGAATTTTTAGCTTTTTTATGAATTTTCGAAAGTGGCAAAAAACTATTAATATCTTTTACAGAAAGGTTTTTATACATTCTAATATCTATTATAATATTATGTTTTTCGAAAGATTTATACTCATGAGTAACTTTCATCAGAAATGAAACTAAATCACCTTGTGTGTCTTTTATACACGTTGTATGTCCTTTTTGAACTACTTTCATTGTATTGAAAATTAAAGCACTGCTAATTTACAAGAAAATTTTAGTTTTTAGCAAATTCGAGCATTAGAATGCTTACTGAATTTTTGAAGCCAATAAATAAATTACTGCCATTCGAATCGCAACCCCATTTTCTACTTGATTCAAAATCACAGATTGTTTCGAATCTGCAACATCTGATGTGATTTCGACACCACGATTTATTGGTCCCGGGTGCATAATTATTATTTCTTTGCTAAGTGAATCTAGCAATGTTTTGTCTAGTCCATATTGCTGTGAATATTCGCGTGTTGAAGGAAAAAAATTCACGTCCATTCTTTCATTTTGAACGCGTAGCATATTCGCTACATCACACCATTCTAAAGCTTTACGTAGGTTAGATTCAATTTTAACTCCAAGTGATTCAATGTGTCTTGGTATGAGCGTTTTTGGTCCACAAACTTTAACTTCTGCTCCTTGCATTTGCAAAGCATAAATATTAGAAAGAGCTACTCGTGAATGCAGAATATCTCCTACGATTACCACTTTTTTGCCTGCTACATCACCTAGTTTTTCTCGAATAGAATAACTGTCTAATAAAGCTTGTGTTGGGTGTTCGTGCGATCCATCACCTGCATTTATTATGCTTGCTTTAACGTTTTGCGACAAGAAATGAGTTGCGCCTGGATTGGAGTGTCGCATCACCACCATATCTACCTTCATGGAAAGGATATTGTTTACGGTGTCAATCAGTGTTTCTCCTTTTTTAACCGATGATTGTGCAGCCGAAAAGCTAATCACATCAGCCGACAAACGTTTCTGGGCTAATTCAAATGAAAGTTTTGTTCTGGTACTATTTTCGAAAAATATGTTAGCAATTGTAATATCTCTAAGTGAGGGTACTTTTTTAATGGGGCGGTTGATGACTTCTTTAAAATGATCTGCGGTTTCAAAAATAAGGTCAATATCTTTCTTGTTGATATATTTTATTCCTAATAAATGATTTACACTTAACTCGCTCATTTTACTCTTATTTATTTATTAAATAAACGGCATCTTCACCGTCTTGTTCCGTCCAACATACTTTTACTTTCTCATCGCCAATAGCATCGACCTGGCGACCTCGATAATCAGGTTGAATAGGCAAATGACGGCTAAAACGACGGTCAATCAGTACCAATAATTCAATTTCTGATGGTCTTCCAAAGGACTGGATGGCTGTTAATGCGGATCGAATGCTTCTTCCTGTATATAAAACATCGTCTATGAAAACAACTTTTTTGTTTTCAACTATAAAATCTATTTGGGTCTTGTTTGCTTCCAATGGTTTGCTATTTCTACGGAAATCATCTCTAAAGAAAGTGATGTCTAAATATCCCAAGGCAATTTTCGAAATATGATATTCTTTTTCCAACAACTCTTTTAATCGCTCTGCTAAGAAAGTGCCGCGAGGTTGGATTCCAATCAAAATTGTATTCGAAAAATCAAGATGTTTTTCGATTAACTGACAGGCCAAACGGTGCAGAATGATATTGACTTCCTTTGAAGTGAGCAATACTTTTTGACTCATAATGAAGTGTTGTTTGGGGTGTAAAGATACTATTTTTTGTCATTCTATAATTTACTTTTTATAAAAAAAAACCGTCCTGATGAATCGGGACGGTTTAAATTTTTCACGAATACATCTTCGTTCTCAATTCCTGAACTTTTTCATCATCAAGATAATCGTCGAATGTCATATAGCGATCAATAGCTCCATTTGGTGTCAATTCGATAACTCGATTAGCTACAGTTTGCGAAAACTCGTGATCGTGAGTGGTGAAGATTACGGAGCCTTTGAAGTTTTTAAGGGAATTATTAAATGCCGTAATCGACTCTAAATCCAAGTGATTCGTCGGTTCATCAAGCATTAAAACATTGGCACGCTGCATCATCATTCGAGACAACATACATCTTACTTTTTCTCCACCAGACAAAACCCGACAAGTTTTTAAAGCTTCTTCTCCAGAGAAAATCATTTTTCCCAAGAAACTACGAATATTTACTTCGTCACGTTCTTCTTCCGTTTTTACCCATTGACGCAACCAATCTACCAATGAATCATCACTTTCAAAGAAAGAGTGGTTTTCTAAAGGTAAATACGCCTGAATTGTGGTAACTCCCCAATCTAAAGTGCCTGAATCCGATTTTTTATTTCCATTCAGAATTTCATAGAAAGCGGTTGTGGCTCTAGAATCCTTAGAAAATAAAACAATTTTATCGCCTTTGGCCATGTTCAAATCGACTCCTTTAAATAAAATGTCACCTTCAACAGAAGCGCTCAAGTTTTGCACATTTAATATTTGGTCTCCAGCTTCTCGCTCTTGATCAAAAATAATCGCTGGATAACGACGGCTTGATGGTTTTATCTCGGAAATATTTAATTTAGAAATCATCTTTTTACGAGAAGTAGCTTGTTTTGATTTGGCCACATTCGCACTAAATCGACGGATAAATTCTTCTAGTTCTTGTTTCTTTTCTTCGGCTTTCTTGTTTTGTTGAGCCCGTTGTTTGGCAGCTAATTGACTGGATTCATACCAGAAAGTATAGTTTCCTGAATAGTGGTTTATCTTGCTGAAATCAATATCCGAAATATGGGTACAAACTGCATCTAGAAAGTGTCTATCGTGAGAAACCACGATTACGGTATTTTCATAATTGGCCAAGAAATTTTCTAACCAAGCAATGGTTTCAAAATCCAGGTCATTCGTTGGCTCGTCCATAATCAATAAATCTGGATTTCCAAAAAGGGCTTGTGCTAAAAGGACTCTCACTTTTATTTTCCCTTCCAAATCGCCCATTAAAGTATAATGATGTTCTTCGGTTATTCCAAGATTAGATAGCATGGAAGCCGCATCTGACTCTGCATTCCACCCGTTTAATTCTTCAAATTGCACTTGCAATTCTCCTATTCTATCCGCATTTTCATCAGAATAATCCAAATAAAGCGCATCCATTTCGGTTTTAATTTTGTACAATACTTTATTGCCCATCATTACGGTTTCAAGAACAGTATGTTCGTCGAACATATTGTGATTTTGATTCAAAACCGACATCCGTTTTCCAGGTTCCAAGTGAATATGTCCCGAAGTAGGATCCATATCACCGGCAATTATTTTTAAAAAGGTAGATTTTCCAGCGCCATTTGCCCCGATAACTCCGTATATGTTGCCATGCGTAAAGACGGTATTTACTTCGTCGAATAAAATTCGTTTGCCAAACTGAACTGATAAATTATTAATTGATAACATAAATAGTATTATAAAAAATTTTTGCAAAAGTACAAAAAAATAAACGCCATGTCAAGGACATTGGTTCCCTGTTTGAAAATCAAGAATAAATAATGAATGTTTGTTTATAACACAATCCATTTTGCTGAAAAATAATTTATAAAGAAGCACCTTTTTTAATAAATGTTATTGATTAAATATTTAACAATATTTGTTCTAATTTATTTTTTTTTAATTCACTTTAGGAATACATTTACCGCTTTACATTTCTATTTTAATTAACCATTAACCAATTTACAATTATGAATTCAGAAAATTTAAAAACCAAATGGGGACAATTTATCCCCTTAGTAACCGTCTTCTTTTTTTGGGGATTTGTTGCTGCCAGTAACGACATTTTAATTCCCGTATTTAAAAAAGCATTTGATTTAACTCAAGGTCAAAGCCAGTTTGTGTCAATTGCATTCTATATTTCTTATACTGTGGGGTCCTTGATATATATGGGAATCTCAATGTTGATGGGAAAAGATTTAGTTAATAAAATTGGATATAAAAACGGACTTGCATTAGGATTAGTAATTTCTGCTCTTGGAACTTTATTGTTTTACCCAGCTGCAAATACTGGATCTTATCCTTTAATGTTGGCGGGATTATTCATCGTTGGTTTAGGATTTTCATTGCAGCAAACGGTTGCCAATCCATTAGCAATTGCGTTGGGGCCAATTAAAACAGGTTCTCAAAGATTGACATTGGCCGGGGGAATCAATAATCTTGGAACAACTATTGGACCACTAATTGTAAGTTTTGCTATTTTTGGTGCAGCAGCTACTGGAGGAAATACGGAAATGAGCATCGAAAGTGTTAAAATTCCATATTTAATATTGGGATTAGCTTTTTTACTTGTAGCCGTTTTATTGAAATTTTCCTCACTACCAGAACATCCTGAAACGATAGATGAATCAGTAGAAGAAACTAATTCTTTAAAAAGTTCGGCATTACAATATCCTCAATTAGTAATGGGAATGATAGCCATTTTTCTATATGTAGGTGTCGAAGTATCTACTGCAAGTAATTTGCCCGCTTATATGGAAAGTAAATTAGGTTTTGGTATTGGAGATATTGCACCTTACATCTCTTTGTATTGGGCGAGTTTAATGATTGGTCGTTGGACTGGAGCGGTTGAAGCTTTTACAGATAATATGACTACACAGAAAGTGTTGCGTTTCTTAGCTCCATACTTAGCGTTTGGTGTTTTCTTGCTTGTTAATGCTATTGCAAAACACGATTTAACCCCTTTCTACGTATACGGATTAATAATTTTAGTATTAATAGCTGCCGATATGGCAAGTAAAGGAAATCCTGCCAGAATGTTGCTTATATTTTCTGCGTTGGGAATCGTATCACTTTTTACAGGAATGGCAACAACAGGAATGATTAGTGTTTATGCTTTCACAAGCGTTGGTTTGTTTTGTAGTACGCTTTGGCCTTGTATCTTTACTTTGGCTATTAGCGGATTAGGAAAACACACCAGTCAAGGAAGTAGTTTCTTGATTATGATGATTATGGGTGGTGGAATTGTAAGTTGGTTGCAAGGAACTGTTTCCGAAAATATAGGAATACAAAACAGCTATATTGTTGGGGTTTTATGTTTTGCTTATTTGGCATTTTATGCATGGAAAGTAAGTGAAATTTTAAGAAATCAAGGCATCGATTTTGACAAAAAAATTAGTGGAGGTCACTAAAAAATATTCAGACTCTTGATCTGAATTATATTTATTAAAAAAGTCGCATTTCAATTAGAAATCCGACTTTTTTATATTTTACTGCTCACTGATGAAACTGATCATTGAACACTTTTCTATTTATTTCCTTTTTCGAAATCGGCTACAAATTGTGCTAATCCAATATCGGTCAATGGGTGTTTCAATAAACCGTAAATGGCAGAAAGTGGTCCTGTCATCACATCGGCACCAATCTTGGCACAATTTACAATGTGCATGGTGTGTCGAACCGAAGCAGCAAGAATTTGTGTTTCGTAACCGTAGTTATCATAAATCAATCTGATTTCTTCAATCAAAGCCAAACCATCAGTCGAAACATCGTCTAAACGACCAATAAAAGGCGAAACATAAGTGGCACCAGCTTTGGCAGCCAATAAAGCTTGTCCAGCCGAAAAAACTAAAGTAACATTGGTTTTAATTCCTTTATCCGAAAAATATTTAGCAGCCATAACACCTTCTTTTGTCATTGGCAATTTTACCACAATTTGCTCGTGTAAATCTGCTAGTTCTTCCCCTTCTCTGATCATTCCGTCAAAATCAAGTGCATTTACTTCGGCACTCACGTCACCATTCACAAGATTGCAAATATCAACATAATGTTTCAAAATGCTGTTTTTTCCGGTGATTCCTTCTTTAGCCATCAATGATGGATTTGTAGTAACGCCGTCCAAAACTCCAAGAGCTTGTACTTCCTTAATTTGGGCTAAATTAGCTGTGTCAATAAAAAATTTCATATATAGTTTTGTTTAATTGTATGTTTAAAATTCGGTGCAAATTTACAACTTATAATGATTCATTAGCATTTTTTCATATACTTTATCAGGTAGAATTCGTTTAAGAACAATCGAGAATTTCTGCATAAAAGCACCCACTTTATAATGAATTTTAGGGTTTGGATTTTGAATAATTTCATAAACCGCCTCCGCCATTTCATTAGGATTACTGCCGCTATCCACGTGTTCGTCCATCATTTTTAATGTATTTCCATACGGAATTTCGTAAGCCGAATCCTTAATTAAGGGTGCGTGAAAACGTCCTGAAGCAATATTAGTAGCAAAATCTCCCGGAGCAACGTTCGTAATCTGAATCCCAAACGATTTCACTTCCATTCGCAAAGCTTCCGTGATTAATTCCAAGGCTCCTTTTGAAGCCGAGTAAACGCTGCGATACGGCAAACCCATATAACCCGCGATAGAAGTTATGTTGATTATTAAACCTAATTTTTGTGAACGCATTTGTGGCAAAGCTGCTTTTATCACTTCGATTGGTCCAAAGAAATTGGTTTCGAAATTGTTCTTTATTTCATCGGCTGGAATTTCTTCCAAAGGCCCAGTGATTCCAATACCAGCGTTGTTGATGACAATATCCAATCTCCCTGATGTGGCAATTATTTTGGCAACAGCCGCAACAATCGTTTCGGTATTTCGAACATCTAAAGCGACCAATGGAAAAACAGAATTTAAAACTCGCTCTGGATTCCGACTGGTTCCATAAACAATGAACCCTTTGTGATGCAAAAATTCGCCAATAGATTTCCCTATTCCCGAAGAACCGCCTGTGATTAAAACTACTTTGCTCATTTTGATTTAGGATATTTAAATATGGCCAAAAATAAAAAAATCTTCCCAAAGGAAGACTACTTTTTTGTAAAATAAAAAAAATGGCAAGCGACCTACATCGCACCGCTCAACCACGTACCCTTGCTATGTTCCCATCCTGGGGGATTTTGCAGGAGCTGGTCGTGTAGGACTTGCCGGTGCAAATATACAATCTATTTTATATTTTTACAAGAGCTTTGCGCCTATAAAATATCGTTGTATATTGCATCATCAAAATTTTAATTTATGAAAAATTATAACTTCCTATTTATCATTTTATTAGGAATCACTTTGGCTAATTGTGGAGGTGCCAAAAAAGGAGAAAATACTTTATTTACATTCGATAATTCTAATTTCAAGGAACATTATGTGTCTCAAGATACAATAGAATTAGGGGTTTTAAACCCTAATTCGAAAGAGATCGATAGTATCGCTTACTTTGTGAATGATAAAAATATTGGTTTCATAAAAGGTTCTGAAAAACTTTCTTTCCAGCTAAAAGATGAAAAATTAGGCTATCAATATCTAAAAGCACGAGTGTATTTTGATGGCGAAAACTCCGAAGCCACAGCAAGAATTGAGTTGGTTTCGAATGTACAACCTAAGTCACTAAAATATACGATTGTAAATACTTATCCACACGATACGGCATCTTTTACCGAAGGTTTGGAGTTTTACAAGGATACTTTGTATGAAAGTACAGGGCAAAACGGAGCTTCCTATTTGAGAAAATATGATTATAAAACAGGAAGGGTATACAAACAAGTCGATTTAGATTCAAAATATTTTGGTGAAGGAATTACGATTTTGAATGGCAAAATATATCAATTGACCTATCAAGAAAAAACTGGTTTTATCTACAATGCCGATACCTGGAAGTTAGAAAAAACCTTTGCTTACGATAAAGATATTGAAGGATGGGGAATGACCAATGACGGGAAATACATTTATCAAACCGACAAAACCGAGAAAATTTGGAGAATGGATCCTGAAACACAAAAAATGATTGATTACATCAATGTTTATTCTGGGAATTCAAAAATAAAAGCCATCAATGAATTAGAATGGATTAACGGAAAAATCTATACTAATGTTTGGACAAAAGATGCTATAGCCGTTGTAAATCCAGAAAATGGTTCAGTTGAAGGAGTTTTGGATATGTCAGGTTTGCGAAAATTAACAAAAGCCAAACCAGACGATTCTTTAAACGGCATCGCCTACAACCCGAAAACAAAAACTATTTTTGTTACCGGAAAAAATTGGAATAAAATGTTCGAAATCAAGGTTTCGGAATAATTTCATACTAAATGAAAACACTAATCATCAACATCAAGGAACTACTTCAAGTTCGGAAAAGTTCAATTTTGAAAATTTCTGGTGCTGAAATGGCCATTCTCCCCACGATTAAAAATGCCTATTTGGTCATTCAAAATGGTCTTATTGCTGATTATGGTTCAATGGAAAATTTACCAGAGGATTTAAATCCAGAAAAATGTATTGATGTTGATGGAAAAATGGTTTTGCCCGCTTGGTGCGACAGTCATACCCATATTGTTTACGCAGGCAATCGAGAACAAGAATTTGTAGATAGAATCAATGGACTTTCGTATGAAGAAATTGCCAATCGTGGTGGTGGAATTCTAAATTCGGCACAAAAACTCAACGAAACCAACGAAGAAGAACTTTATAACCAATCAAAAGTTCGTCTTGAAGAAATAATGAGGCTGGGAACAGGTGCTGTCGAAATAAAATCGGGTTATGGACTTACCCTTGAGGGTGAACTGAAAATACTTCGAGTAATCAAAAAATTATCAAAGGATTATTCAATAACCATAAAAGCGACTTTTCTTGGTGCTCACGCCATTCCTCAAGAATTTAAGGAAAATAGAAAAGGATATATTGATTTGATTATTGATAAAATGCTACCGGAAATCGCCAAGAATAAACTAGCCCAATTTATAGATGTTTTTTGTGAAACAGGTTATTTCACGGTTTTAGAAACGGAACAAATTATGAAAGCGGGAATTCAATTTGGTTTAAAACCAAAAATCCACGTGAATCAATTTAATTCTATTGGCGGAATTCAAGCTGGGATTAAACACAACGCACTTTCGGTAGATCATCTAGAAGTAATGAAACCTGAAGACATAGAAGCTCTGAAAAACACCGAAACAATGCCGGTTGCTTTACCATCTTGCTCCTATTTTTTAGAAATTCCTTATACTCCAGCAAGAGAAATGATGTCTGCGGGATTACCATTGGCACTAGCAACCGATTTTAATCCCGGTTCAACTCCCTCAGGAAATATGAATTTTGTGATTTCGACGGCTTGTATCAAAATGAAAATGACTCCCGAAGAAGTTATAAACGCCGCTACTATAAATGGAGCTTATGCAATGGGAATTTCAGAAACCCACGGAAGCATAACTATTGGCAAAAAAGCGAATCTTATTATTACGAAACCTATTTCTTCCTATTATCAATTGCCATATGCTTTTGGAAGTAATTTAATTGATACTGTATTTATTGAAGGTGAAGTTATTGCATAAAAAAAGAGGAGCATTATGCCCCTCTTTTTTTTATTAAACTTTACTATTTTATTTCAATGTAAAACTAGTTTTAGAAACCAATTCGTTTTTGTCGAAAACATTCACAAAATACGTTCCTTTTGCAAAATCTTTACCTGGTAAATCTTCAGAAACATTTACGGTTTTATTTTCATATTTCACATTGGATATAAAACTGTATGTTAATGTTTTATCATCAAAAGTTTCCGTTTTTTTATCTCCAAGAACATTGTTTTTGCTATCTATTACTTGTACATAATAAGATTTGTCACCCGATTTTGCAATTTGATTTTCGGCAATTGTAAAACTAATTTTTAGAACATCTGCTCTACCCGCTTTTTCAGTTTCTACCTGTTTTCCTGAGTTTCTCACTTTATAAGCTGAAGTTTTCATATTCAAAACAGATAATTTAGAACCTTTTTCGACTGTTTTAGATAGTTCTTCATTTTGACCTAATAATACTTCGTTGTATTTTTTTGATTTACCCAATACAACCACAGTGCTATCACGTTGTGTTGTTAAAACTGTATTTTGTTTTTTTAACCCTTCATTTTCAGCTAATAAACCCTTCATATCGTTTTCTAATTTAAGATATTGAGTTTTGTATTTTGCTAATGAAGCTACATCGCCTTTAGACTTTCTTAAGTTTTCCATTAAAGTAACGACTTTGTCTCTTTCTGTAATTAGTTCTTCAGACATTGAAGTGTTTTCTGCAATTGCGGCATCGTAAGTAGTTTTTAAATCTTGTAAGTCTTTCATTACCAAGTCTTTTTCACTAACAGTTTTTGTTAATTCTGTTTGTACAGCTTTTGCATCCGAGGTCATCTTAAAAATGCAAATTAAACTTCCTACTAATAGAATTGCTAATACTATAATAATTACCTTTAATCTTGAGCTTGAATTGTTTTGTTGATCTTCCATTTTTGTTTTAAATTTTAACAAATCTAATAAAATAATATGACCTAATAAAGAATTATCAACAATTATATTATATTTGAGCATTATATTTTTATGGAAAAACTTATCCCATTTACAAGCAATGATCTAGCAAAGATTACAAACCACAGAAGTGGTGAAATAAAATTTGGAGAAAAAATGCTAACTATACCAAAAGGAACTGATGCTTTATCATTCCTTAAAACTTCTGATGCAAAATATGTATTGTTTGGAATACCAGAAGATATTGGCGTTAGAGCTAACTATGGCAAACCCGGAACTGCATCAGCTTGGGATAGCGCCATACAAAGTATTGCCAACATTCAACACAATAGATTTTGCAAAGGGTACCATATCCTTATTTTGGGAAAACTTGATGTGTGCGAAGATATGAAAGCGGTGAAACATTTAGATTTTCACAATGCTAATGATCGATCTAAATTGAGTAAACTCGTAGAAAAAATTGACAAAGAAGTTTCCCACATTATTTTTAACATTGTTAAATCTGGAAAAATACCAATAATTATTGGTGGTGGTCATAATAATTCTTACGGTAATATTAAAGGAACAGCGCTTGCCAAAGGAAAATCTATAAATGCTATCAATTTTGATGCCCATTCCGATTTTAGAATTCTTGAGGGAAGACACAGCGGAAATGGATTTTCTTATGCTTATGAAGAAGGGTTTTTAAAAAAATACTTCATTTTTGGCTTGCATGAAAATTATACTTCAAAAAGTGTTTTGGACATCATTAAAAAAACGAATGATAGGGTTCGCTTTAATACGTATGATTGCATTAAAATTCGCAAAGAAAAAGATTTTAATCAAGAAATTATCCAAGCAATGGGATTTATTAAAAATGACAGCTACGGGATTGAAATTGATCTTGATGCAATTCCAAATATTGCCAGCAGTGCCATGACATTAAGTGGTTTTTCTATTGAAGAACTTAGACAATTTGTTTCCTATTTTGCTAAAAATAAAAATGCCTCTTATTTGCATATTTGCGAAGGTGCCCCAGATTTATCAGAAGAAAAAAGCAGTCATTTAATTGGAAAACTAATTGGTTATTTAGTTACAGATTTCGTTAAATCGAACAACAGCATTCCTTTAGTAGAATTCTAAAATTCTTTTTTTTGATTCATCAAATATAATAAAGCTATCTTTGCCTAACTATCTATGTACTTATTACAAGATATTTAATACAAAAAAAATGTTATTCGAAGATTTATCACTTTCAAAAAGTATACAAAGAGCTGTATTTGAAGAAGGCTATACAAACCCCACTCCTATTCAAGAACAATCTATTCCGTTAGTATTATCAGGAAAAGACATGATAGGTTGTGCACAAACAGGAACAGGAAAAACAGCAGCTTTTGCCATTCCAATCATTCATCAATTACACCGAATCGTAGGTTCATCAAAAAAATCCAAAGAAATTCGCGCCTTAATTGTAACACCCACTAGAGAATTAGCAGTTCAAATTGGACAAAGTTTTGACACTTATGGAAAATATACCAACTTAACACAACTTACCATTTTCGGAGGTGTTTCTCAAGTTCCACAGGTAGATGCACTTCGAAAAGGAGTAGATGTTCTTGTAGCAACTCCGGGAAGATTACTCGATTTGCACAAACAAGGGTTTATTGATTTAGATCATTTGCACTCATTGGTACTCGATGAAGCTGATCAAATGCTCGATATGGGATTTATAAATGACGTGAAAAAAATTGTAAAGCTTACGCCAAAAAACAGACAAACTTTATTGTTTTCAGCAACAATGCCTATTGCTATTCGGGAATTAGCCGAAATGTTCTTAAAAGATCCAGCAAAAGTTGAAGTTTCGCCCGTTTCATCTACTGCCGAAAATGTAGAACAACATGTTTATTTTGTCGAAAAAACCGAGAAAAGAAACTTGTTGTATCATTTGATAAAAAATCAAAATTTATCCGATGTATTGGTTTTTTCCAGAACCAAGCACGGTGCCGATAATGTTGTAAAAGCTTTGCGAAAAAACGACATTGCCGCAGAAGCAATCCACGGAGACAAGTCACAAAATGCAAGACAACGCGTTTTAGATGCTTTTAAAATGAAGGAAGTTGGTGTTTTAGTAGCTACAGATATTGCAGCTCGTGGTATTGACATTGATCAATTACCATTTGTAATCAATTTTGATTTACCTAATATTCCAGAAACATATGTTCATCGAATTGGGAGAACTGGTCGTGCCGGAAATGAAGGCATTGCTATTTCTTTTTGTAGCAAAGACGAACATCAATATTGGAAAGACATTCAGAAATTGATAAAAGTAGATGTAAAAATAGTAAGTGATCATCCTTATCCTTGGCATTCTGGAAGTCCTCAAACAGCTCCCGCTGGAGCACAAAAAAATTCAAACCGAAGTGGCGGTGCTCATAAATCAAGAAAATCTGAGGTTTCCAAACAAAACAAAAAACGCTGGTATTAATTTTTTTAATTATTCGCAGTATTTTATAAAAAAAAAACACACTTTTAACTAAAACTTAAAAGTGTGTTTTTTTTTATTAGTAACTTTCTTTTCATCAAATATTTAGCTTTTAATTATTTGTTATATTAATTTTTTTTTAGTTTGATTTCAGCTAATTTGATGAGAGTTAGTTACAAACAACTTAAACATTTATAACTATGGATACTGAGTTTCTCCCTCACCTTCCCATTTTCCAACAACCGATGTGGCCAAAGCATTTCCTAATACATTTGTTGCACTGCGAAACATATCACAAAAATGATCAATTGGAAGAATCAAAGCAATTCCTTCAATTGGAATATCAAACATCCCACAAGTTGCCGCCACAACTACTAAACTTGCTCTAGGAACGCCAGCAATTCCTTTACTGGTAAGCATTAATACTAAAAGCATCGTCATTTGCGTTCCAACATCCATATGTATTCCGTAAGCTTGTGCAATAAAAATACTAGCAAAAGTCATATACATCATACTGCCGTCTAAATTGAAAGAATAACCCAACGGCAACATAAATGAAACAATCTTGTCTTTAACCCCAAAACGTTCTAACTCTTCAGTAAGTTTAGGAAAAACAGCTTCACTACTTGTAGTGCCAAAAGCAATTATCAATGGACTCATGATATGATTCAATAAAGTTTTCAATCTTTTTCCAAGAAATAGAAGCCCTACTGCCAAAAGAAAAACCCATAATGATCCAATACCTACTAAAAATGAACTAAAAAATTTCAGATAGGTAATAACCAAATCATTCAAGTCTTTTATGGCAAAAACGCCTGCTATTGCTCCAAAAACACCAAGAGGAGCAAATTTCATAACATAATTCACCATTTTAAGAATAATGTGTGATGTTTTATCCAATGCATTAATTACTGGTTTTACATAACTTCCAATAGAAGCTGCCGCCAATCCAAAAAAGATGGAAAAAATAACAATTTGAAGAATTTCGTTATTAGCCATTGCTTCAAAAATACTTTTTGGAAAAATGTGTTCAATAAAGTTTAGTGCAGAAAAACTTTGGGTATGACCAGTAACTTCGGCCGCTGAAGTTAAATCTACATCAGATAAATTTAAACCTACACCAGGCTGTAAAAGGTTGACCCAAAACATTCCAATTAGTAATGAAATTAAAGAGGCCGAAAAAAACCATCCTAATGCTCTTCCCCCAACCCTTCCTACGGTTTTAACGTCACCTAATTTTGCAATTCCCACTACCAAAGTCGTAAACACTAGCGGTGAAATAATCATTTGAACCAAACGAATGAAAACCGTTGCCAATATTTTTATTTTGTCGCTAAATTGTTTGGCAAAAGTAAAATCATAATTATTATGGATATAAATACCCAAGATTACTCCCAGCAACATGGCGATAAGAATTTGAACAGTAAGATTTCCTAATAAAGATGGTTTTTTGGTTTCGTTGTGTGTCATTTTGGGTGTATTCAGTTTTCAGGTGCAGTTCATAATGCACATTTAAAACTATTAAAGGTAGGTTTTTGTTAATCAAATTAAAATTATCGAGAATTACTGAAGACTTTGCCTCGACAATGAGAACACTACGTAAAAGGAGTAAGGATTATGGCGATCTTTTCCGGTCATTTCCGTATAATTTTCTTTGTTGTCCAAAGATTTTTGTTTTTTCATTATTGTAGCCAAAGCCTTGGAAGGGATACGAAAATAAATATTTATTTTGAAGCCGCAATATAATTACTAAATAAATTTAAAAATTTATTTATTACTATAAAATGGGTTTAATTTACCTATAGATTTTGCAACTAATGTACTTACTGTAGCGTCACTCGTTACATTTACAACAGTCCTACACATATCTAATGGCCTATCAATAGCAAAAATAAGAGCTAATCCAGCTTCAGGAATACCAGCTTGTCCTAAAACAATAACTAGCATTACCATTCCAGCACTTGGAACCGCAGCTGAACCTATAGAGGCTAAAGTAGCGGTAACAACAATCATTAATTGTGTTTGTAAATCTAAAGGGATTCCTAAAGCTTGAGCTATAAAAACGGCTGCTACGGATTGATATAAACTCGTTCCATCCATATTTACAGTTGCCCCTAAAGGCAATACAAAACTAGAAACTTCTTCGTCTACACCAACATGCTCTGTAACACACTCCATTGTTACGGGAAGTGTTGCAGCGCTAGAACTTGTAGAAAAGGCCAATAGTTGTGCTGGCGAAATAGCTTTAAAAAACTTAATAGGAGGATACTTTGCAAAAACCACTAGTAAGGTAGGATAAAACACAAAAACCATTAGCGACAAACCTAATATTACTGTTAAAGCATAAACACCAAGTGCATTAAGAGTTGAAAAATCAGGAATTTCAACCATAAGTGACGCCATCAAAGCAAAAACGCCAATAGGAGCTGCTAACATAATAACATCTATAATTTTTAAAATTACATCATTTAGTCCTTTGAAAAAATCGACTACTGGTTTTGCCTTATTTTCGTCAATTAAAATTAATCCAATGCCAATCAAAATAACAAATAATATAACTTGTAACATCGAAGCATTATCGCTCAACGCTCTAAAAAAGTTATCTGGAACTATGTCAACTAATGGCTGTAAGGGACCTTTGCTTTTAGCAGATGCTGCTAATTCAATTTTTTGGGCTGCATCACCTGCAAAGTTTTCTAATAGACTTTTTCGAGATTGTTCATTAATATAATTACCGGGTTTAATTAAATTAGCTAAAACTAAACCAATAGAAACAGCCGTTATAGTTGTAAATAAATATATAACGATAGTTCTTCCTCCTAATTTTGATAACTTCGAAACGTCTTTTAAATCAGATATTCCCACAATCAATGATACTACAATCAAGGGAACTGCTATCATTTTTAGTAAATTGATAAATATAGTTCCAAAAGGTTTTATCCAATCAATAACAATTCCTTTCAGTTCTAAATTTTTCATAAAAAAACCAAAAGCTAAACCCAAAATCATTCCTATTAGGATTTTCCAATGTATTGCTATTTTCATAGATTAAATATAAGTTTTGTTAATCAAATAAAAATCAGCTAGAACTATAGCAGCCATTGCCTCGACTATGGGAACGGCACGAGGAACAACGCAAGGATCATGGCGCCCTTTTCCTGTCATTTCAGTTATATTTCCTTTATTGTCTAATGATTCTTGTTTTTGCATTATAGTGGCTACTGGCTTAAAAGCTACACGGAAATAAATATCCATTCCGTTGCTAATTCCGCCTTGAATTCCACCGGAAAGATTCGATTTTGTAGTTCCATCAGGGTTGTATAAATCATTGTGTTCGCTTCCTTTCATTTGTGAACCACAAAAGCCACTTCCAAATTCGAAACCTTTTACGGCATTTATCGAAAGCATTGCTTTGCCTAATTCAGCGTGTAATTTATCGAAAACTGGCTCTCCCAATCCTATTGTAACATTTTGAATCACACATGTTATGGTTCCTCCTACCGTGTCACCTTGTTTTTTTATAACTCGAATATATTCTTCCATTTTGATGGCAGATTCTTCATCTGGACAGCGAACGGGATTATTTTCTGTTTTCGAAAAGTCTAAATCTTGATATGGTTTTTCCAAAAATATTGGCCCTACAGAGGAAACATAGGCATTTATTTTGATCTCTGGTAAGATTTGTTTTGCTATAGCTCCGGCCACTACTCTACTAGCAGTTTCACGAGCTGAACTACGACCACCACCGCGATAATCACGAACACCATATTTTTTTTCGTAGACATAATCGGCATGACTTGGTCTGTAATTATCTTTTATATGCGAGTAATCGTCTGATTTTTGATTGGTATTTGGTATAATGAAACCAATGGGAGTTCCCGTTGTTTTTCCTTCAAAAAGTCCAGAAAGAAATTGTACATCATCTGGTTCTTTTCGTTGGGTGACTATTGCGGATTGTCCTGGTTTTCTCCGAGACATTTCAACTTGAATAGCATTTAAATCTAATGTTATTCCTGATGGACAACCGTCAATTATTCCGCCTAAAGCTTCCCCATGTGATTCTCCAAAAGTCGTGATTCTAAATAGTGTTCCGTAGCTATTTCCTGCCATTATTGTAATTAATTTTAACAAAAGTACTATTTTAGTTCTAAGATTAAAAGTTTAAAGTACGAAGTTTTAAAAAGCCATATAAATTTTGTAGCTGTTTTTAAAATATTACACTAGATTTCATATTTAAGCTTATTACAAACTAATGTGTAAAATTAAAAAAAATGATCTTCGAGTATAATGATAAATATGTCTATTATAAAATGTTTAAATTAATTTTTGCATAATTTTTTTATCTGTTTGAAGTTATATCTTTGTATAAACAAACACTTAAACTATGAAAAAAATAATTTTATCGGGAGCAATGTTAATTTTAGTAGCATTTACAGCACAAGCTCAGGAAATTTCGGAAAATGCACTAGGCCTGCGCTTAGGAGATAATTCAGGTTTTGGAGGAGAAGTTTCTTATCAAAGAGCTTTATCAAGTAATAATCGTTTGGAACTGGATTTAGGTTGGAGAAACAGAAATGATTATAGTACAAATGCTTATGATGACAATGCTATAAAGTTAACTGGTTTATACCAATGGGTTTGGAATATTGATGGAGGATTCAACTGGTATGCTGGTGTTGGTGGAGGTTTAGGCAGTTGGAGTACAAAAAATAACATTGTAAAAGACAGTGGCACTTTTGTATTTGTAGCTGGAGATGTTGGGATTGAATATAGTTTTGATATTCCATTGCTAATTTCTTTAGATTTTAGACCAGAAATTGGTGGTAGCGGTTATTACTCAAGTAGCTACGGCTCAGATATTGCATTAGGATTGCGATATAAATTCTAAAAAATGATAATTAATACAATCCCGTTTGTCTCTGCAAACGGGATTTTTTATTTAAAAATGATTTCCTTTTTCGAATTTATTTTGACTACACAATAAGGATTACTTATGACTTTGGAAACCATTGCATCTGGTTCTGGCGAAGTTTCTTTTATAGTAACAATTATATTTTTATCTGTTTCTAATGCGCCTTCGACTCCTATTTCAAATCCACCGGTCAATTTCTCTCCCATATTCAAAATGATAAAATTTGAAGTTAGAATATCATTTGTTGTGATTTTATTTTTTAATTTGGCATCATTTTGTAGCATTTTGATTTCATTTGGTTCAGTAAGAATCTCATAAAATTGAATACTTGCTCCACCATAGGATTGTTGTATTAAAACCTCAAACAAAGTTTTATTTACAGTAGTTTTAGTGGATGTAGCCCCGCAAGAAAATAAAAAAAATGGCAACAATAAAAGAATTGTTTTTTTCATCTAAATTTATTTATGGCTTTATGATATAAATCTTCATATTGAGGCAAAATATTTTTGATGTCAAATTGCTCAGCAACGGACAGAGCATTCTTTTTGAATGATGCCAAAACAGCGGCGTCTTTTAGAATTTGCAAGGCGTTTTCGGCCATTTCTTTTATTTTTCCTACATTACTTAAATAACCAGATATTCCATCAAAATTCACTTCGCCCAGACCTCCTGAATTACTCGAAATCACGGGAACTCCCCACGCCATTGCTTCTAGAGCTGCAAGACCAAAACTTTCGGTTTCTGATGGCAATAAAAATAAATCACTAAAACTTAAAATTTTATCAATTTCGTTGCTATTCCCAAAGAAAATTACCTTGTCCTGAATTCCTAATTCTTGGCATAAATATTCGGCTTTTTCTTTTTCAGGTCCGTCTCCCACCATCATTAATTTTGCGGGAATTTCTTTTTGAATTTTATAAAATATTTTAATCACGTCAGGAATTCGTTTCACCTTTCTGAAATTGCTAATGTGTGTAATGATTTTTTCATTTTCATTAGCCATAACTGAACGTCGACAGGAAATACTAGGGTCGATTTTGTTTTTATCCAATTCTATGAAATTAGGAATAACCTGAATTTCATTTTTAATATTGAATAATTTTATAGTATCCTCTTTCAAACTTTGAGAAACCGAAGTTACAAAATCAGATTTGTTGATACTAAAAGTAACTGCCGTTTTATAAAAAGGATGATTCCCTACCAGTGTAATATCTGTTCCGTGAAGCGTGGTGATCATGGGGAGATTTATACCTTCATCCGCTAACATTTGCTTGGCCATATAGCCTGCATA
>NZ_CAWURC010000013.1:0-72229 GCF_963925185.1 uncultured Flavobacterium sp. | reverse complement strand
AGTCTAAACCTTAAGCCTTAAACTTGAAACCAAAAAAACTTCTTATCATAACCTATTATTGGCCACCAGCCGGAGGGCCAGGTGTTCAGCGTTGGTTGAAATTTGTTAAATATTTACCCGATTTTGGTGTTCAATCCATTGTTTATATTCCGGAGAATCCAACGTATCCAATTATTGACGAAGCTTTGATAAATGAAGTTTCGGAAAAGGCAATTATTTTAAAGCATAAAATCTTTGAACCGTATCAATTTGCGTCTATGTTTTCGAAGAATAAAACCAAAAAAATCAGTTCGGGAATTATACCCAATCAAAAAAAACAATCCTTTCTGGACAAAGTATTTCTTTGGATTCGGGGCAATCTTTTCATTCCAGATGCGCGCGTTTTTTGGGTAAAACCATCAGTTAGGTTTTTGGAAAAATATATTTTGGAAAATGAAATTGACACCATTGTAACTTCTGGACCGCCGCACAGTTTACACCTCATTGGACTGGAATTAAAACAGAAATTTGGAGTAAAATGGTTTGCCGATTTTCGTGATCCTTGGACAACTATTGGTTATCATAAATCCTTGCGATTGTCGAATTATGCAGTCAAAAAACACAAAGCATTGGAACACCAAGTGCTGAATACAGCCGATACCATTATTGTGACAAGCAAGACCACAAAAACTAAATTTCAAGCCATAACGAATAGACCAATTGCGGTGATTACAAATGGCTATGACACAGAAAATGGAGTGAAAGAAGCTTTGGATTCAAAATTTACTTTGGCTCATATTGGCTCTTTTTTGTCGGAAAGAAACCCTAAAATATTATGGGAAAGTTTAGTGGAACTAATCAATGAACTGCCTGATTTTAAAACGCATTTGGAAATAAAATTAATTGGAGCAGTAAGCCAAGAAGTTTTGGAAACCATTACCCAATTTGAACTGAAATCGTATTTGAATAATTTGGGTTATGTTTCCCATTCTGAAGCGATTGCACATCAAAGAAAGTCACAGGTTTTGTTGCTTATTGAAATTAATTCCGATGACACCAAAAGTATTATTCCAGGGAAATTATTCGAATATATGGTTTCTGGAAGACCTATTGTTGCGATTGGTCCAAACGGTTCCGACTTTGCCAAAATAATTACCAATACAAACACAGGCGTATTTTTTGACTATTCCGAAAAAACGAAACTAAAAAGTGTACTTTTGGGCTTTTATAATCAATTTTTAGAAGGAAAACTACAATCGAACGGCGTTGGTTTACAACAATATTCAAGAAAGAGTTTAACTGAAAAATTGGCTCAACTTCTAACTCCTAACTCCTAACTCCTAACCTTATAAATGGGAATAGTATTAAATCAGTCCTTAAAAAACACTATAATAACGTATATCGGTTTTGCCATTGGCGGTATAAATACCATTTATTTTTATCCTGTTCTTCTTGGGGCGACTTATTATGGGCTATCTAACTTTATACTTTCATTTGCCAATGTAATTATGCCATTATTTGCCATAGGTATGCAAAACACTTTGGTAAAATTTTATTCACAGTATGAAACTCGTGAGGAGCGTTCCCGTTTTTTATCGTTTACTGTTTTGTTTCCCTTTGTAATAATAATTCCACTGTTGATTCTGGGGTTGTTTTTTTATGATGAAATTTTATTTTTCTTGTCAAAAAAGAACAAAATTGTAAAAAGTTTTATTTGGTTAATCCCTTTTATAGGTTTGTGTATGGCTTATTTCGAGATTTTTTATGCTTGGTTAAGAGTTCATATGCATTCTGTTTTTGGAAATTTCATTAAAGAAGTTGGACTACGTTCGTCTTCGCTTTTTTTATTGGTTGGTGTTTATTTGGATTGGTTAAGTATTACAGGTTTTATTTATGCCACGGCAGTAGTGTATTTTTTAGCTCTAATCGTAACAATGTATTATGCTTTTAGCATTGAAAAACCGGCGTTTCAGTTCCGGATTCCGGATAATGTAAAGGATATTTTGACCTATACATTTTATATTATTTTGTCTGGAAGTGTTGCTAATTTGCTATTAGATGGAGATAAAATTATTCTAAACCAATATATGCGTATTGAAAACATTGCTTTTTATTCGGTGGCAACTTATATTGCTTTGGTTATTTCGGTTCCAAGTCGCGCCATGCATCAAATTGTATATCCAATTACTGCAAAATTAATGCACGAAAACAAGCATGATGAAATGAATATTTTATACAAAAAAACATCAATTAATTTGCAAGTGGTAGGAGGTTATGTAATGCTTGGTATTTTTGTAAATATTAATATGTTATATGAAATAATTATACAAGGACTTAAAGACCCCGCAGAAAAGGAATTATATCTTGGTAGTATATTGGTCGTTTTTATGATTGGTCTTTCTAAATATTTTGATTTAATTTTGGGGAATAATAATGCTATTATTTTCAATACAAAATATTATCGAACCGTGTTGTTTTTGGGAGTTCTTTTGGTGATTTTAACGGTTGGCCTGAATATGATTTTTATTCCAAGATATGGTATAATAGGGTCAGCATTTGCCACTTTATTGTCGATTACTTTATATAGCTTGGCTAAATTACTTTTTGTAGTTAAAAAATTGGATTTATATCCTTTTACCAAACAAACCTTCTATTCAATAGCTCTTACGCTTATTTTATTTCTTGTATTTTACTTTTGGGAGTTTCCTTTTAATCCGATAATCTCAATAGTTTTAAAATCGATACTAATGACCATTGTATACGTTTATCTCAATTATAGATTCGTAATTTCTATAGAAATAAACCAGGTTATTGACAATGTATTGAAAAAACTCAAGGTGATTAAGTAATATTTTTTAATACAAAACCGGATATTTCGAAGGATTTACCTCGTTCATCATAGCATATACTTTTTCGAAAATATCTTCTATGGATGGTTTCGAAAAATAATCACCATCTGTACCGTAAGCTGGTCTGTGCGCTTTAGCTGTCAAGCTTTGTGGTTTGCTGTCTAAATGATTATAACCATCTTGATTTTCTAAAATTTGTTGTAAAATATAAGCTGATGCTCCACCAGGAGCGTCTTCGTCGACGACTAATAATCGGTTAGTTTTGGCTATACTTTTTACAATATCTTTTTTAACGTCAAACGGAAGGAGGGATTGTATGTCGATTATTTCGCAATCAATTCCAATTTCTAAAAGTTCTTTTGCGGCCTCTTCAACCAGCTTTAATGTAGAACCATAAGAAACTAAAGTGATATCAGTTCCTTCTTTTATTGTTTCTATCTCACCAATTGGTGTTTTGAACTCGCCATAATTCAAGGGCATTTTTTCTTTTAACCTATAGCCATTTAGACATTCGATAACTAATGCAGGCTCATCACATGCCAGCAAAGTATTATAAAAACCGGCTGCTTTAGTCATGTTTCTAGGAACTAAAATATGAATTCCCCTCAAGGCATTTATTATCATTCCCATAGGCGAGCCTGAATGCCAAATTCCTTCGAGTCGATGACCACGAGTTCGAATGATAAGAGGTGCTTTTTGTTTCCCAACTGTTCGATATTGCAAAGTGGCTAAATCATCGCTTAGAATTTGAATTGCGTATAATAAATAATCCAAATATTGAATTTCGGCAATGGGACGTAAACCCCTCAAAGCCATTCCTATTCCTTGACCAATGATACTTGCTTCTCTAATTCCAGTGTCGGAAACACGAAGTTCTCCATATTTTTCCTGTAATCCTACCAGACCTTGGTTTACATCTCCAATATTTCCTGCATCTTCTCCAAAAATTAATACTTCAGGATATTTTGTAAAAATGGTATCAAAATTATCGCGTATAATGACTCGGCCGTCGGTATCTACTTTAGCGTCATTTGGATATTCTGGCAGCACTTTTTTTACTGAAAACACATTCGAACTAGACTCAGAAAATAAGTGGCTGCTGAATGTTTGTTGGGTTTTTTGTGTGTAGTTGTTTATCCAAAGAGATAATTCCGTTTTGCAATTTTCGTTTATTACTAATCTTAAGACTTTGCGGGCAGTAACAAGAATTTCTTTTTTTAGAGGGGCTTTTATGCTGCTCAAATCAGAAACAAGTTTCAGAATATTGTCTTTATTTATACTTGCGGTAGCTGTTCTTTCAAGCAATGCAACAAGTTCCTTTTGTTCCGCGATAATTGGGTCAATGAAAGCGTTCCAAGCTGCTTTTTTTCCTTCTAAGACTTCGTTTTTTACATTGATATACATTTCTTCTAGTTCTTCAGGCGAAGCAATATTGATAGCAATCATCCACAATTTCATTTGTCGAATACAATCAAAATCTTTTTCCCAAGCTAGTCTTGTTGCATCTTTATATCTTTCATGTGAACCTGAACTAGAATGTCCCTGTGGCTGTGTTAATTCGGTTACATGAATAAGTACAGGAATATGTTTTTCACGAGCTAAATCAGCGGCTTTTTCATAAGTTGCTATTAAACCTGCATAATCCCAACCTTTTATTTTTAAGATTTCGATACCATTAGTATCTTCTTCTCTTTGGTATCCTTTTAAAATTTCGGAAATACTTTCCTTTGTTGTTTGATATTTTGCATGAACAGAAATGCCATATTCGTCATCCCAAACACTCATTACAATAGGTACTTGTAATACACCGGCTGCATTTATGGTTTCAAAAAACACACCTTCCGAAGTACTCGCGTTTCCAATGGTTCCCCAAGCTATTTCATTCCCATCGATAGAAAAATTAGATTTATTTGTAATTCCAGGTACATTTCTATATATTTTAGAGGCTTGTGCAAGTCCCAATAATCTTGGCATTTGTGATGCGGTTGGTGAAATATCGGCACTTGAATTTTTTTGTTTGGTCAAATTTTTCCAACTGCCGTCATCATTCAAACTGTGTGTTACAAAATGTCCCCCCATTTGTCTTCCTGCCGACATTGGTTCCTGTTTAATGTCAGTATGACCATATAATCCGGCGAAGAATTGCGATATCGTTAATTCGCCAATTGCCATCATAAAAGTTTGATCGCGATAATATCCTGAACGAAAGTCACCATTTTTAAAGAACTTTGCCATAGCAAGTTGAGGAACTTCTTTTCCATCTCCAAAAATCCCGAATTTTGCTTTTCCAGTTAATACTTCTTTGCGTCCTAGTAAACTACATTCTCGGCTGATTAAAGCTATTTTATAGTCATTCAACACTTCAGTTTTGAAGTCTTCAAATGTTAATACGGGATTTTTTTTTTCTTTTATCATAATTAAAGAGTAAAGCTTCAGCCGGCAAATTTAATTAAAAACTGGCTATTTTCATAATTCATTGAAAGAAATACAATTTTATTTTCAATAATTTATTTTCAATATAAGGCTTATTTTTTAAATTAAATTTATTTTTAAGTTAATTTATTAATAATAACATAATTTTTAGGGGATTATAAATTAAATCAAAACCATTTTCTAGTAAAAAGTTTGATTAATCTATTGGGGTCTAGAGTAACTACAAACCTAATTTTTTCGTTGTAATTATTTTGTGCTATATCCCAACCATTATTCGAATACAAAGGAAAATACAATTCAAAGTAATCCGCCAATAAACTCATCCGGATTCCTCCGTCATAGACAAATTTTTGTTTTTGCTGTTTGTTTTTTACAAAACCGACATCTCCATAAATATCTATCCAATTCCAAATAGTATAACTTCCATTTAAAGTGGTAATCCATTGGTTAGCATAAGGTGTGCTTAGTTTTGATTTGAATCCTCCTTCTGCCAAAATAAATTCTTGACTCGCAAATCCAGTACTTGACGATCTACCTAAGTATCCATAATCAAAAAGATAATCTGTAGGTCTGTCTAATGCAAAACTAAAAAAATCAGAATTGGTATTGTTATATATAAAACCACCTGCATACATTCGTAAATCTATTTGATGATTGTTTTCAAACAGTTTTCTAAAATGTACTTCAGATGAAATTTTCCCAAATTCATTAGAAAATTGCAAATTGCCTACAAAACTCATATGATTAGTAACTTCGGTTTTTGTATTGATATATTTTGCGTCAAAAATTGAAAAATCTTCTAAAGAGTTGTCAACTACAAAGTCACTTTTCTCTCTATTGACAATTACTTGACGAAAATAGATTAGTTGTTTTCTATTGTCTCGAAGGTTTTTTTGCCGGATTTGTAATAAAACGGAGGGGTTTATTTTTAGATAGGTGGCATCTTGAGCATAATGGAAATAGGAAGTGCTGATGGCATATTTTATGTTAAACAAATTGCTGTTTCTGTAATCATGACTAATTGCAAAGCTAGCAGTACCATTCATTATTTTTGATTTTATGGAATACGAGGGATTTAAATCAAAAACAAAAGGTTTGTTTAATATGGTTTTATTATGGAATCTTATACCTGGTGAAAGGCCATCATAAACGTTATAAGGCAAAATTGGAGCATATAAAACTTGGTTATAATAGGAATCTTCTAAATCCTTCAAAAAAACAAATTTTATGGGACGATTATTTGGAAAAAAACCTTCTAATTTCTTCCAATTATTTCTTAAATTGAATTCGGGAACATCATTTTTGTAGTTTAAAATAATTTTTTCCGCATTTTTTCTGTACAATGTATAAAGGCTATCTTTTGTCGAATTGTCAATCCATTTTTTAAAAACTATGGTGTCTTTTTTTATACCAAACACAGGAATTGGAACGGAAACACCCGTTTTATTTTTTAACGAAAAGGAGACACTATCCTTTGTTTTTGACACATTAGCAAACTTATAATCGATATTTTCTCGAGAGTTTATTATGGTGTTAAAAAACCAATTAATATCCTTATTTGTTTCTGATTTTAGAGCCTTTTCAAAATCATTTTTGCTCGTTTGGGTTTCCTTATTTTGGGTATAAAATTGCCTAATACCATTGGTTACAGAATTGTTTTCAAGATAATCATCTAAATAAATTAAGCTTAATCCTGCTCGATATTTACTGGCAATTTGTTCGTTAAATTTTATCAATGAATTCTTCGACGCTCCAAGGGGCTGGTCTAAATTTTTCCGAGCCATAAGCATATAAAAATAGCTGAATTGTTTGTTGAAATCTAAATTTATAAAATTATAACTTTTTAATAATTTAATATTGGAAACGCTGCCTAGCATTTTGCTTTTGGGATGGTATTCATCAATATATTTCATCATAACATAAATTTGAATTCCATCATAAACCCAATTGTCTTTTCTAGGATTTAGCCGCAAACTATTGTTTAGATAATTGTTTAAATATGTTTTTAAAAATTTAATTTCAAAAAGAAATTCATCCGAAAATGGGCTGATGAAAGAAGGTAATTGATTCAGGCCGTAAAAAGGGTTTCGCTCATAATCTGCTTGTGAAACTGTGATTTTTTCATGTGGGTATTTTCCAATTAAATCATTGGCAAATGTGGTGATCCTATCTATAACAATAGCTTTTTGAATATCGTCGAGCTTGTTGCTTTTTAAGTTTGTCACGACTTCAATGGAACTGTTTTTATAACTGCGAAAGTTAGATTTTGGTTCTATAAAAAGACTAAAATCAGTTCTATTTTTCCCTGTTAATTTATAAATTGAAGAATCATCAGTTTTAGAAAATAAACTACTACTTAAATCGGAAGTAACTTCTAGATTTTTAGGGACTTTTATTTCGATATCAAAATCAGAAACAGCATTGGCAATGTCATCTAAATTGTTATTACTATAATTAATAAAAGCATTATTTTCTTGACGTGCTGGAGTAAGAAACCAGTTTTTTAGATTCATTCCTCCGTCACTAGCATAACCATATTTAGTAAATTTATCGCTTGGAATTTTTTCAATATAAGAAAGATGTAAAGTAATTTTTTGGTTTGGAGCTAATTTATCTCTCAATTTAATTTCTATATAATCCGGATTTTTATCGGTTCTTTCCCAAAAAAGTATTGATTTATCTGGATTTCTAATAATAAGATTAGTAGTACTTCCACGTTCTTCTTCATTGGCTAAATGAAAACCTCTATAAAATTCATCCGAAAATCGCTTGGCCAAAGGGGAAGATTTCGAAGAAAAGGCATTGTTCCAATCATTCAAAAAAATAGATGTGAGCGAGTCTTCCGTTTGATTAAAAAGTACAATTTTCTGCTCAATAGTCAAGGTTTTCTTATCCATATCTACAGCAACAATCATTTGAGAATGATGTTGAGCATATTGTTTTACCGACGTAATAAAAACAAGTATATATAGGATATTTTTATAGAATGACTTCAATTATTTTTTTTAAAAGATTAAATACTATTGTAAAAAATTATTTAGAAATTGGGAGTCAAATCATATTTCCTGTAAAATTTATCCAAGACATCCAGCACTTCATCTTCGGTGTCCACAATTTTAAATAAATTCATGTCCGTAGCATTTACGGTATGCTCTTGTTCGACCAAAACTGTTTTAATCCATTCCATTAATCCAGACCAAAAGGTGGTTCCAACTAATATTATCGGGAATTTTCCAATTTTTTTTGTCTGAATCAAGGTTAATGCTTCAAATAATTCATCCATAGTTCCAAAACCTCCAGGCATAACAACAAAGCCCTGTGAGTACTTCACAAACATTACTTTTCGAACGAAGAAATAATCAAAATTTAGGTTCTTATCTTGGTCAATATATGGATTATAATGCTGCTCGAATGGCAAAACAATATTTAAACCCACCGAAGTTCCTCCACCTAGTTGAGCACCTTTATTACCCGCTTCCATTATACCAGGACCACCGCCAGTAATAACACCATAACCTGCTTTGCTTATTTTGTATGCAATTTTTTCGGCTAATAAATAGTATTTATCCCCAGATTTTGTTCTAGCTGACCCAAAAATAGAAACACAAGGGCCTATTCTCGCCATGTTTTCATAGCCGTTTACAAATTCGGACATAATTTTAAAAATTGCCCAGCTGTCATTGGTTCGTATTTCGTTCCAAGTTTTTCTTTTCAGTTTATCCTGAATTACTTTGTCTTCATCGTTATCAAAATCTTCTAATCTCATTTTTGTATTTTTATTTTTTTTTGAAATTTAATAGGATTTTACAACTTTAAAAACCTATATGCTAATATAACTCTTTTTTTAAATATTGCGCCGTGTAGCTTTTTTTATTTTTGGCCACTTCTTCTGGAGTTCCTTTAGCAACAACTTCACCGCCACCTTTTCCTCCCTCGGGGCCAATATCAATAATATAATCCGCTAGTTTTATAACGTCCATATTATGTTCGATAATCAAGAAGGTATTGCCTTTATCGACCAGTTTATTTATCACTTCCATCAATACTCTAATGTCATCAAAATGCAATCCAGTTGTGGGTTCATCAAGTATATAAAACGTATTTCCAGTGTCTTTTTTAGCTAATTCTCCCGCCAGTTTAATACGTTGTGCTTCGCCTCCGGAAAGTGTAGTACTTTGTTGTCCCAAAGTAATATAGCCCAAACCTACATCTTGCAAGGTTTTGACTTTTCGATAAATTTTCGGTATCATTTCGAAGAAAGTAACGGCCTCATCGACTGTCATATTCAATACATCTGAAATTGATTTTCCTTTGAATCTGATTTCCAAAGTTTCTCTGTTGAAACGCTTTCCTTGACAGGTTTCACATTCCACATAAACATCGGGCAGGAAGTTCATTTCTATTGTTCTCACACCAGATCCTTCACAGGTTTCGCATCGTCCGCCTTTCACGTTAAAACTAAAACGACCCGCTTTGTAACCCCGAATCATACTTTCGGAAGTCATTGTAAATAGGTTTCTAATTTCAGTAAAAACTTCGGTATAAGTCGCTGGATTCGAACGTGGCGTTCTTCCAATCGGGCTTTGGTCAATATCAATTACTTTGTCGATATGTTCCAAACCTTCAATTTTTTTGTAGGGTTTTGGTTTTTTGACACCATTAAAATAAAAGGCGTTCAAAATAGGATAGAGGGTTTCATTAATCAAGGTCGATTTTCCGCTTCCCGAAACTCCGGTTACGCAAATCATTTTGCCTAAGGGCAATTCTATCGATATATTTTTAAGGTTGTTTCCGGTCGCGCCAGTCAATTTCAGAAAATTTCCGTTGCCTTCCCGACGTTTTTTTGGAACCTCAATTTCCATTTCGCCATTCAAGTACGAAGCCGTCAAAGTATGGTCTTTCAATATTTCTGCAGGAGTGCCTTTACTGATGATTTCGCCACCGTGTTTTCCCGCTTTTGGACCAATGTCAATTACATAATCGGCACGCAAAATCATATCTTTGTCGTGTTCGACCACAATAACCGAGTTTCCTATGTCGCGCAATTGTTCCAAAGAATGAATTAATTTGTCGTTGTCTCTTTGGTGCAAACCAATGCTTGGTTCATCCAGAATATATAAAACACCCACCAACTGTGAACCAATTTGAGTTGCCAATCGAATGCGTTGAGCTTCCCCACCCGAAAGCGATTTCGAACTTCGGCTTAAAGCCAAATATTCTAAACCTACGTTCATCAAAAAGTTCAAACGATCCTTAATTTCCTTGATAACTTCCGTGGCAATAGTTTTTTGCTTATCGGATAAATGGGGGTTCAAATCATGAAACCAAGCCGTTACATCAGAAATATCCATATCGCATAATTCGGCAATATTTTTTTCGTTAATTTTAAAAAATAAAGCTTCTTTTTTTAATCGAGAACCTTCACAAACCGGACATTTGACTTCGTCCATAAATTCTTTTGCCCAACGTTTTATTGTTGTCGAACCACTTTCGTCGTGTTGGTTTTTTATGAAATGTGAAATCCCTTCAAACTCAATTTTATATTCTTTGGTAACGCCCAAAACTTTCGATTCGACCGAGAATTTTTCTTTTCCGCCATTCAAAATCATTTGCATTGCTTCCTCGGAAATTGTCGAAATTGGGTCCGTTAATTTGAAGCCATATTTTTCGCCAATGATTTCCAATTGCTTGAACATCCAACTACTTTTGTATTCGCCCAAAGGGGCAAAACCACCTTTATTTATTGATAATTTAGGATTGTGGATAATCTTTTTGATATTGATTTCGTTTACCGTTCCCAAACCTTTGCAATGCTCACAAGCCCCTTTTGGCGAATTGAAGGAAAACAAATTCGGTTCCGGATTTTGATAGGAAATTCCAGTGGTCGGGCACATTAAATTCCGACTAAAAAACCGAATTTCATTCGAGTCTTGGTCTAAAATCATCAGCACATTTTCACCGTGATACATCGCTGTTTTGATGCTTTCGGCCAAACGCTTTTCGTTATCTGCGGTATCTTCAATAACCATTCTGTCAATCACGATTTCGATATCGTGGGTTTTGTAACGGTCAAGCTTCATTCCCGTTGTGATGTCTTTGATATCGCCATTAATACGAACTTTCAAGAAACCTTGTTTGGCAATTTGTTGGAACAATTCGGCATAATGTCCTTTTCTGGCGCGAATTATTGGCGCCAAAATATTGATTCGTTTTCCTGCGAAATCTTGTGTAATCAAATCCTTGATTTGCTCGTCGTCATAGGAAACCATTTTTTCGCCCGTGTTGTAACTATAGGCGTCGGCAGCACGGGCAAAAAGCAATCGCAGGAAATCATAAATCTCGGTGATGGTTCCAACGGTCGAGCGGGGACTTTTGCTAGTGGTTTTCTGTTCGATGGCAATTACAGGCGAAAGTCCATCTATTTTATCGACATCGGGACGTTCTAATCCACCCAAAAATTGTCGGGCATAAGCAGAAAAAGTTTCCACGTAACGACGTTGTCCTTCTGCATAAATCGTGTCAAAGGCTAAGGATGATTTCCCGGAACCTGAAAGCCCGGTAATCACGACCAGTTTTTCACGAGGAATACGAACGTCAATGTTTTTTAGATTGTGTACTCGCGCACCCAATACTTCAATGTTGTTATCGTTTTTTAGCATAAATTTTGAGCAAAAAGCAAAGTTACTGTTTTGGTTTATTCTTTCGGTATAACGATTTGGAAGTTTATGTTAAAACAGGAGTATGAAAACGCTAATTTAAATTAGCGTTTTCTTTTTCGGATTAGAATATAATCATCGATAGCTTCTTTAGTGGTATACCAATTTCTACCTTCTTTATAGGCGTCAATCTTGCCTGTCCGAGCCAATAAGCTTACATATTCTTGACCATAAGGAGCACTAGGTTCACTGACGATATCTGATATTTTTTGAAAGTCATTTGCACTGTCAGGCATTGCATTCAAATAAATATTTAAACTGCGTTCCAGAGCTTGGCACATCAAAAGCATTAGTTTTTGATAATTGCCATTATTGGCTTGATTGAGTGCTTCGTAGTATTTTTTTCTATCATTTTTGAGGATAATGGCAGGCGGAAAACCACAACGCATCAACAATAAATTCATAGCCAGTCGAACTGTTCTACCATTACCATCAAAAAAAGGATGAATATAAACTAATTTATGATGAAAAACCGCAGCCAATTCAATATCGTTTAGTTGTAAAGGATTTGTATTGATAAAGTCAATCAATTCCTCCAGTAAATCCGAAACTTTATTGGCGTTTGGCGGAACAAAATTCGCTCCCGAAATGCGAACACCACCGTTTCTGATACGTCCTGCAAAATCGTCTTCGATGGAACGTAAAACCAGACTGTGAATAGAAAGAATGTCAATATTTCGTAAAACATAATTATTATTGACAATGCTGTACAAATAATCTATTGCTTTATCGTGATTGTGCGTTTCAAAATGTTCATGAAGCGATTTGCCTTTTATGGTTATTCCTTCCTGAAGTACCATTTGCGTTTCTCGTAAGCTCAAAGTATTCCCTTCAATACTGTTAGAATTATAAGTCCATTCTATGGATAAGCTTTCCCTTATTTTATTCAAAGCAATCTTAGGCAAAGGTCTGCTGGCTTGCAAATCTTGCTTTTTTTGGTGCAATCTCTCAAAGGTTGATTGAAACTCGGCTTTATATCCTAAATCTATTTTCCACATATCTCCACAAAGATACATATTATCATCGGTTATATCTAATTTTTAAACTATCCGATATTAAAATCAATTTTTTACTATAAAAATAACAATAAATATTTTTTCTACTTCGTAGAATTAATCCAAATCATTATGACTATGGAGGTACTTTTTATGAAACTTATATTTTTGATTATTCAATAGACAAAAAGGAATTTAAGAGTTTAAATAAATAGAGGAATTGATAAAAGGTTTACCGTTGGTCGAAGCAAAACAATACAGCGAGATTCTTTGCTACAACTTCGCCTTCAAATATTGCCCTGTAACCGATTTTTTGATTTTAATGATGTCTTCTGGAGTTCCTTCGGCGAGAAGTTGACCGCCATTTTCTCCTCCTTCGGGTCCCAAATCTATAATCCAGTCGGCACATTTTATTAAATCGAGATTATGTTCGACTACCAATATCGAATGTCCTTTATCAATCAAAGCATCAAACGAAGCCAAGAGTTTTTTAATGTCGTGAAAATGCAATCCAGTAGTTGGTTCGTCAAATACAAAAAGTGCTTTTTCTTTTGTAGCTCCTTTTACCAAGAATGAGGCTAGTTTAATTCGCTGTGCCTCACCACCAGAAAGAGTAGAAGAGGATTGTCCTAATTGCACATAACCCAAACCAACGTCTTGCAAAGGTTGCAGTTTCTGCGTGATTTTATTTTGTTTGTTGGTTGCAAAAAACGCAATTGCATCATCGATGGTCATTGTCAAAATATCGTGAATGTTCTTGCCGTCGAATGTTACTTCCAAAACTTCTTTCTTAAATCGCTTGCCGTTACAGGTTTCGCAATGCAATTGCACATCGGCCATAAAAACCATTTCTACATTAATAGTACCTTCGCCTTTGCAAGTTTCGCAACGACCACCATCAACATTGAAAGAGAAATGTTTGGCTTGATACCCCCTAATTTTCGATAGTTTTTCTTTGGCAAACAATTCTCGAATGTCGTCATAAGCCTTGATATAGGTCACAGGATTCGAACGAGAACTTCGTCCAATAGGGTTTTGATCCACATATTCTATATGTTGAATTTTGTGATAATAGCCACGCATTTCGGTAAACTGCCCTGCTTTTTCGCCAATGCCATCCAGCTTTTTCTGCATTGCCGGAAACAAGATTTTCTTGACTAACGTACTTTTTCCGCTTCCAGAAACACCAGTAATCACAGTCAGACATTCTAGAGGAAACTTGACGTCTATATTTTGTAAATTATTCTCACGTGCACCAAGAATTTCTATGTAATTCGTCCATTTTCTCCTAATTCGGGGTGTTTTAATTTCTAATTCGCCATTCAAATATTTCGCAGTTAAGGAAGTCGATTTTAAGATTTCATCGAAAGTGCCTTGAGCGACTAATTCTCCACCAAAAGTTCCCGCCTCTGGACCAATATCAATGATCATATCGGCGGCTTTCATGATGTCTTCATCATGTTCGACTACGATAACGGTATTTCCTAAATCCCGAAGTGAAAGTAAAACATTGATCAATCGTTCACTATCTTTTGGGTGTAAGCCGATACTTGGTTCATCCAAAATATACATCGAACCCACCAAACTACTTCCCAGCGAAGTCGCCAAATTAATCCGTTGTGATTCGCCACCTGAAAGTGTCGCAGAGTTTCTATTCAAAGTCAAATAATCTAAACCAACTTCGGTCATAAACGACAAACGGTTGTTGATTTCCAATAATAATCGTTTGGCAATTTGTTTTTCATAAACATCTAAATCGATATTTTCGAAAAAAGTAACCAAATGTTTTATTGGCAAATCGACCAAATCCGACACGGTTTTCGAATTTATTTTTACGTAAGAAGCTTCTATTCGCAAACGTTTTCCTTTGCAGGAATGACATTTGGTTTTGCCACGATAACGCGAAAGCATAACCCGGTTTTGGATTTTATAATTTTTTTCTTCTAATTCCTTAAAGAAACGATTCAAACCCTGAAAACAATTATTTCCTTTCCAAACCAACTCTTTTTGAGCTTCTGAAAGTTCAAAAAAGGGTTTATGAATAGGGAAATCAAATTTGTACGCATTGTTTACTAATTCATCTCGAAACCAGCTCATGCTTTCGCCACGCCAAGGGAAAATAGCGTTTTCATAGACTGATAATGAAGTGTTGGGAATAACTAATTCTTCGTCAATTCCGATGATATTTCCATAGCCTTCACAAACCGGACAAGCACCATACGGATTGTTGAAACTAAATAAATGAACATTCGGTTCTAAGAAAGTAATGCCGTCGAGTTCAAAATTATTGCTATACGAATGGCGTTTATTAGTGTTTAATTCCTGCAAATGACAAATTCCTTTGCCTTCATAAAAAGCGGTTTGAACCGCATCCGAAAGCCGATTGTAAAATTCCTCTTCGTCTTTGACCACAATTCGGTCAATGATAAGTAGAATGTCTTTATTGTCTAAAGTATGACTATCGATGTCGTCTAAACGAACCGTTTCATTGTCTATTAATATTCTTGAAAATCCTTGATTGAGTAAAGCTTTTAGTTTGTCTTCCAAAGCCCTTCCGTGTTCTAAATGAATAGGAGCGAGGAGTAGCCATTTGCTATCTAATTCGAATTTTTTTACATCGGTAATAACATCCGAAACCGTATTTTTTTTTACTTCTTGTTCTGAAACTGGTGAAAAAGTCCTTCCAACTCGAGCAAATAATAATTTGATATAATCATAAATTTCGGTCGAAGTTCCTACCGTAGAACGGGCATTTGTAGTGTTTACTTTTTGCTCGATGGCAATGGCTGGTGCTATTCCCTTGATGTATTCCACTTTTGGCTTGTCCAGTCTCCCAAGGAATTGACGAGCGTAAGAAGATAAACTTTCCACATAACGGCGTTGTCCTTCGGCATACAAAGTGTCGAAAGCCAAACTTGATTTTCCAGAACCCGAAAGTCCAGTTATGACCACTAATTTATTTCTGGGGATTGCAACATCCACATTTTTTAGATTGTGGACTTGCGCTCCTTTAATGATTATATTCTTCTTTGGATCGAGTGTTGAAAAGTCAATGGACATACAAAAATTGAATTTTTACAAAAGTAATCAATTTTAAAATGAGATTTGGTATTGGGTTATCCCCAATTTTCTATTTATGAAGCAGTTTATTTTGTCTTATTAAAACTATTAATTTAGGGGTTTATTAAAACGGGTTTTTAGCTAAAAAAGTATTTGGATTCCTTGAGTTCAATCCCTTTTTAACTTAATTTTAATCTTTTTACTTGCTTCTTAAGATAAAAAATTGTTAAATTTGACCATTAATTAACCACAATAAACCATTAGCCTATTATATAGAACTACTTTTTAGAGAAATCGCTTCAAATTTTCATTAAAAACTAAAAGGTATAACTATGGCTAATGTACAAATTCCAGACGCTTTATTGGTTCGAAATTATGTTGAAGGAGACGAATACGCCTTGACTGTATTAATCAATAGACATCAATCAAAAATTTTCGGTTTTATATATTCTAAAATTTCTGACAGAGATATTTCAAATGATGTTTTTCAAGACACGTTTATCAAAGTCATCAAAACTTTAAAATCAGGAGCATATAACGAAGAAGGTAAATTCTTGCCTTGGGTGATGCGTATTGCCCATAATTTGATTATTGATCATTATCGAAAAAATAAAAAAATGCCAATGTTCAGAGAAACAGAGGGATTTTCTATTTTTTCAATTATGTCTGATGATTCTTTAACAATAGAAAATCAAATTATTAAAGATCAGGTCGAAATTGATTTAAAAAAATTAATTGAGGAACTCCCTGCAGATCAAAAAGAAGTTTTGATAATGCGAATGTATCAAGACATGAGTTTTAAGGAAATTTCTGAGGTAACAGGAGTTAGTATCAATACAGCTTTAGGCAGAATGCGTTACGCATTAATGAATATGAGGAAAGTTATTGACAAACATCAAATTATTTTAACAAATTGATACTATTTTAAAAATTGTTGCGTTGTAATAAAACAAAAAATTATTACTCTATGGCAAAAATTTACTCTAAAAAAACATTAGCGATTATTACAATTAAACCAAAAAAAGAAACGATTTCTTTTTTACTAAATTACTCAAAAGCGTTAAGCATAATAAAAGTTAACAAAATGAGTTTCGAAATTATGGCTAATTAGTGAAATATCCCGATAATTATCGGGATATTTTTATGTGGTACTCTTCTAAAATAGTTTTTCTACCAATGGTTTTAGTAACAATGTCTTTCTCTAAATTCCAACCTCTAGCTGGAGAATATTCCCGACCATACCATATGATTTGGAGGTGCAAGTCATTCCAAATTTCCATTGGAAAAAGGCGTTTGGCATCTTTCTCGGTTTGAACCACATTTTTCCCGTTGGATAAATTCCACCGATACATCAATCGATGAATATGCGTGTCAACTGGAAATGCGGGGACGCCAAAGGCTTGTGACATCACGACACTCGCGGTTTTGTGACCTACGGCAGGTAATTCCTCCAAACTTTCGAAACTTTGGGGCACTTTCCCCTCGTGTTTGTCAATTAAAATATGTGACAAACCGTGAATTCCTTTTGATTTCATTGGGGATAAACCACAGGGACGAATAATAGCTCTTATCTCTTCGACCGACATTTTGATCATATCGTATGGATTATCAGCTTTGGCAAAAAGTAAAGGCGTAATTTGATTGACGCGAACGTCTGTACATTGAGCCGAGAGTAAAACAGCAATCAATAAAGTATACGGATCCTTGTGATTTAAAGGAATCGGGATTTCGGGGTATAATTCTTTTAACGTATTTATAACAAACGTTACACGTTCGGGTTTCGTCATTTTAGTTTAAATTTGGGTACAATTTAATAACTATACTCCTAAACTCCTAAACTTCTAAACTCAAAATATGACAACATTAAAAAAAGGCGATAAAGCACCCAGTTTTTCAGGACTTGATCAAGATGGGAAGCTTCATAAATTAGCCGATTATAAAGGTAAAAAGTTGGTGGTTTTCTTTTATCCAAAAGCCAATACACCTGGATGTACTGCTGAAGCTTGTGATTTAAGAGATAATTTCGAACGTTTTCAAGCCAATAATTTCGAACTTTTAGGAGTAAGTGCCGATGCTGCAAAAGCCCAAGCTAAATTCAAGGAAAAATATAGTTTTCAATTTCCACTATTGGCAGACGAAGATAAATCGGTTATTGAAGCATTTGGAGTTTGGGGACCTAAAAAATTTATGGGAAAAGAATATGATGGTATTCACAGAACTACTTTTGTAATCGACGAAAATGGTATAATCGACGAAGTGATTTCGGAGGTAAAAACAAAAGTTCACGCAGCACAAATTTTGAAATAATTTTAAATGTGCTATTTGAACACTAGTTCTTTACTTCTTTGTTGAAATAAACCAAGTAATAATACATTTGTTTTTCTTCGTCCCAACCTTTTTCTACATATTTTTCGGCACTTTCCGGATTGATAAAATCCATTTTTATTTGTATTTGAGTGTCAAGAGAAATTATATTTCTAATCGATTTTCTAGCGTCAGTAACGGCAGAATTTGCAATGGGAAATGAGGTCACGTCTTCGATGCTGTATTTCTCGCCTTTATCTACCTTGTAATTTTTAAATTCGGGAAGTAAATCTGGATTGTCTAAGACTTCACTAAGGAAATTACTTTCTTCGAATTGGTCGTTTTTGGCAAAATAATTTACGCTTCGGTTCATAAACATCACTTCTTCCTTTTTGTCTTCGGAAGGAAAAACTACGTCTTTTGCAAAACCTTGACAAAATTTCAAGTATTTCTTGGTGATAAAATTCTCGTCTTCAAATGCATCAACCGAAAGAAAATGTTCTAACCAATATCTGGCATCATAACGGTTGCTATCAACTGTCAAAATTTTATAACCTTCTTCTTTTTTATAATTAAAAATCAAACAACCTTTGTCCAATTTGCTGAGGTTTATTCCGTGTTGCAAATTCATTTCGAGACTAGTACCTTTTTCTTCAAACTGTAAAAAGTCAGATTGTAATTCACTTTTAAATATCCCAATAGCATCTACAACATTGTTGTCAATATTTACATTTGTTAAATGCGCTACATAAACCTCTCCATTTTTAATGTGCGGATGGTTTGATTGCTCAAATAAATGAGTTGTGATTTTCTTTGATACTTCGTGTAAATTGCTTGGATTTTCGAATATTTCAGTTGCTAATTTGAACATATCATTGTATTCTAAATCGACTTCATGGGCAAATTGAAAGTAATTTTCTTCTTTTTCTCGGAAAGGTCTAAAGAAATATTCTTTTATCAAAGGCACCACTTCGTCATTCAAATTGGTAGATTGTCCAGATAAAAATATTGCTTCGTTTCTGCTCTTGTTTCCCACTCTGTGAATAGACAAAGTTTCTATGTGTGTGTTAAATAAATTAATCATAATTTTTAATTTTTTAGACAAAAGAGCCAAGATGCCAGGCGCTTTAGAAGCCTTTCATCTTGGTTCTTGATTTGTAATTTCTTATTTTTTTTAATTCCAATTTTCTTCAAATCCGAAGTCTTCAAAGCTATCATCACCTTCAAACATATCAAGGTCATCTTCGTCTAATTCATCTTCAAATTCATTATAATTTTCCTCTTCCTCATCAGCAAAAAAATGTTTTTCCATTGCTTCGGCTGGCATTTCTCCAACAGAGAAAATGGTTTCTGGATAAGTGTTTCCTACAGCAATTTCTTCGACTGCGGCAAGTTCTACTAGAAAAGTCCACATATTGATAAAATCGTAAACATAGATTATTTTGGTATTTTCTTTGTTCAAAATATCCGAAAGCAAGTAGTCGCTCATCGTTTTTTGTTCGCCTGGAATATCACCGGAATCAAACATCGGGATTTCGTCCTCCTGATTCCACGTATCATCACACGTATAAAACGAAGCAACTTCCATACCGTCAAACCCAAAAGAGTTAAAAATAGCGTTGTGCAAATCTTCTAAAGTGTCTTCGGCAAGTATTGCAATATCTCTAAATATATCTTCTTCGGCGTCGAGAATTACTCTAAATTTATAAACCATAATCTTTGTTTTAATGAAAGGGTAAAGGTAAAATTTAAATTAAGAATTACGAATTGCGAATTGCGATTTGTTGAAAAGATTTTTAGCTATGTAAATTATAAATTTAATTCCTTGATCACTTTTGCAGGATTTCCCACTGCCATTGAATTTTCGGGAATGTCTTTAGTAACTACTGAACCAGCTCCAATAATGCATCCGTTTCCTATGGTAATTCCGGGGCAAATAATTGCATTTCCACCAATCCAACAATCATCGCCTATAATTATAGGTTTCGAAATTTTGTGCGTTAGGCGTGTCGACGCATCAAGCGGATGGGATGCTGTATAAAGTTGAACGCCCGGTCCAATAAATACATTGGAGCCAATTGTTACTTTTTTTTCGTCTAAAATTACACAGTTTACATTGAAAAATACATTTTCACCACAGTGAATATTATAGCCATAATCACAAAAAAAAGGAGGCTCTATGTATAAATTATTTCCTGTATTCGGGATCAATTCAGCAATTATCAATCGAGCATTTTTTGTCACTCTATACTCGGTTACATTCAATCGGTGGAGTAAATTTTTTGCTTTTCGACGGTCTTTTTTCAATTCGATTTCTCCTAGTAAATAAGGTTTGTTATCACTTGGTTTTTCTTTTTCTGGTTTCATAAAAATAGGAAAATATAGTTTGGTAAATATAATAGAATATAGGTCGTTTTTAACAATTTATTCTTTAATACTTAAAGCTGTTCTTGATTGGTGTTTTTAAAGCCGATGTAGTTAAATACAATTAATTTTTTTTTGAATGTAAGTTTGTCTTCCTATAGAGCAGATGAAGTTGTGGTAAGTAGAAAAAAAAGCATCTAATTTTAAAAATTAGACGGACAGGATTAAATGTAAATTTATGGATCATATGATTGCTCTTAACTAATTGATAAATTGAATTTTAAACAAGTAGTATCGATTTATTCTATGGTGATTTTAAGCCTTAAAAACGGTTTTTCTAATCCCTATTATTACAAAAATTAAGAAGGTGTAAATGATGAAAAAAGGAATTATATATTCAATCAAATTCATTGGCAGCATAATCGCAATAAGCAACAATTGAAACCCCAATCCATAAATAGAAAGCAATGTCATAAACCAATTTGGAAACGTTTTTACCTTGTAAGCGTTACTGTCTAAAGCATGGATTATTTTATCAAAAATTCCGTAAACCAAAGTGTAAATTGAAAACAAAATATCAACCGATTTTTGGGTTTCTCCCGGCAAAGCTCGTGGCGATTTGTAATCAAAAATTTTACTTGTTGTATCTCCTCCCACCGATTTATTTCTCAAAATCACATAGTAATAATTGTATAAAGTGCCTTGTAATTGCATTCCAATAAATGCCAAAAGTGTAAACCAAATTGTCGTTTTTGAGACATAACAAATCGTCATTAAAAACATAAAATTTAAGATAATATCAAATACACTGTCGAGGTATCTTCCAACGTAAGAAGGGGTGTTTTTTAATCTCGCTAATTCGCCATCGGCTGCGTCAATTGCCGATTTTAAAATGATAAAAAATCCTGCCAAAACATACTGTTTTTGCAAAATACAAACTATAGAAATTATCCCCGAAATACCAAACAATAGCGTAACGTGAATAGGAGTGAAGCGAGTGTTTTTAAGCAAATTGGCTAACCATTTTCCAAAAGGTCTTCCATAATCTGATAAATCTAAGAATTTATCTTGGGCTGTAAGTTTAGACATTTATAGATGTTAAACAAAGAGATGTGACAATATAGTCTGACGTAAATATAGCAAAATATTATTTTGATAACCGATGTAATGTATATATCATCGCTGTTAATAAAAAGAAAGCAACCATCTGATGCGTCAATCCTAGCCATAAAGGAACGCTGTAAAGCAAGGTAAAAACACCTAATGCAAATTGCAGAAAAACAATTGTTACTAATGCATTTATGCCAAATTTTTGATTCTTAGTTAAATCAAATTTTTGACTTTTGAAGGCTAACAGCAATAGCAATGCTACTACAAAATAAGCCAAAGTTCTATGTACAAATTGCACACCACTTTTACCTTCAGTAAGTCTTTGTAACCAAGAGTTCTTTTCTAAAATTACACTTTCGTGAAAGAATTGTCCGTCGCTCATTAATGGCCAATGATTGTGAATTAAACCTGCATTTAATCCAGCGACAAATCCTCCATATATAATTTGTAAAAGCAGAAAAGCCAATGCAATTCGAGCTAAATTTCGTAAAGGAATAATTAATGAATTGCTGTCAGGATAAATCAAATCTAGCGCCACCCAAAGTGTATAAGCAAAGGTTATAAAGGCAAAAGTCAAGTGCAATGACAAACGAAAATGACTCACGTCTGGATTGTCAATTAAACCACTTCGCACCATAAACCAACCCAAAAAACCCTGCATTGCTCCCATTCCCAGTAGAATGTAGCATTTGTTCAATGTGTTTTTGTCAATTTTTTTCTTAATCAAGAAATACACAAAAGGTATGATAAATACAAAACCAAGAACCCGACCAATTAGTCTATGAAACCATTCCCAGAAATAAATATATTTATAATCGGACAGTGTAAAATCGTTGTGAATATTTATTTTTTGATATTCTGGAAACTGTTTGTATTGCTCAAAGGTCTCCTGCCATTTAGCCTCAGTCAAAGGAGGAAAAGTATCAGTAACTAAATGCCAATCGGTCATTGAAAGTCCTGAATTTGTCAAACGAGTAATTCCGCCTACGACAACCATTACAAAAACTAAAAAACAACCTGAAAGCAGCCAGATTATTACTGATTTATCTTCTTTTTTCATTGCTTGAAATTAATTTTGCAAAGATATTTTAAATATCATTAAATGTTGATTCAACAAGCGTTAATCTTTAGTCCTAATTTTGCTCCTTTTTTCAGAACAAAATCATAGGCTGCTTGATATTCATTAGGAATTTCACCTTCAAGAATTGCCTCTTTTACGGATTCTTTCAAAACTCCAATTTCACGGGAAGGTTTCAAATTGAAAATTACCATAATTTCTTCACCTGTTATTGGCGGTTGAAAATTACGAACGTGATCGCGCTCTTCCACTTCCACAATTTTTTTACGAACAATTTCGAAATTGTTATGGTATTTCTTGAATTTATTAGGGTTTTTGGTTGTAATATCCGCTTCGCAAAGTGTCATTAGATTTTCAACATCTTCTCCTGCATCAAAAACCAAACGACGAACCGCGGAATCAGTAACCAAATCTTGAGATAAAACTATGGGACGTGAACTCATCATCACCATTTTTTGAACAAATTTCATTTTGTGATTCAATGGCATGTGCAAGCGCTCAAAGATTTTCTTTGCCATTTTTCCACCCAAAAATTCGTGTCCGTGAAACGTCCAACCTTGTTTTTTATTGAAACGTTTTGTGGGTGCTTTTCCAATATCGTGCAATAAAGCCGACCATCTCAACCAAACATCGTCTGTATTTGGGCAAATATTATCAACGACTTCTAAAGTGTGGTAAAAATTATTTTTGTGGGTATGTCCATCAATTTCTTCCACTTGATTCAAAGCCGTTAATTCAGGCAGAATAATGTCTAAAAGTCCTGTTTTATATAATAACAAAAATCCAATCGAAGGCGTGTTGGTAGAAAGGATTTTATTTAATTCATCAACGATTCTTTCACCAGAAATAATATTTATTCTTTCGGAATTTTTTTTAATAGATCGCAAAGAATTTTCTTCGATTTCAAAACCCAATTGGTTCGCAAATCGAATCGCGCGTAGCATTCGCAAAGGATCGTCAGAAAAAGTAATGTCTGGATCGAGAGGCGTTCTGATGATTTTATTTTTCATATCTTCCAATCCATTGAAAGGATCTGATAATTCACCAAAATTTTCTTGGTTTAAAGATAAAGCTAAGGCATTTATGGTAAAATCACGACGGTTTTGATCGTCTTCTAAAGTTCCGTTTTCAACAACAGGATTTCTACTTTCAAAGTGATAGGATTCTTTTCGAGCACCAACAAATTCAATTTCGGTATCTTCAAAACGCAACATTGCAGTTCCATAATTTTTAAAAACTTGCACTTTTGGCTTGTTAGGGAGCAACTCTGATACTTTTAAGGCGAGTTCAATTCCGCTACCTACGGCAACAATATCAATGTCTTTTTTGAAATCTCTGTTTAAAAGTAAATCCCTAACAAACCCCCCAATCACATAACTTTCTATGTTTAGTTCTTGGGAAGCTTTGGAAATTACTTCGAAGATTTTATTATTTAATGCTTTGATGTATTTGGTTTTTATTGTAGCCACTGATTCACTGATTTTTTCAAAGATTATTTTATAATTCTTTTGTATTCAAGAGAAGCCTTGTTAAAATTTACTAAAATAGCAAGTCTATGTCCAGAAACGTGTAGGTAGTTTAAGCATTGTGAAATATGCTTTTCGTGTAATAATTCTGTTGATTTTATTTCAATTATAATTTTATCTAATACAACAAAATCAGCATAAAATTTATGATTTAAAATAATATCTTTATAATGAACTAAATACTCTTTCTCTCTTTCAAAAGAAAAATTAATCCTTTTTAACTCATATTCAAAAGCATCTTTATAAACAATTTCAGAGAAACCTTTCCCCAGATTTTTATGGACTTCTATTAAAGCACCAATAATTTTATAAGTATCCTCTTCGTATAAATAGTCTGACATTTTGTAATTATTTATTTTAATCTGTGAATCAGTGGCGAAAAAAACTATTTCCGAATCACTTTTACCTGCGAATCGTTCGTCAATTTTATGATTGTCGAAGGTTTTTCTGCAATTTTTTCTTGATACAAATTTACAACATAGTCCACACCTTTTATAATTTCTGGACTAATATCTTTATAGGCAATAGGGGTTGGCTTTCCTGAAATGTTTGCAGATGTAGAGACTAATGGTTTTCGCATTCGTTCCAATAATTTGAAGCAAAAAGGCTCTTTGACGATTCTTATTCCTAAAGTGTTGTCTGGAGCAATTAAATTTAGCGCCACATTTCTTGGTTTATCTAGGATTAAAGTTGTTGGGTTTTCGGACAAATCCATTATTTGCCAAGCCACTTCTGGAATTTCCTTGAAAACATTGTACATCATTTTTTCACTATTCATTAATACAATCATACTTTGCGTTTCAGCTCTTTGCTTGAGTTTGTATATTTTGGCGACAGCTTCAGGATTTGTTGCGTCACAGCCAATTCCCCAAACGGTGTCGGTTGGGTAAAGAATAATGCCGCCGTTTTGTATAATTTCGAAAGCTTTGTGTACTTCTTCGTTAAGATTCATCTATTACAGTTTTTTGCAAAGATAATGCAAATTAATATTAGAACACTTTTAGTTATATTTGCATAAAAATATAAAATGCAACTTATTTTATTCTTGATATTATTTCCAATATTATTTTTAATTTCTATTTTACCTTTTAGAGCGCTATACATTTTATCTGATATTGTTTATTTATTTGTCTATCATGTTTTTGGCTATAGAAAAAAAGTAGTAAGAGAAAACTTGGCTATAACTTTGCCTCATTTATCAGATGAAGAACGATTAGTTATTGAAAAAAAATCATATAGGCATTTATGTGATTTGTTTTTGGAAATGATTAAAACAATGAGTATTTCTAGAAAAGAAATGGATAAAAGGTTTGTTTATAAAAACTGGGAGGAGTATGAACTAATAGAAAATGAGGGAAAAAGTATAGCATTACTTTGTGCACATTATGCAAGCTATGAATGGGCAGTTTCGCTGAATAGTAAAATTTCATTTAAGGGATTTGCTATTTATAAGAAAATAAATAATAAGTATTTTGATAAATTGGTTAGAAATATTCGCTCGAAATTTCATGCGGAATTGATTCCTATAAATAAAACTGCCGAAGTTATAGAGTATAATTATTTGAACAATATTAAAGCTTTATATGGTTTTGCAAGCGATCAATCCCCTCAATTAAGAGCCAATAATTATTGGCATAAATTTATGGGAATCGAAGTTCCAGTTTATGTTGGAACCGAAATGCTATCGAAGAAATTTGATTTAAATATACTTTTGATCAAAATTAAAAAGGTTAAAAGAGGTTTCTATGAAGCAGAATTCGAGACTTTATCTACTAATGTAAAAGAAATCCCTGATTTTGAACTAATGAATGTTTTTTTAGAAAAAGTGGAGCAACAAATTCTTGAAGCGCCAGAATTTTATCTGTGGACGCATAAACGTTGGAAACATCGAGGAAAGAGACCTATTTAGTTGTTTCTTGAATGATAAGCACACTTTTATTTTTTAAAAATGGAATTAATTTTAAGTTTTCTTAAAATTGAAATTTTTCTTTTTTCGGGTACACTATTTACTTTTATATAATTCAGTACTGATTCTACCATTCTTTTTGCCGATTTTCCATCGTTATAAGGGTGGTAGTTGTCAAAAATAAATTTCCGTTCCTTTGAATATAAATCTTCCCTGAGGTTCTTTTCAACTAATTCGACTAACTCGGAGTAATTCAAACTGTTTTCCCAAAGGATGTTCTCAGATATGTTTTGAAATGTAATTACCGGTTTGTTTAACAAGAGAAATTCATAAATAACGGATGAGGTATCACTAACTAAAATATCTGCAATCAATAAAAATTTGATAATATTTTTTTCCGTCTCAAAAATAATATTTGAGGTTTCATCTGCTAATTTTTTATACACGTCAAGCCAATTTTCATCCATCAAGGGATGAAATTTTAGCAATATTAAATAATCATTATTTTTAGATAATAATTTTATTTGATTTATTAAAAAAGGAGCTGATGTTAGTTTTGGAGAGAAAGTTGGTGCGTAAAGAATTATTTTTTTTGCACTAAATTTAACTAGTAGTTCATTTTTTTCTTCGTGGTATAAAAGTTTATCCGCCGCATAAATATCTAGTTTAGGCCACCCAGTTTCTATTACATGAAAATTTTTGTATATGGATTTAGATTTATTAAATTCCTTTGTAAAATAGGGTCCTTGAGTTAAATACAAATCAAAATAATGTCGAATCCTAAAATGGCCTTTCTTTTCTCCAGCTAATCCATGAAATATTTGAACTTTTAATCCTCTTAAATAATGTGGAACTTCATTGCCAGGAACAAAAATTGCATCACTTTGATACTCTTTAAGTGTTGTAATTGAAGTTGTATTTTGCTCGTTATTAAAAGGAAAATCCGTAATTATCTTTTTATTAATATACCATAAACAGTCATGACCATTTTCAATTAAGTATGTTTTTATTGGCTCTAGAATTCCAAAAGCATAATTGTCTTGACAAAAAAGAATACATTTCATTTTTAACTAAATGTTTTATTTGCGTTTTCGAGATCCTCAGTAAAATCAACCTCAATGCAACTGTATTTTGATATATCTATAGCTTTTACCTCAATATTATCTTTTTCTATAGCTAATTCTAATCCTCTTTCAAAGTAATCATTATCGTCGCACTCTTCAAGTCTATAGATGAATTTTTCAATATCATTTTTAGATATAAAATTAATCCCCACGGCTTCCCCCAACCCGTTTTTTACCGTTTTAGACAACTCATCTATAAACCCATTTTTCAAGGTGTATTTTACTTCTTCGTCAGCTACTTTACTAGTGTTTACTGCAACAAATGATTCGTTAGCTTGTATATGTGGTTCAAGAATGTTTAAAATTAATTGATCAAACACCACATCTCCATTAAACCATAAAACAGAATTGGTTTTATTCTTTTTTAAAGCTCTTAATAAACTTTTTGATGTATTTGTTTGGTCAAAATACGGATTGTAAATATAAGTCAATTCTGGAAAACGTTCCATGATCAAATCTTTTTTGAAACCAACGACCACATTTATATCATCAATATTGTATTTAGATGTGATGTTGTCTAATTGAAATTTCATTATGCTTTTTCCGTTTCTTAGTGTTGTTAACGGTTTTGGAAAAGGATTTCCCAATCTTGATCCCATTCCAGCAGCAAGGATTATAATTTTCATAAGTTTTTTTTTTTTTGAATAATTGAATAATTGGACAATTATTTTTATTTAGTTAAAATAGAAAATTCGTCATTTGAAGCGTCCCATGTTTTAACAGGAACTCTCCAATGGCCATATTTATGGATTAAATATCCTTCTGTTTTTAATGGGATAGTGTATTTTTATTTGAAAAATTAATAGATTCAAATTCATCATAAAATATTTTTGGCGCAAACATGGTTTTGTTAGCAACCTTCAAATAAACATTACTTTCGTGAATATATTTCACAAAAATTTCTAAACATACTTTACCCTTTATAAGTCCAAAAAAATATTTTTCCCGAATTTTAATTATTTTTATTGTATTTTTTTAATTATAAAATCATCATTTTCAAATTTTCTAATTCTGACTCTGTAGCTTTTGTCTTCTAATTTTTTTATTAAATCGGTAGAATCTAATTCATTACTTAAAACAGAAATTTCCACATCGCTATCCCATGGCAACAATTAGTTTTCTCGGTATATACCTAATAATGTTCCTCCTTCGAGGCAATAATTAACACAGTTTTTTTCTAAAATTGTTGTGACATCAGAAAGTAAATTTTCGGCTTTTTTTATTTTTTCTAATGAGTTTAATCGAATATCCCATTTTTTTTTAGATATATCTTATATTTATGTCTTTTGAAATACGTATTAAACTGCAACATCATATTCTCTCAACGCATTGTTCAATGAAGTTTTCAAATCAGTTGATGGTTTACGTGTTCCAATTATCAAAGCACAAGGTACCTGAAAATCTCCTGCAGCAAATTTTTTGGTATAACTACCCGGAATTACAACCGAACGAGCAGGTACAAATCCTTTCATTTCGATAGGAGTTTCTCCAGTGACATCAATAATTTTTGTGGATGCAGTCAAACATACATTGGCTCCAAGAACAGCTTCTTTTCCTACGTGAACGCCTTCGACAACGATGCAACGAGAGCCAATAAATGCTCCATCTTCAATGATTACCGGCGCAGCTTGAAGAGGTTCTAAAACACCACCAATTCCAACACCACCACTCAAGTGAACGTCTTTTCCAATTTGCGCACAACTGCCTACGGTTGCCCATGTATCGACCATTGTTCCTTCATCAACATAAGCACCAATGTTTACATAACTAGGCATCATAATAACTCCAGCAGAAATATAAGAACCGTAACGAGCAGAAGCTCCAGGAACAACACGTACTCCCTTTGCAGCATAATCTCTTTTAAGTAGCATTTTATCGTTGTATTCGAAAATTCCAGATTCCCATGTTTCCATTTTTTGAATCGGAAAGTACATCACTACCGCTTTCTTAACCCATTCGTTTACTTGCCATCCGTCTCCCTTTGGTTCGGCAACTCGAAGTTTTCCGCTGTCTAATAATTCGATAACATCTCTAATGGCAATTGTTGTAGTTTTTTCTTGTAACAAAGCACGGTTTTCCCATGCTTGTTCTATGATAGATTGTAATTTGTTCATTTTTGTTAAATTTTTGACAAAGATAGGATTTTTAACCAAAAGCAAAAAACTCAAATTAAATTGAAAATGTTATATATTTGTACTTTAAATTTTATCGATTATGGAAGCAATTAGATTAGAATTTCAGCCCGAAATAAAAGCCAAAATCTTGGAATTATTAAGTTCGTTTTCTTCGGATGAATTGAAAATAGTTCAGGAAGATCCCGATTTCGATGAAAATAAGAGAAAATTGGATATTGCTTATGCTAAACTAAAAAGTGGAACAGCAAAATTTTATACTTTAGAAGAGGTTGATGTAATACTCGAAGAAACAATTTCTAAATATGAGAATTAGGTTTCAGGAAGAATTTTTGATTGAACTAAATGATCAGGTTCATTATATTTCAAAAGATAAGCCAGTTGCAGCTAGAAAGTTTAAAACTGATTTATTGAAAAATATCAAGAATGATTTGAAAAATCCTTATCATTTCAAAAAATCAAGATATTTTGAAAATGAAAATATAAGGGATTTTGTTTTCAAAGGATATGTTGTTGTTTACGAGATTGATATTGAAAAGAAAATAGTTTCCGTCTTTGGTTTCATTAAATATAAAGATTCCTTATAAATGCCAAGAATTCTCGCTATAGATTATGGACAAAAACGAACTGGAATAGCCGTTACGGATGAATTTCAAATCATTGCTTCGGGCTTAACGACAATTCCATCTGCAACTGCAATCGCTTTTTTGAAGGATTATTTTTTCAAAGAAAAGGTAGAGGCTGTACTCATTGGCGAACCCAAACAAATGAATGGTGAACCTTCGGAAAGCGCTTCCATTATCAAAGGATTTGTGACTCATTTTACCAATCATTTTCCGGATATGAAAGTCATTCGTGTAGACGAACGTTTTACTTCTAAAATGGCTTTCCAGACTATGATTGATAGTGGATTGAATAAGAAACAACGTCAAAATAAAGCACTTATCGACGAGATTTCTGCAACCATTATGCTTCAAGATTATTTGACCCGAAAGATGTTTTAATAACTCTAAAAATGCAATTCCTAAATATTTTTATTACTTTTGCACTTTAATTTTTTTGAACAGATAAGAAATTCTTAAAGGTTTCCGAAAACGGATTACAAAACACTGAATACTAAAAAAAATGATTTTACCAATTGTAGGATATGGTGATCCGGTTTTAAGAAAAATGGGAGAAGAAATTTCTTCCGAGTATCCTGATTTGAAGGAAACTATTGTAAATATGTACGACACAATGTACAATGCTAATGGCGTAGGTCTAGCAGCACCACAAGTAGGAATGAGCATTCGCTTATTCGTGATTGACACCACTCCTTTTAGCGATGATGAAGATTTGCCTATTGAAGAACAACAACAATTAAATGGATTCAAACGTACTTTTATCAACGCTAAAATGTTGAAAGAAGAAGGGGAAATATGGAGTTTTAACGAAGGTTGTCTTAGTATTCCAGATGTGCGTGAAGATGTTTACAGAAATGAAAAAATTACAATTGAGTATTGCGACGAAGATTTTAACGTTAAAACGGAAGTATTCGATGGCTTAGTAGCTAGAGTTATTCAACACGAATACGATCATATTGAAGGAATTTTGTTTACTGATTTGATTTCGTCATTAAAGAAGAAGCTAATCAAGAAAAAATTGCAAAACATTATGGATGGGAAAACCAGACCTGATTACCGAATGAAATTTTGCAACAAAAAAGGAAGATAAAAAGATTGCCGAATTTTAGAAATAACCAAATAAACGAATTATTAAATACACATTTAAAAAATGAATTTAGAAAAAATATTATCCATTTCAGGTAAACCAGGTTTATATGCATTAAAAGTTCAAACTCGTACAGGATTTGTAGCTGAATCATTACTTGATGGTAAAAAAAGTACTGTTGGATTAAAAGTCAACGTAAGTTTATTGTCTGAAATTTCGATTTACACAGTTGATGCCGAAAAGCCTTTGACTGAGGTGATGCGAAACATTGCTATCAAAGAAAATGAAGGACCAGCGATTTCGCACAAGGACGATAATGCTAAATTAGTTGCTTATTTTATGGAAATTCTTCCAGAATATGATTCAGAAAGAGTATATCCTTCCGATATCAAAAAAGTTTTGAATTGGTACAACTTACTTCAATCAAAAGGATTGGTTTCAAAGGAAGAGCCTAAAACCGAAAATGCTGAAGAAGTATTGGAGAAAGTCGTTGAAGAAGTGGTTGCTGAAAAAGTAAAAACTCCAGCTAAAAAAGCAAAAGCTAAGAAAGAGTAATATTCCTTTTCAAAATATATTTTAATCCTGCCTTGATTTTTTGAGGCAGGATTTCTTATTTTTACAAACATATGACCAAAAGGTCGAACACATTAAATAAATTTAAAACCTTATGAACTCTAGACAGATTCAACTCCAAGCTTTTGATCGATTGTTAACTATTATGGATGATTTGCGAGAAAAATGTCCTTGGGACAAAAAGCAAACGCTACAAAGTTTACGTCATTTGACTATCGAAGAGACTTATGAATTGGGAGACGCCATATTGGATAATGACCTCAATGAAGTCAAAAAAGAACTTGGTGATGTGCTTTTGCATATTGTTTTTTATGCCAAAATAGGAAGTGAAACTAATGATTTTGACATTGGCGATGTTTGCAACGAGATATGTGATAAACTCATTCATCGTCATCCCCATATTTATAGCGACGTAGTGGTAAAAGATGAAGAAGAAGTCAAACAAAACTGGGAAAAACTAAAATTAAAGGAAGGTAAAAAGTCGGTTTTAGAAGGTGTTCCAAAAAGTTTGCCGGCATTAGTAAAAGCCAGCAGAATTCAGGACAAGGTAAAAGGAGTAGGATTTGATTGGGAAGAGCCCCGTCAGGTTTGGGATAAGGTACAAGAAGAATTAGCGGAATTGCAAATTGAGGTTGAGGCTGGAGATCAGGAAAAAATGGAAGCTGAATTTGGAGACGTATTATTCTCAATGATAAATTATGCAAGGTTTCTGAACATAAATCCAGAAGACGCTTTGGAACGAACCAACAAAAAATTTATTAAAAGGTTTCAATATCTCGAAAGTAAGGCAGGAGAATTGGGTAAACCTTTGATGGATATGTCTTTGGCTGAAATGGATATTTTTTGGGAAGAGGCCAAAAAATTGTAATTGAAAATCTTTGATTTTCAAATATAAAAAATTTGGAAGAGGCCAAAAAGTTGTATTTGAAAATCTTTGATTTTCAAATACAACTTTTTGTAAAAATAAAAAAACTGTTATTTACGGATTGTCTTTAAAAAAATTACTTAGCAATTCTTTTAAGTTTGTTAATGTCTTTAAGCAAGATTCTTTTACCAACGAATTCTATAAGTCCTAATTTATTAAAATCGGATAATAAACGGATACAACTTTCAGTAGTTGTACCCATCATTCCTGCCAGTTCTTCCCTTAAAAGCTGAATACGTAAAGAGCCATCTCCATTTTTCCTAAAAGTTTAGGTAAGATAAACCAGCTTTTCTGCTAATCGTTCTTTGACTGTTTTTTTGCGGCATAGAAATTACGTGGTCACTCGATTCTTTCAAATCACCACAAATAATTTTCATTAAATACATTGAGAATTGGTTGTTATTGTCAAACAAACCTAGCACTTCGCTTTTTGGAATGAAACAAACTTCCATATCTTCTAGCGCTACAGCACTTAAATCAGGGGGGGGTCATCACTAATCATCGAACGTTGACCAAGCAATTCTCTTGGATTTACTAGCTTTATGATTTGGTCCTTACCGTTTGAACTTAATTTGGAGAGTTTGCAAACCCCACTCTGAATACAAAAAAATACCACTTACATTATCTCCTTCTTCATAAATGTGTTCGCCTTTTTTTATGGAATACGAAGTTTTGTATTCTACAAGTTTTACTAATTTCTGTTTATTAAGTATTCAAAAATAAAACCTCATTCCCCGAATTAAAATTATAATTATCGTATTCTATAGTAGCACATAAAAAAAAAACTCAATCTTAAGATAAGAATGAGGTTTTTAAATTAAATTTAAATTTTATTTTTTTAGCTTTATGCTTAATTTAAGTTTTTGATTTGTTTCAGTTTGTCTTTCAAAATATCCATTTCTTCTCTGTGTTTTTGAATGTTTTTTCGGACTTCTAAGACTATTGAGTTTTCTTTTTTTGCATTTCTTGTATTGGTAAAAAACTGAATGTTATTTTCTAATTGAAAAATTTCATTCTTAACTTCATCAATTTTACGCATTAAGAAAATCTTTTCGTTTTCTAGTTTTCGATTGTCATTGTTATCCGACAAATGATCAATTCTATTAGCGAAACGGATCATTTCACTGTCTTTTTTGCTTAAACTTAATTTTTCAAACAACGCATCGAGTACCTTATTAAACTTCCCTTCAATGTGTCTTCTTGCAAAAGGAACTCTTCCAAAGTTTTTCCAAGTTTCAATATGTAATTTTATAGCATCCAAATCTGTTTTGTGGTCGCCTACCATTTGAAACGCTCTCAATGTTTCTAAATAGGCTTTCTTTTTGTCGAAGGCTTCAATTTCTTCACCATTTTCTTCATTTTTTTGCTCTTTTAATTTGTCAAAATAATGATTGCAGGCTTCCTTGAATTCTGCCCAAATTTTATCCGAATATTTTCTAGGAACGTGACCAATTTGTTTCCACTCTTCCTGAATTTTTTTCATAATAGGAGTAGTGATAGCAAAATCAATGCTTTCTTGTAACTCTTTGGCTTTGGCTACAAGAGCCGTTTTTTTGTTTAAATTGTTGTTTTGGTCTTTTTTAATGTCTTTATAAAACGAATTTTTGAAAGAATTAAAATTCCTAACAGCAGTCTTAAAAGAAGTCCAAGTTTCTTCGTTAACGTCCGATGGAACTTTTCCAGCTGAGAAAAAAGCTGTTCTCAAAGCTTCCACTTTTTCTATTTGGACTAACCATTGTGAATGCGCATTTACTTTTTCGGTTGCTAAAACTTCAATTTTGGATATAATTTCTTTTTTCTTTTCTAAATTTTCAACCTCAGTTCCTCTTAAATTTTCGAATAAAACTTCCCGTTTGTCATGCATTTGCTTCGTTAAATCGCTAAACTTATTCCAAATATCATCACGATGTTCTCTAGAAACAGGACCAATATCTTCTTTCCAAATTTTATGTAAATCCTGTAATTCTCTAAATGCTTTATTAATATCGGCTTCATTAACTAATTCTTCAACACGCGCCACAATTTTTTGTTTTTGCTCTAAATTATGTTTAAAATCAAGATCTCGTGCCTCTCTGTCTAGGTGTAAATAGTCATAAAAATTTTCTACGTGAAAATGATAATTGTTCCAAACATGGTTGTATTTATCCTTAGGAATGGGCCCTGCATTTTTCCATCTTTCTCTTAAATCATTAAAATGTTTTAAGGTATCCTTGATGTTTTCCTGTGGATTGATGAGTTCTTTCAATTCCTCTACAATTGCCAATCTATTTTCTAAATTTGTTTTCAAATTGGTTTGCAAACTTTTGAAATGGGCATTTTTATTATCTCTATACAAGGAATAATATTGGTCAAATTTTGTTTTTAAAGGAGAATGGTATTGAAACTCTTCACTCGTGTCAGTCCCGAGGCTTTGGGACTCGGCAAGAAACTCTTCTTTTTTCTCTTCTATAAGATGATGATAATTTGCCAAAAAATATTTTTTAATTTCTTCAACGTGATCTTTTACCGACATCACTTTTTCGATGCTAACTAATTTTTTTAGTTCCTCAACAAGTGATTCTAAAGACAAAGTATCATAATCTAACATTGGGATGTTGTGGCGATCTTTAAGAGTTTCGTCTTCGCCCTCCTCTGCATTGGTATCGGCAATAGAATCGATAAACGTTTTATTTTTTACCTCGACTAGCGTATCGGCTTCTGTTAATTGCTCCACTGGTTCGCTTTCGCTCGGGTTTTCGTCAGAGAATGTTTGAATATTTTCGGATGCTAATTCTTCTACTTCGTTATTGTTCGAATCAATCGTTTCAATTTCTTCCAAAACAGGAGTTTGAGAATCGAGTGTAGTTTGATTTTTGATTTCAATAGTTTCTTCAGGTATCTCCTCTTTGCTATCGCTCTGTTCTTTATCTGAAACCGTTTCGATATTTTCGAAGATTTCTTCTAATGTTTCGCTATTGCTTGGTTCTGCTACTGCTATTTCTCCAAATACTTCGGTATCAGGCTGAATCGTTTCAATCGAATCGATTGCTAAATTTCCATCTGCTTCATGCAGGTTATCAGTCTTTTCTTCTAACATTTTATCAATGTTTAATGGTTCAATTTTATTTCGAATGCGAAAGATAGTAAAGGTGTAGCAAAATTCAAAGAAAATCCCTTATTTATAGTGGTTTTATGTGCGAATTATTTTTTTTAAGGAGCTATTTTCCTGTATTAAGAGGATAAATATAATGCTTCAATCAAGATTAAAAAATGCAATAATTATTTGATTTTTTATTTTGCTCAACCTAAATAATCATTGATAAGTTAGCTAAGAAAGAAAGTTTATATTTAGGATTTTCGAAAATAATTCAAGAAATTGGAAATGAATAATTTGAATTTTGAATCAGGATTATTCAAAAATAAATGGCGAGTAGCGATAGAGGACTTTCATTTGAAATAATATTTAAGCTAACGGTTGGTGTTTGATTAGTGGCGTGTTTCAGCATTTAGTTTTTCAAAATGAAATTTGTAATATCTTTTACAAACTCGTCAGCCAATGGTAAGGAAGAGTTGTTGTATGTTGCAATGTTTGCTTGCTTGTCGCCATCAACCGTTCTGAAAACATGATTCATTTTGTCAACCAATATTAACTGAGATTTCGGATTCGCTTTTGAAAGCCGCTTTGCATCTTCAAAAGTAACTTGGATATCATTTGTACCTTGTAAAATAAGAATTGGAATGCTTAATTTCTGTATTTCAATTTGTGGGTCATATTTGAACCATGAAATCATGTAAGGTTGAACACTTGTTCTGAAAAGAGAATTAAGCATTGGGTTAACATTGGCAACCGTTTTTCCTTTTACTAAACTGTCAATAATGGGATATGATAAATCTTTAACTTCTTTTGGCTGAGTGCTTAACTGTTCTTTAATTGTTTTGTCTGCCGACTGGCCAGGACCTGCGATAGAAATAAATTTATCAGCAGTAGTTGATGCAATCATTCCAATCAATGAACCTTCACTGTGCCCTACTACAATAACTTTTGAAAAACGCTTGTCCTGTTTTAGTAATTGTATCCATTCTTTCGCATCATTTACATAGTCATCAAAACGAAGGTCTGTCTCACTTTTTCCTGCTTCTTTACTTTCAGCAATTCCTCTTTTGTCATAGCGTAGTGAAGCTATATTATTTTCAGCAATTCCATAGGCAAGTTTTTTATAAGCATCACATTTCATCATAGAATTATTGCAATCTCTATCAGTTGGTCCAGAACCTGCAATTATTAAAGCAACAGAAATATTGGAGAATTTTTTAGGAGTAGTTAAAGTCCCAAAAATATCTCCACTTTTTGTCTTTAAGATTATTTGTGTTTCAATAAAGTTTGTGTCTTTGTTTTCAGATGCTGTTACCGTTTTTTCTTTTTCGATTTTTACTCTTGATAAATCCATTGGAAAAGATTTCCCCGCCTGCTTAAAGTTGCCAATAATATTATTGTCCTTATTTAAAGTTCCTTCGTATTCAATTTTAGCATTTGTTATCACAAGTTTTAAAATTGAGTGGTCAAAACTTGTGGAGGTTACAGGAATTCCTTTTGCTCCCTGGTCTGGGCTATCCATCGAAGAACTATATCCATTGTCAGTTTTACTAATATTGAAAACAACTCTTAATTGCGTTTCTTGAACTTTTAATATTCCACTCCATTGCCCAGTGATGTCTTGTCCAAACACAGTTAACGATGTCAAGAATGTAAGTATAATTAATGTTGCTTTTTTCATAGTGTTTAATTTTTATTGTTGTTAATTTTTATTTCTTGCACTGTCGGTTGATGTTTGTAGGTCGCCCAAGCATGACGCATAACTTATACAAAATAGTAATAGCGTGCATTGTTAGTTTATTTAGTATTATAAACAAAAAAACCAAGCCATAAAGCGTGGATTATAGACTAGTGTAGAATGAATTTACGTATTCCAAATCTCCCACGCTTTCTCTGCCTGAAAAACAAGCATATCTTGTCCGTTTTTAGTTTTTGCTCCTTGCGCTGCGGCTTTCTTAAGAAATTGAGTTTCAGCCGGATTATAAATTAAGTCATAAGCAATGTGCTTCTTGGTAAAATAGTCGTAGGGAATCAATGGAAAAGCTTCCGTATTTGGACTTGTTCCTACTGGCGAAGTATTAATTATGACTTGGAAATCACCAAATGTAGTTGCGTTAATTTGATCGTAAGAAATAGCGTTTTCCTTCGCTTCTCGAGAAACAAATGTATACGCCATGCCTAATTCATCTAAAGCAAAGGCAACTCCTTTTGAAGCACCACCAGTTCCCAGAATCAGTGCTTTTTTGTGGTGCGGTTGCAACAACGGTTTTAACGATTCTATAAAACCATAATAATCGGTATTGTATCCTTTTAATTTTCCTTTTTTAGAAACTTTTATAGTGTTTACGGCTCCAATTAAAGCCGCTTTTTTAGACAATTTGTCTAAAAACGGAATCACAACTTCTTTATACGGAATGGTAACATTCATCCCTTTTAAGTCGGGATTGTTTTTTATGATGTCGGGAAAAATAGTTATTTCTTGAATGTCGAAATTCTCGTAGGTACAACCTTCGAAGTTTTCGTTTGTAAATTTTTCGGTAAAATACCCTTTCGAAAAGGAATAATTGATGTTGCGTCCCAGTAAACCAAAGCGTTTTCGTATCGTGTCCAGCATTATGATTTATTGTGTTTTGCAATGTAATTCTGCACTATTTTCCGCGTCCAAACCACTGGAAATAAATCTTCCAAAATAATATAATTTTCAAAATTTAATCGCAAGGCACTGCTCAAATGGAATTTTGCTTTTTTAGTGTCTTGTATCATAAAGTACAATCCAGCGAATCGATATTCGACTTCGTTTTCTTCTGGAAAATATTCTGAGGCTTGCAATAAGGTTTGAATAGCACTTTCGAACTCGCCCAAAAAAAGCAAAATATCAACCCAAAATAACCAAGTGTCTAACTCGTAATCGCCAAATTCTACCGCTTTTCGATATCCAAATTCAGCTTCTTCAAAGAGATTTAATTGTTTGTTTATGGAAGCAAATCGTTTCCAATACAAACGGTTTTGGTTGTCGATAGCCAAGGCTTTGTTGACAAAAAATAACGCTTTTTCGAAGTTTTTTTGGCGAACATGAAAATCAGTAATAGCAATCCAGCCTTTGTCTAAAAGGGGGTCTTCGTGAACTGTTTTATTGAAATATTTTAAAGCTTGAACCTTGTTGCCTAGCTTTTCGTAGCATTTCCCTATTCGAAGCAAAGCATAGGAAGTGGCGTCGTCTAACTCGATGGTTCGGTTGTAACTTTCGATGGCTTCCTTGTATTTTTTCAATCGCTCTAAAGCTTTGGCTCTTTCCATAAAAGCACCAAGAAATTCATCGTCGATCAAGGTAGCATAATCAAAGGCACGAATAGAATCTTCGTATTCTTTTACACCATAATGCAAACGACCCAACTGGTGCCAGGCGATTTCGCTATACGGATTTTGGTCGATGTATTTTTTCAAATAAGTGATGGCTTCTTGGTTTTGGTCTAAAAATTCGAAGCAATATACCACGTTATACAAGGCAGATTGATCATCATAATCTTCTTCGAGGCATTTGGTAAAGCTTTCTTTTGCCATTTCTAGATTATCCATAAATAGGTATTCCATCCCGATTAGATTGTGCACGTCGGCTAAATCATCAGTATATTCTAAAGCGATATTGAGTAATTCAATTGCTTTTTCGTGGTTGTCTCTTTTAGAAAAAATGTTTGCTTTTTGAATGTAAATTTCTTCGTTAGTAGGCTCGATAGCGTACAACTCGTTAAGGAGTTTTTCGGCCAGTTCGAGTTTGTCGTCATAGACTAGCATTTCAACCTGTACTAGTTTGAGACCAGTTGATTTTGGATGTTGTTCCAAAGCTAGTTTCAAGGCTTTTTTAGCCAGAGCAGCTTTTCCCATATCGAGATAATGAAGGATGATTTCTTCAAATTCTTCGGAGTCAAAAAAGAGCACTTTGTTGGTTTTCAACATCGACTCAAATTTAGACAAGGATAAGTTATATTCCTCTTCTTCTTCGCTTAATTGCATAGTTTGTTTTTTTGAGTTTGCCCAAAATAAATTTAGGCAACCTTATCGTTATTATGAGAAAAATCGGGAATTGTTGTGAACAATTTAATTAACAGTTTTTAAATGACAATAGCAATGGCAATTTCAATCTGAAATGCTTCGCCAGTTCGAGCAAAGCTCTCGGGTCAAAAATCGTTAATTTGCAATCTTAAATCATTATTTCATTCATTACTTCCAACATTATCGCACAACCTTCCCGAATTTCATCTTCAGAAATAGTCAACGGTGGGGTAATTCGTATGGCGCATTCTTCGAATAGCAACCAAAATAATATAAGTCCTTTGTCTTGACAACGAAGAATTACTTCGCTTGTTACCGAAGCACTTTCGGTCATTGCCGCTAACATTAATCCCTTTCCTCGAACTTCTTTTATCAAAGGATGTACCAAAAGTGATCGGAAGAGTTTTTCCTTTTCCAAAGCTTCCGCCATCAAGTTTGTTTCGGTAATTTCTTGCAAAGTAGCCAAGCAGGCTGCCGCAATGACGGGATGTCCGCCAAAAGTCGTGATGTGACCTAGCTTTGGATCGTGGCTCAATAAATCCATCATTTTTGCCGATGCTGTGAAAGCACCAACAGGCATTCCGCCGCCCATTCCTTTTCCCATAACCACAATATCAGGAACGACATCGTAGTTTTCGAATCCAAAAAGTTTTCCTGTTCTGCCGAAACCCGGTTGGATTTCGTCGAGAATCATTATGGCTCCGACTTCAGTACAGCGTTCGCGAACTTTTTTCAGAAAATCGTTCTGAGGTTCTATAAAACCAGCTCCACCTTGAATGGTTTCGAGAAGAATTCCCGCAGTTTTAGTGGTTATTTTTTCTAAATCGGCTTCGTTGTTGAAGGTTATAAATTCGACATCGGGAATCAAAGGACGAAAAATTCGTTTGCGTTCTTCAAATCCCATCATGCTCATCGAACCCATCGTGTTGCCGTGATACGCATTGTGGCAAGAAATCAATTGGCTGCGACCAGTCATTCTTCGAGCGAGTTTTAAAGCGCCTTCAATGGCTTCGGTACCGGAATTAACGAGATAGGTTTTGTCTAATGGTTTGGGTAGGAGTGAAGCTAATAGTTTGCAATATTCCACAGCTGGACTTTGCGAATACTCACCATACACCATCACGTGCGAATATTTGTCCAATTGGTCTTTGATTGCCTGATTTACCCTTGGCGGTTGATGACCAAGCGTGCAAGCCGAAACTCCGGCCACAAAATCCAAGTATTTTTTATTGTTGGTATCGAAAATATAAGAACCTCGTGCATACGAAACGGCCATTCCTAATGGATAGGGAGAAGTTTGGGCTTGGTATTTTATGAAATTGTTTTTCAATTTTTATTATTTTTACCGCAAAGTTCACGGAGTTTTACTTTATTTGGATTGAATACTACGACCGAATACTAAAAACTGACCACTGATCATTTCTTTTTCTTATCGTAATTCAAGGTTTCCTTCCGGATTTTCATTGGAATACTTTCCTTGTCCTCGTCTTTCTTAGTTTGCCTGATGATTTCGTAATTAAGCAGGTTTTCCTCATCGGTAAAAATTTCGTCTTTCGATTTTATTCTTTCAAAACCACGCCAATTTAGGTCACGGAGTTTTCGAGCATTTTCGGGCAAGTCTGCTTCTGGATAAATGTCACCATCTACTTGATTAAAAAAGCTAATGGTTTCTATAGCATTTTTATCAAAAATAATATTTATTTTGCTACTCACGTTCTTATTAATACCAATGAGTTCTTGCTCTTCATTTCGCATAAAATAAATGACTTCGGTGTTTTTGATAATATCGACATCATGGAGTTTTCCGTCTTCGAATTTTCCGTAAAGATTTTGTCCTTTTACCTGATTATAACCCGTTCCCAGCGTGTCTTTCGAAACCAGAAAGGTGTTGTTTAGGACTTTGAGGGAATCGAGTTTTCGGGTGGTGTTGTTGCCAAGAAGGTGCATCAAATCGCCGGTAATTTGGCTGTCACCGTTCCAAAGAATAGGCTTTCCTATTAATTTTGTCAAGGCTATTTTCGAATTAGAATGAAGCGAATCGCATTTGCCACTCATATCTGTTTTATAAAATCGAACATTGTTAAAAGCGCGAATAATTCGGCTGCCCTCCGGACCGGTAACCAGCAGTTTTTTCCCGTGAATATAAACCGAATCATTCTCGACAAAGTTAATTGCCACGGCTCTTTTAGTCACAAACAAGGAATCTTTGTTTTTGTATATTTCGGCATAATGTCCTTTGACAATGCCACGATTTATCGAGTCAGTGATTTTTACATTCCGCGTTGCCGATGCAAATTCCTGGTTTCGGTCATAGTACAAACTATCGCCTTCAATCAATCGGTCATCGTATTTAATATAGGACTTTCGAAGAAAATGCGCTACATTTTTCTTGGTATCATAAAACCCTTTTTCGGTGTAAATATAATTGGCTTTACTGGTAATTGTCGAAGGTCCAAAAAGATAGGAATGCCCGGAATTACTATAATAATTCAAGTGATTTGACTTGATTACATATTTAGGATTTGTGATGGTAACTGCCGTCAGGAATTGGAATTTTTTTTCGGCTACAAAGTATTTTCCTGACTTGCTTTTTAGCGTATTATCTCGATTGACAATCTTTCCTTGCGAGTTGTAATAGACTTCTTGTGTGTTGCGGTTAAAGTTAATGGTATCCGTTTCCAAAGTTGATTCTGGCGAACGCATTACGGCTTTGCCCGTGGCAAAAGCTTGCTTCACATTGCCATTATATTCTGCATATTTACTATTCAAATACAAGGTGTCTCCTTGAACTAATTGTACGTTTCCAAAGGCTTTTATGTAGTTTTCTTTTTGAAAATAATACGCTTTATTGCAGGTCATAATCACACCATCGTGATTGATGCGCACATTTCCGGTTAGCAACACGGCATCTGGCACTTCAATTTGATTGACATCAAAATAATCGGAATGTTCGATAAGAATTTTTTTAGGTGTTTGCGCCAAAAGGTTTTGGAAACAGACAACTACCAAACAACAACTTATGAAAAACAATAATTTCTTCAATGGATTTATTTTTTGCCAAATTTAAGAAAAAGGACGCAACCTTAAATCCATATTATGATTTATTTATAACGGAGTGTAAACGCAAAATATACCCACTGATTTAAAAATAAAGATTCAGCCACGAATTTCACGAATTCCCACGAATCATTTCAATTATAACATTTGAAATTAGTGAAAATTAATGAAATTTGTGGCGACCTTTTTTAAAAACGATTCCTGATGATAGTATTCAAAAATGGAATTTAAAGGAGGGAACTTATGTAATTACGGATCAATTGTATCACAAAAATAGCGTGCAATTGCGGGTAGAAAATGGGGAGGGAAAAGTGCAAATTAGTATTGCACCATTGGAATCGTTTATTTATGGGTTATAGATTTTATTAACCTTGTCAGGGTTCCTTCATCACTTTTTTAAAGCTTCCTCATAAATTTCGCCCACTTTTTCCCAATTAATTACATCAAAAAAAGCATCGACATAATTTTTTCTTTTGTATTGGTATCCTAGATAGTAAGCGTGTTCCCAAAGGTCAAGAGCTAAAATTGGCGTTCCTGGAACCGCAGCGTTTTGCATTAAGGGATTGTCTTGATTTTGGGTGCTGGTAATTTGGAGATTCCCATATTTATCGACGATTAGCCATGTCCAAGCGGAGCCAAATTGATTTGCAGCTTCCTCTTTGAATACAGTTTTAAAGTTGTCAAAAGAGCCAAATTTTTTGGTGATAGCCGATGTTAAACTGTCTTTAACAACTTCTCCCGCTTTTGGCGTAATACATTTAAAATACAAGGAATGGTTGTAGTAACCGCCAGCATTATTTTTGATTTCGATATTGTTAGGATCTAATTTTGCTAATACATCCTCGATTGTTAAGTTTTCTAAATCAGTTCCCGCTAAGGCTTTATTTAAATTATTGGTGTAGGTCAAATAATGTTTTGAGTAATGCATTTCCATTGTTAAGGTGGATACATTTGGAGCTAAATCATTATAGAAATAGGGTAATTTTTCTACCTGAAAGACACCTTCAATGGCTTTTACATCATCAGGATGTCCAATGGCTATTTTTTCTTGGGCTGTTGGCAGCGGCACTTCAACAACTTCGGTAAGTTTTTTGTTGTTGCAAGAAAGTAATAGTGTAAGTAGAAATAAATTTAATAGAAGTAAGCTGTTTTTTTTCATATTCAGAATTATTTTTCCAATAAGGAATTTATAATTTCGATGTATTGTTCTTTTGCCTCTTCAATTGATAAATGACTTATTTGAATCCAGGCATTTGTTTTGAAAGCATTTCTTAAATCATAATTTTCTGAATGATTGTAATTCAATGATCCGTGTGTTGCCTGTTTGTTTAGTGCATAAAGCCGTAGCATCACATCTGGAGGTAATTCTGTGTGACTCATTTTTGAAGCAATTTTAAATGCTTCTTGATATCGAGTATCTAAATCTTTTTCGATCATTTAGCTCTTGTTGCAATAACAGTTTTACCACCAATTGCTTTTTGATTAAGCACCACATCGATGGGTGTTCCCACAGGTAAAAAAAGGTCTACTCGAGAACCAAATTTGATAAAACCGGCATCTTCTCCTTGAATTACCTGCATTCCTTCTTCGGCATAATTGACGATTCGTCTTGCTAATGCTCCAGCGATTTGCCGATAAAGAATTTCTCCGAATGTTTTATTTTCGATTACAATTGTGGTTCTTTCGTTTTCTTCGCTTGCTTTTGGATGCCAAGCCACCAAGAATTTTCCGGGATGATATTTGCTAAATTTTACAATTCCGCTAAGGCCATAACGAGTTACGTGAACATTGATTGGCGACATAAATATCGAAACCTGAATGCGTTTTTCCTTGAAATATTCGCCTTCATAAACTTCTTCAATTACTACCACTTTCCCGTCAACGGGTGCAATAATTTGGTTTTCATTTTTTATGATATTTCGTTTTGGATTTCTAAAAAATTGCAAAATGATAATCAAAAACAAAAAAGCACTTATTTGAACAGTCATTTTAATCCAATTGACATCAATGAATTTATCGGACAATAAGAGTACAATAGCTGTAAAAACGGTACCAAATAATATGGATTGAGCGCCTTCTTTATGAAACATAATTTAAAATTTGGTAAAACAAAAATACAATTGGTGCCACAAATATAATACTATCTAGTCTATCTAGAATACCTCCGTGGCCAGGCATTATTTTTCCGCTATCTTTTACGCCAGCAATTCTTTTAAATTTCGATTCAATTAGGTCACCAATTGTTCCAAAAATGCCCACAATAAAGGCTATTGATATCCATATAAGGATTGATTTTTGACTAAATTCAGGTTTGGCTCTGATATAGTATTTTGATATTAAATAACCTGTAAAAACGGCAAAAATGATTCCGCCCAAGAATCCTTCTATCGTTTTTTTAGGAGATATTTTTTCAAATAATTTATTCTTCCCTATAGATTTCCCAATAATATATGCAAAGCTGTCGTTTACCCAGATTAAAATAAATAATCCAATTATAATTTTGGGGTTGTAGTCATTTATTCCGAATGAAATTTTTGTAATAAATAGAAACGGCAAGATAATGTACCCTAATAAATACAAGTATTTTGATGAAGTACTTATTTTTTGAATGTGGTCATAAAACAAGAAAAGGATGCATTTTATAGATACCACTAATGCTACAACTAATAAAATGATGTTTAATTGTTGTATGTTTATTGCTAATTCTATATCAGTATGAAAAAACTGATTGATAGTGTCTGTCGTGATTTTACTGTAGTGACTTACTAAGGTTACTGTGGTATAAAATAGTGCTCCAAAAAGAATAGGAACTACTTTATGTACTGCTATTAAATTACAAAATTCATAAATTGTAATTATTAGAAATATCCCAAATAATATAAAGAAATTTTCGGTAGAATGTAGTATAGAGGCAAGTAATAAAATTACATAAATTGCACCAGATATTGATCTCTTGAGCGTTTCATTCATTTTATAGATCTTCTAAAAGCAATAAATATAAATTTTTTGCTGAACTCCCATATTGGGTAAAATCTTCCTCTTCCACTTTTTCAAAATATTTTATTGTAGTGATATTTGTTGGGTAATCACTTATGTATTTGTTTTTTATAACACTCAATCCGTCACTTTTTGTTTCAATGATTTGGCTTGTTTTTGCTATAACAATTATATTAGTAGGAAGTTCGTTTGGTTTATGTTGCTTAATTTGTTTAGAAGAAAATAATATTGAGCCTTCATTGGCAATCAAGTTTTCACAATTTGCTAGGATAAATGATGGGTTTATTGGTTTGTGATGTGTAATTTTATTTTCTTTGAGCATGCTAAAAAGTTCTGGATCATAGCATAAAGCTTCACTTTCAAACCAGTCATTCTCTTCGAGTATGTTTTCAAAGTGGTCTTTTACTTCGACTTCATTTTCACAATACAAAAATTTACCTCCATTTTTCTTGAAGTTATAGATAAACTGCTCATCCAATGGGGCATTAATGTCAGGAGTATATTTGCTATAGTCGTTATCTTTTTCTTCTTCTGAAGGTGGAGTGTTAGAACCAAAAATTTTTCTAAAAAGACTCATATTTTTTAAAAGTACTAATGTTTATTACTGGAAACTGTCCAAAGATAAAAAAATCTTAATTCAAAAGGCACTTTTGAATTAAGATTTTAAAAATAATATAAATTATGTCTTATTAAGAAACCACTTCTTCAAGATTAGAGTCAAAGGTTCTTTTTCCGAAAATGGCTTCTAAGTCGTCTTTGAAAATGACTTCCTTCTCAATCAAGATATCTGCAAGTTGATTTAATTTATCTTTATTTTCTTCCAATATTTTAATTGCTCTCTCGTATTGGCTTTCTATTAACATAGAAATTTCTTTGTCGATTGTCTTGGCTGTTTCCTCAGAATAAGGTTTAGAAAAACTATATTCACTTTGACCAGTTGAATCGTAATAAGTAACATTCCCTATTTTCTCATTCAAACCATAAATGGTCACCATTGCGCGAGCTTGTCTTGTTACTTTTTCTAAATCACTTAATGCCCCGGTAGAAATCCTGTCGAAAGTTACTTTTTCAGCTGCTCTTCCGCCCATTGTGGCACACATTTCGTCCAGCATTTGGTCCGTTCTCACAATCAAGCGTTCTTCTGGTAAATACCAAGCTGCGCCTAAACTTTGTCCTCTTGGAACAATCGTGACTTTTATCAATGGTGCTGCGTGTTCTAGCATCCAGCTTACGGTTGCGTGGCCTGCTTCGTGAATGGCAATTGCTTTCTTTTCGTCAGGAGTTACAATTTTATTTTTCTTTTCGAGTCCGCCAACAATTCTATCAACAGCATCAAGAAAATCTTGTTTGTCCACCGCTGTTTTGTTGTTTCTCGCTGCGATCAAGGCAGCTTCGTTACAAACATTGGCAATATCGGCTCCTGAAAAACCAGGAGTTTGCTTGGCTAAAAAGTCGGTATCAAGGCCTTCAACTTTCTTCAAAGGAGCAAGATGCACCAAGAAAATTTCGGCGCGTTCGCGAATGTCTGGCAAATCCACAAAAATTTGTCTATCAAAACGACCTGCACGCATTAAAGCTTTGTCTAATACATCGGCTCTATTTGTTGCAGCTAAAACAATCACGTTCGAATTGGTTCCAAAACCGTCCATTTCTGTTAGTAATTGGTTCAAGGTATTTTCACGTTCGTCGTTTCCACCTGACATGTTGTTTTTTCCTCTAGCTCTTCCCACGGCGTCAATTTCATCGATAAAGATGATTGCTGGCGCTTTCTCTTTGGCTTGTTTAAATAAATCACGCACTCTCGATGCACCAACTCCCACAAACATTTCCACAAAATCAGAACCTGATAAGGAGAAAAATGGAACTTGGGCTTCGCCAGCAACTGCTTTTGCCAATAAGGTTTTCCCTGTTCCCGGAGGGCCAACGAGCAAAGCGCCTTTCGGAATTTTCCCTCCCAGATTAGTATATTTCTCGGGGTTTTTGAGGAACTCCACTATTTCCTGAATTTCTTCTTTGGCACCTTCTAAACCTGCAACGTCTTTAAAAGAAGTTTTGATATCGGTTTTTTCGTCAAAAAGTTTAGCTTTTGATTTTCCAATATTGAAAATTTGGCCACCACCGCCTCCGCCTCCTGACATTCTTTTCATTATAAATATCCAAACACCTATGATAATGATGATGGGCAATAGGCTTACAAAAATGTCTGTCCAATTATTTTTTGGTAAGAAATTAAAATCTTTCAGTTTCCCTTCAGCAACAGCTTTTTCAAGTTTGGTTTGGAATAATTGATCGTTTCCTATAACAAATGTGTAATGAGGTCCTTTATTAGGCCTGTCTAAAATATCATTCGCTACTTTTTTATTATTAGTTTCTTTTAATGCTGAGGCGGTTAGATAAACTTCTGCTTCCGTTTTATTGTAAACTATAACTTTTTCTATTTTGCCTTTTTCAAGATATGCATTAAAGTTTGAAGATGTTAATGGTGCGGGTTCAGAAAAGTTGGAACCACCTGTTATAAAGGTTATGAACAAGAAAATTAATAATATTGCCGTATAAATCAACCACGGACTTACCTTGAATTTATTCGAATTTGGGTTATTATCTTTTGCCATTACAGTATGTTTCTTTAGTATTTATTTTCAATTTTGGTGATTTTTGCATCACCCCAAAGACTCTCGATATTGTAGTATTCTCTAATGTGTTTCTGGAAAACATGAATCACAATGTTTACATAATCCATAAGAACCCACTCGGCATTATCAGATCCTTCAACATGCCAAGGCTTGTCTTTTAATTCTTTTGAAACTGTTTTTTGAATAGAGTTAACGATGGCGTTAACTTGAGTATTTGAATTACCGTTGCAGATGATGAAATAGTCACAAACGGCGGTATCTATTTCTCTTAAATCTAGAATATCTATATCATTTCCTTTTACTTCTTCGATTCCTTTGATGATGTTTGCCAATAGAACATCATTATTTACAGTCTTTTTTGCCATGAATTATTTTTAAATAAGTTTGTAAAGTTACCATTTTTTGTGATTATTTTTGAACCTTAACATAATATTAAATTTTGTCCCACAAATAACTTCTCATGAAACTAATCAAACTCGGTGCCATAGATTCTACAAATGAATTCCTGAAAGGCTTATCTAGTAATCAAGTACTAGAAAATTTTACCGTGGTTAGTGCTGAGAATCAGACTAACGGCAAGGGACAAATGGGTTCTGTTTGGACTTCAGAACCTAGTACGAACCTAATTATGAGTGTTTTGGTAAAGGATTTTTTAATGGACACTAACCATCTATTTGATGTTAATATCGCTGCGTCTGTTGCAGTTATTCAAGCTTTAGAAATATTGAATATTCCTAAATTAAGCATCAAATGGCCAAACGACATTATGTCATATAACAAAAAGATTGGCGGTATTTTGATTGAAAACAGTATAAAAAGCGACGGAACTATCATTTCCATTGTTGGTTTAGGGCTGAACGTGAATCAAACGAATTTTGAAAATTTACCCAAAGCATCTTCCTTGGCTGTGACTTGCAATACCAATTTTGACAAGGAGAAAATTCTTTTAAAGATCATGGAAAAATTAGAACAAAATATTCAATCCTGGAATCAAAATTCTGTTTTGTTATGGTCGGAATACTCCAATAAACTTTTCAAAAAAGGAATTCCTATGCTATTTGAAGACCAAAATAAGCAAAATTTTATGGGAATTATTCAAGGTGTTTCTTCCATTGGAAAACTAGAAGTCCTTCTTGAAGATGATTTGGTTTCTGAATTTGATATTAAGGAAATCCAAATGTTGTATTGATTGCAACAATCACTATTTATTTCTCATTTCTACGCAGAAGAAATATCATAACGGAAGCAACTAATGAGATTCTTCATTCCTCAGAATGATAAATTTAGACTTATATTCTCTTATAATTTATCCATATTCAGGGCTAAAGTCTCGATAAATTTAGAAATAGGTCCTTTTATCATCATCCCCATCATGGCGTTAAATTCGCCTTCAAAATCCAGTTTCACGTCACTTGATTTATCCGAAATAGCATTGATATTTGCAGTCAATGTGAAGGATAATTTATCGCTCGCCGAGCCCAGAACTATTTTGTTTGGCGCTACTTTTTCTTTTATTTTTAGTTTTATTTCTGGCATCCCTTTTAGCCCAAAAATAAATGCATCATCTCCAATAACTTCAAATTTTGCAATATTATCGGGCATCAATTTTTCGAAATTTCTAACATTACTTAATAAATCAAATAATTCTTGTGCTGATTTTTCAACAATAACATTAGGGCTCTGTAAATTCATGGTTGTTTTTTTTAATTTTATTATTCGAAAAGGTACCGCTAGCTTTTTATACGGTTCCACTCCAAGTTGAAGGGCTCAAGTTCCATTCTCTCAAAATTTCTTCTTCTTCCTCGGTAATATATTTTTTGGCAACGGCCAAATTCAATAGATTCTGATAATTGCTCAATGTTAATAAGTCAACATTGGCATTTTTAAAATTTTCTTGGGCAATATCAAAGCCGTAAGTAAAAATTGCAGCCATTCCTTTCACATTTGCTCCAGCTGCACGTAAGGCTTCAACTGCAAGCAGGCTGCTATTTCCAGTGCTTATTAAATCTTCTACAATGACCACATTTTGTCCTTTTTGCAAAAATCCTTCCACTTGGTTTTGTCTACCGTGTTTTTTGGGTTCCGGACGAACATACACAAAAGGCAAGCCTAAGCTTTCGGCCACTAATATGCCAATTCCAATAGCTCCAGTGGCTACGCCAGCAATTACATCAGGTTTTCCAAATTGTTTTTCAATGTTTTTAGAAAATTCATCTCTGACATAATTTCTTATAGCTGGAAATGAGAGAATTATCCGGTTATCACAATAAATTGGTGATTGCCATCCCGAAGCCCATATAAAAGGATTTCTTGGATTCAATTTAATTGCATTTATTTGCATAAGCAATTCGGCAGTTTTCTCGGCGGTATCTTTATTAAATATCATAATACAAATGTATAAAGTTTTTGTGAACGACAAACCACTTTTTTTGACAAATGAAATCTCCAAGGAGACAAATTTTCAAATTTTCTTGTTAGAAAGTATTGACATCAAACAGCTTATAATTAAAATCTTCCAAAATAAAATTGAGAAGGCTTATTTGTATCATCCTGATGAAAATCAGATTATGAAAACCTTGAAATCTAAAATCCCCGTAAATAAAGCCGGAGGAGGACTAGTTTACAACAAAAAAGGGGAAGTTCTGTTCATTTTCAGAGGCGGAAAATGGGATTTGCCAAAAGGAGGAACTGAAAAAGGCGAAGAAATCGAAGACACAGCAATGCGTGAAGTGGAAGAAGAAACAGGTGTAAATAAGTTGACTATTACCAAAAAGCTTCAAAAAACCTACCACGTTTTTAAACGAAACGGCATTTATAGACTCAAAATTACCCATTGGTTCGAAATGCAAACCGATTTTGATGGAATTCCAGTTGGACAAATAGAAGAAGGAATCGAAAAAGTAGCTTGGGTTCACCCTATTGATATGCCAGAAGTTTTGAAAAACTCCTATGAAAATATAAAATTATTGTTTGAAGAATAAAAATCTCAGATATAGTAAATTTTTAAAATTCGTAATTCGTAATTTTTAATTCGAAATTGGAGTTACCTTTGCAAAATGAATAATAAACACCATTCTAACAATATATTACTCAATTTAGGTATCATAAATCTAAATGAAATGCAGGTTGCCGCCCAAGAAACCATTTTGAGTGATAATAATATTTTACTGCTTTCGCCAACAGGTTCTGGAAAAACACTAGCTTTTTTGCTGCCAATTTTCGAAATGTTGAAACCCGAAGTGCTGTCCGTACAATGTTTGATTCTTGTTCCTTCTCGTGAATTAGGCCTTCAAATTGAGCAAGTTTGGAAAAAAATGGGAACAGATTATAAGGTGAATGTTTGTTATGGTGGTCATTCCATCGATACCGAAATCAAGAATTTAAGCAATCCACCAGCGGTTTTAATTGGAACTCCAGGCAGAATTGCAGATCATATCGACCGAGGGAATTTTCGTCTAGACAAAATAGAAACACTTATTCTTGACGAATTCGACAAGTCCTTGCAGTTGGGTTTTCACGAACAAATGTCTTTTATAATTGGAAAATTATCTAAACTGAACAAACGCGTTTTGGTTTCGGCGACTTCTGATATTGAGATTCCAAAATACACGAGAGTCGTAAATCCTACGATTTTGGATTTTATTCCAAATGAAGAAGAACGCTCTAATCTTACTATGAAAATGGTCGTTTCGAAAGAGAAAGATAAAATAGGAAGTTTGTTCAACCTAATTTGTTCGTTAAAATCGCAATCGGCTTTAGTTTTTTGTAACCATCGTGACGCTGCAGAACGTATCAGCGACACCCTGAATGAAAAAGGAATTTATTCTACTTATTATCATGGCGGAATGGACCAGGACGAACGCGAACGTGCCTTAATCCAATTTAGAAATGGAAGTGTGAGTTATTTAATCACGACAGATTTAGCTGCTCGTGGACTCGATATTCCTGAAATGAAACACGTAATACATTATCATTTACCTTCTAAAGAGGATGAATTCATCCATAGAAATGGTAGAACAGCTCGTATGTTAGCTTCCGGAACGGCTTATATTATTGCTCACGAAAGCGAGAAAAAAATAGATTATATCGATTATGCAATGCAGATACTGAAAGTGGAAAATTCGACAACATTACCAAAACCACCTGAATTTCAGACCATCTACATCAGTGGAGGAAAGAAAAATAAGTTAAACAAAATTGATGTTGTAGGTTTCTTTTCCCAAAAAGGAAAACTCGAAAAAGGGGATTTAGGATTAATCGAAGTGAAAGATTTTATTTCGTTTGCCGCCGTAAAATTCAACAAGGTGAAAGACTTACTCTTTAATATCAAGGACGAAAAAATGAAAGGCAAGAAATTTAAAATCGAAGTCGCTAGAAAAGTGATTAAGAAAGAGGAAGAGTAATTATCTTCTGCAAATATTTTTTTTTATTTACAAACAGATTATTCCACAAAATTACTCTAAAAATTTTCCCGTTATTCCTTTTGTATATTAAGTTGTATCCAAAATCCATTTTATAATTTTATGAAAAAAGTATTTAATTTATTTGATTTATCGCAAAAGGTAAATTACAAAACAGAAATTTTATCAGGTACTACAGTAGCTCTGGCCCTTGTTCCAGAGGCTATTGCGTTTGCTATGATTGCAGGATTTTCGCCATTAACAGGTTTGTATGCGGCATTTGTTATGGGGTTAGTAACCGCAGTTTTGGGAGGAAGACCGGGAATGATTTCTGGAGCAACTGGAGCGGTAGCCGTTATTTTTGTTGGTTTGATTTTGGAACTAAAAACGGCTTTTCCCGCTATAACTTCTGACACTATTTTACAATATGTTTTTGCTACGGTTATTATTGCTGGAATTATACAAATTCTTGCGGGTGTTTTAAAATTAGGTAAATTTATTCGGTTAGTTCCACATCCTGTAATGTTTGGATTTGTTAATGGATTGGCGATTATTATTTTTATGGCTCAGTTTCCTAATTTTTATCAAAAAGGGACAAATAACTTGTTAGAAGGTTCTTCGATGCTAATAATGTTAGGGCTGACATTCGTAACGATGCTTATTATTTGGGGCCTACCAAAATTTACAAAAGTAGTTCCCTCATCATTAGTTGCAATACTTTTTGTTTCTGCAATTGTTATTGGTTTTGGCATCGAAACGATGACTGTTGTCGATACGTTGAATGTTGGGGAAAGTATAAAAGGTGGTTTTCCTCCTTTATCGATCCCAACTATTCCTTTTAATTTTGCCACCCTAAAAATTGTATTTCCTTACGCTTGTATTATTGCTGGTGTTGGTTTGATTGAAAGTTTATTGACCTTGAATTTGATTGATGAAATTACAGAAACACGTGGAAGTGGCAACAAGGAATGTATTGCGCAAGGAACTGCTAATATTGCTTCAGGATTATTGTCTGGAATGGGAGGCTGTGCAATGATTGGACAAAGTCTGATTAATACTTCTGCTGGTGCAAGAGCAAGATTGTCAGGAATTGTGGCATCTATTATGTTGTTGTTTTTTATAATGTTTGGTTCGAGTTTGATTGAGCAATTACCAATGGCAGCTTTGGTTGGTTTGATGTTTATGGTCGCAATTGGCACTTTTGAATGGGCAAGTTTGAAGACTTTTAGCAAAATGCCTGCTTCAGATGTATTGGTTATGGTTTTGGTTACCTTAATTACAGCCATAACACATAATTTAGCTATAGCCGTTTTGATTGGTGTTATTTTAGCAGCTTTGGCTTACTCATGGGAAAATGCAAAACGCATTCGTGCCAGAAAACATGTTGATGAAAATGGGGTAAAGCATTATGAAATTTTTGGGCCCTTATTTTTCGGTTCTGTTACAGGTTTTGCCGAAAAGTTTGATGTTTTGAATGATCCAGATGAAATAATTATTGATTTTAAGGAAAGTAGAATTGCCGATATGTCAGCTATTGAAGCCTTGAATGCAATAACACATCGTTATTATAAAATAGGAAAGAAAGTGCGCTTACGCCATTTGAGTAAAGATTGTGTTCAATTACTCAACAATGCCGAAGCGATTATTGATGTTAATATTATGGAAGACCCAATATATTTAGTTGTCGATAAAATTTAAGAAACTAAAAAAGGCATTACGAATTTCGTAATGCCTTTTTTCTTTTACCTTTTCAAGAAATATTATATTTTCTTAACGTATTGAGTGATAATAACAATGGTTTGCCCATCGACTCTACCTTCTATATATTCTGCATTTTCGTGATCTAATCTAATGTTTCTTACTGAGGTTCCTTGTTTGGCAACCATGCTAGATCCTTTTACTTTCAAATCTTTGATTAAAACTACAGAATCTCCAGTGGAAAGAATAACGCCATTTACATCACGGTGAATTACTTTGTTTTCATCCTCTTCTCCTTCGCCAGTGGCTTGCGCCCAAATTAAAATATCATCTTCTAAATACATCATTTCTAGTAATTCTTTTGGCCATCCTGCTGCACGCATCCTGCTCAACATTCTCCAAGCGACTACTTGTACTGCGGTGTGTTCGCTCCACATGCTGTCATTTAAGCATCTCCAATGGTTTAAATCTACATTATCTGGATTTTCGATTTGGTCAATGCAAGTAGTACAAGCAAAAATACTTTCGTCTAAGCCACCTTTTTTTGTTGGTAAAACTGGGTACACTTTTAAGTTTTCTGTTGCGGTACAAAGTTCACATTGCGATCCACTACGTTTATTTAACTCTCTTTCCATTATCTTTTTATAATCAATTTTATTTCTGTGAAATTAGGGCTAAATAGTACCTATTACAAGTTTATGCATAATACTATTTATTTACTCGTACTGCGTCAGGAACTAGCAATTCATATTCACCACCGTTTCGGATTACATCTCTGACGATGCTGGAACTTATATATGAAGTTTTTGCGGCTGTTAATAAAAAAACGGTTTCAATTTTTGATAATCGTCTATTAGTGTGAGCAATGGCTTTTTCGAATTCGAAATCAGCCGGATTACGCAATCCACGCAAGATAAAATTCGCATTTATTTTATGACATAATTCGATTGTTAAACCTTCATAAACAAGGATAGAAACTTTAGGTTCATTTTTGAAAGTTTCTTCGATAAATCGTTTCCTGTCTTCAAGTGAAAACATATATTTTTTTTCGGCATTGACACCAATGGCAATTACAATTTCGTCAAAAAGTGGAATGCTTCTTCGGATAATATCTTCGTGACCTAACGTTATTGGATCAAAAGATCCTGGAAATATGGCTTTTCTCATAGTTTTTTATCTTTTATAATGCCAATTCAATAGCATTAGTAAACAAATTTTCTAATGAAATCCCAGCAACTTTGGCTTGTTGTGGAATCAAACTTTCGGCAGTTAATCCCGGAATAGTATTCATTTCGAGCATGTAAGGTTCACCATCAACAAAAATAAATTCGCTTCTGGAGAAACCTTTCATTTTCAAGATTTCGTAGGCACGTTTTGCAATTTCGCTTACTTTTCGAGTCATTTCGTCTGAGATTCTGGCAGGCGTAATTTCCTGTGATTTTCCCTGATATTTGGCTTCATAATCGAAAAAGTCATTTTCTGAAACAATTTCGGTTATGGGCAAAACAGTTACCGTTCCTTGATAATTGATGACGCCAACAGAGACTTCGGTTCCGTCTAGGAAACTTTCGATGATGATTTCGTTGTCTTCTTGATAAGCAATTTCAATGGCGATTGGCAACTCGTTCGCTGTTTTTACTTTTGAGATTCCAAAACTAGAACCTGATTTATTTGGTTTTACAAAACACGGTAAGCCCACTGCTTTTATAATTTCGGCAGTGTCAATGTGATCTCCTTTGTTTAAATAATAAGAAGTGGCGGTTTTGATGCCATAAGGTTTTAAAACTGACAATAAATCGCGTTTGTTGAATGTCAGTGCGGCCTGATAATAATCACAAGAAGTTTGCGGCATTCCTATTAATTCAAAATACCCTTGCATCAATCCGTCTTCTCCGGGTGTACCATGAATAGCATTAAAAACACAGTCGAAAGTTATTTTTGTTCCGTTCACCGTAGTTGAAAAATCGTTTTTATCGATAGGGAATTCAGTATTGTTAGCGTCAACATACACCCATTTTTCTTTAAAAATATGAATTCGGAAACCGTTAAATTTGGTTTTATCAAGAAATTGATAGACTACGTTTCCGCTGATTAAGGATATTTTATATTCGCTTGAATATCCGCCCATTATGATGGCAATGTTTTTCATTTTATTGGTTTAATCGTTTAACCGTTTAATCGTTTAACCGATTAACCGTATTCAAAACAAAATTAGAATTTTTTTTGGAACGAAATAGCTTTATCTTTGCGACTTATAAAAATAAATTTATGAGTTTACGTAAATATCTTAGTAGTCGAGTGTTTTTAACACAAGTATTAGCCGCTCTTTCCATTATTTTTGTTTTGGGTTTTTTGTTTATGCATTGGTTGACTTTCACAACAAATCACGATCACGAAATCACGGTGCCTAATTTATCAAAATTGACAGAGGAACAGGTTGAAGAAAAACTAGATGCGTTAGACTTGGATTATGTGCTTTTAGACAGCGTAGATTATAACAAAGATTATCCAAAATTTAGTGTTATCGAGCAAGATCCTTTGCCTGGTGCTAAAGTTAAAGTGGGAAGAAAAGTATATATCAAAATAAATGCTTCTGGATTTTCGTCAGTGCGAATTCCAGATTTAATTCAAAAAACGTATCGTGAGGCTCTGCCAACATTGAAAGCATTGGGACTTGAAGAAGGTACGATTACTTATATCCCAAATCTTGGAAAGGATATGGTACTCGAAATGCGTTTCAAAGGAAGAAACATAAAAGCTGGAGATCGAGTTTTGAAAGCCTCCAAAATTGATTTAGTATTGGGCGATGGAAAGGAAAGTTATTCCGAGCAAGCCGATAGCACGGCAACATCAATAAATCAAATGCCACCAAATGAACAGTAATATTGACACTACAGATTTAGACGAAGAATTATTTGAACATTATAGATTTGACATTCCCAAAGGGCAATTGCTGCTGAGAATTGACAAATATTTGATGAATATGATTCCGAATGCGACTCGAAATAAAATACAGAATGCGGCAACTGCTGGCGATATTTATGTGAATGATCTTCCTATAAAATCGAATTATAAAGTAAAACCTCTTGACGTAGTGCGCATAATGTTGTCGCATCCGCCATTCGAAAATAGGGTAGACCCCGAGGATATTCCGCTTGACATTGTATACGAAGACGACGCGCTTTTGCTAGTAAATAAACCGCCTAATTTTGTTGTGCATCCTGGTCACGGCAATTATACGGGAACGCTAGTGAATGCCTTGGCGTTTCATTTTGAAAATTTGCCATTGAATAGTAGCGAACGTCCGGGATTGGTACACCGAATTGATAAAGATACTTCGGGACTTTTGGTGATTGCCAAAACCGAAGCCGCAATGACGCATCTCGCCAAGCAATTTGAAGCCAAAACTTCCGAAAGAGAATATATCGCTTTGGTATGGGGAAATGTGACTGCCGATGAAGGAACGATTGAAGGCAATATTGCACGCCACGTCAAAGACCGGATGCAAATGGCGGTTTTTGCCGATCCCGAAATAGGAAAACATGCTATTACTCATTATAAAGTATTGGAACGTTTTGGCTATGTAACCTTGGTTTCATGCCAATTAGAAACGGGTAGAACCCACCAAATTCGGGTTCATATGAAACACATTGGGCATCCTATTTTTAATGACGAGCGTTATGGAGGTCATTTGATTTTGAAAGGAACTACGTTTACAAAATACAAACAATTCATTGATAATTGTTTCAAGGTTTTGCCTAGACAAGCTTTACATGCTAAGACACTTGGTTTTGTGCATCCAAACACAGGCAAAATGATGCGTTTTGATACAGAATTACCGCAAGATTTTCAGGAATGTGTGGAAAAATGGAGAGGCTATTCGAAATCACATTTGGTTGATGAGGAGTAATAGTTGGATTGTGTTAGAATTAGCATCCAGATTATTTAATGATTTTTTATTCCAAGTTGCATCAATAAATCGGTTTGAACTTCATCTCCCAAAATAAAAACATGTTGGTCAAATTCGACAAAACCATTTTTAGAATAAAAATGCAATGCTTGGTGATTTTCTTCCCAAACACCCAACCAAACCGAATCGATGCCAGTTTGTTTTGCAATTTTTATAGCTTCGTCGAGCAACAATTGTCCCGCTTTTTTTCCGTGAAAGGCTTGCAAAACGTAGATTCTGTGAATCTCTAAAGTGTTTTCTTTTTGCTTTTCGGTTTGGGCATTGCCTAAGTTTATTTTCAAATAACCAATGGTATCATTCTCTAAAACAGCAAGATAAAAAGCCGATTCCGGATTGTTGATTTCCGAAGCCATTTGTTCTGTATTAAAATTTTCAAGAATGTAATTCGCCATATTTTCTGGTGTATTCATGTCAGCAAAGGTTTCAGTGAACGTTTGCTTGCTGATTTTTCGAATAATTTTGAGATCGGAAATGGTGGCTTTCTTAATTTTAATTTTGGACATAAAAAAGAGTTGCTTGATTCTGAATCCAAAAATACATAAATATTAATGACACACAATTTTCATTTTTAATTTTTCAATTTGTACTTTTGAGACTTCCAATAATGTGAACTCTAATTATGAAAATTGTACTTTCTCCAGCTAAATCGTTGAATTTTGAAAAAGCTTTGCCTACCACTAAGTTCTCAGAGGCTTTGTTTCTTAAAGAAGCAAGCCAAGTTCAAAATGTTTTGAATAAAAAATTACCTAAGGAACTTTCGGAATTGATGGCTATTTCAGATAAACTGGCTGATTTAAATTGGCAACGGAATCAAGATTGGAAAACACCTTTCACTCCTGAGAATGCTCGTCCGGCAATTTTCACTTTCGATGGCGATGTTTACTCAGGATTAGATGCCTATTCTATTCCAACAGAGAAATTAGAAACTCTACAAGACAGTTTGAGGATCCTATCGGGTTTGTACGGAATCCTGAAACCGTTAGATTTAATTCAAGCATATCGTCTTGAAATGGGAACCAAATTACCCATAGGCGAAAGCGATAATTTGTATCAATTTTGGAAAACCACTGTTACAAAAGCGTTGAATAAAGAACTTAAAAATGGAGAACTTTTTATCAATCTGGCAAGCAACGAATATTTTTCGGTTATTGATGTAAAAACATTGAAAGTTCCCGTAATTACTCCAGAATTCAAGGATTATAAAAAAGGAAAACTAAAAATAATCAGCTTTTTTGCCAAGAAGGCAAGGGGAATGATGGTGCGTTTTATCATCGATACTAACGCCAAAACCATTGATGATTTAAAAGGTTTTAACTGTGAAGGGTATCAATTTGATTCTAATTTATCAAAAGGAAATATCTTGGTTTTTACGAGGTAAATAAGTTATTTTCGTTCTACTTAATTTATAATTTTATCCACAAACTCCCCAATACTTCCAACACCATTCTCCGTCAAATTCGTGATGAAGGCACTGCCAATAATCGCACCTTTGGCAAATTGTGTGGCTTGATTAAAGGTTTCCTTGTTATTGATTCCAAAACCTATAATTTGAGGGTTTTTTAGGTTCATATCGGCAATGCGTTTGAAATAATTTTCCTGAACGCTTCCAAAACCGGATTGCGAACCGGTAACACTCGCTGAGCTAACCATGTAGATAAATCCGTTAGAAACGCTATCGATAAAGTGAATGCGCTCATCCGAAGTTTGTGGCGTAATCAAAAACACGTTGATTATGCCGTATTTCTCAAAAGTAGCTTTGTATTGCTCGGCATACACATCAACAGGAAGATCGGGAATGATTAATCCATCGATGCCAATCTCCTCACATTTTCTACAGAAATTTTCCACACCATATTGCAACATCGGATTAAAATAACCCATAATCACTAGCGGAATTGCAACTGTTTTCCTAATGTCCTTGAGTTGGTCAAACAAAAATTGTGTCGTCATTCCGTTATGCAAAGCTTGGGTTGAACTCGCCTGAATTGTTGGTCCATCGGCCAATGGATCACTAAATGGCAATCCAATTTCGATCATATCGACACCACTTTTTTCTAAATCCTGGATGATTTGCACGGTATCGTCCAAATTTGGATATCCCGCCGAAAAATAGATGGAAAGTATCTTTTTGTTTTCTTGTAGTTTTTGGTTTATTCTGTTCATTTTCTATATTTATATGACTTGTAGTGGCTTTTTGTATTATAGGTAATTAATAAAACAACTCAACTCAACTTGCTGCACTATAAGCCCATGCTTTTTCGTTAGTTTGCAAGTTTACTTCAACTCGCTTGTAATGGAATCCTTCATATAAATCTGCTTGATGAAGTTCTTTAGTCGTGATTTCGTATATTATTCCGTTGATAGTGTCTTCCGGATTACCGGTTTCCACGAGGATGTCGTAAGCTACTATTCCAAATTCTTCTTCGATTTTAATTTTTTTTAACGCGTATCCAATTAATATTTCAGGGGTTCCTTGCAGCATACGTCCAAAAAGGTTTTCTTGTATGTCTTCGTGTTGCAAAGTACCGTAGGTAAATAATTTTATCATAGTTTCCATTTTTGTAAAACCCAATTATAATTTAAAATAATCAATATAGGTATTCAAATCCTTGTCGCCGCGACCGGATAAATTGATCACGACAATATCTGTAGGTTTGAATTGTTTTTCGTCTAAAATAGCAAAGGCATGCGCACTTTCGATAGCTGGAATTAGACCTTCCATTTGGGACAATTTTAAACCCCACTGCATAGCCAGATCATCGGTAATTGAAATAAATTCCGCTCTTCCTGTAGCGAATAAATGGGCATGCATCGGACCTACACCGGGATAATCCAGTCCGGCAGAAATAGAATACGGTTCGGTAATCTGGCCGTCAATTGTTTGCATCAAGAGCGTTTTACTTCCGTGAATGACCCCAATTTTTCCCAAAGCCGAAGTTGCGGCACTTTCACCAGAATCAACTCCCAAACCTGCGGCTTCAACAGCGATAATATTTACGCTTTCATCATCCAAAAAATGATAATATGTACCAGCAGCATTACTTCCGCCACCCACGCAAGCGATAACATAATCAGGATTTTCACGACCTTCTTTTTCCAATAATTGTTCCTTAATTTCTTTGGAAATAACGCTTTGGAAACGCGCCACCATATCCGGATAAGGATGCGGTCCCACGACCGAACCTATGATGTAATAGGTGTCAACGGGATTGTTAATCCAATCGCGAATGGCTTCGTTTGTGGCATCTTTCAACGTTCGTGAACCAGAAAGTGCGGGACGAACTTCGGCTCCCAACATTTTCATTCTGGCCACATTGGGTGCTTGACGTTTGATGTCGATTTCGCCCATATAAACAATGCATTGCAATCCCATCAGTGCACAAACCGTAGCTGTTGCAACTCCGTGTTGACCTGCACCAGTTTCGGCAATGATTCTGGTTTTGCCTAATCGTTTGGCGAGCAATATTTGCCCTACGGTGTTGTTAATTTTATGTGCACCGGTATGGCATAAATCTTCTCTTTTGAGGTAGATTTTGGTGTTGTATTTTGCGGATAATCGCTCTGCAAAATAAAGCGGAGTAGGGCGCCCTACATAGTCTTTTAGCAGTGCATCAAATTCGGCTTGAAATGAAGGTTCTGCCGTAATTTTTAAATAATTTTGGCGTAATTCCTCTACATTTGGATACAACATTTCAGGAATGTAAGCGCCTCCAAATTCACCGTAATAGCCTTTTTCGTTAACGTGATAACTCATTTTTTTTTTTTTTTTTTAGGTTTTGGGTTCCGGGTTTTAGGAAGTTGATTTATACTACAACTAAAAACGTTCAACCATTAACTTTAATAATTCTTTATTTTTTAATCCTGGTTCGATTTCAAATTTACTGTTTATGTCAATAGCATAAACGGGTAAATTGGTTTTCACTATTTGTTTAACGGCTTCTAATTCTTCTATTCCGATTCCTCCGCTCAGAAAAAAGGGTTTTGTAGAAGGATACTTTTCTAATACTTTCCAATCGAAAGTGGTCCCGTTTCCGCCCGGTAATTTCCCTTTGGTGTCAAAAAGAAAATAATCGGAAACTTCTTCAAAAGGTTTCAAAACTTCAAAATTAAAATTATCATTTACAGAAAAAACTTTGATGATTTCTATGGTAGAATCTATATTATTCTTCAAATTTGAACAAAAAGCTACCGATTCGTTTCCGTGTAGTTGAACGGCTTGCAAATCGTATTTTTTAATTTTTTTTACAATTTCTTCTACAGTTCCATTTACAAAAACCCCTGCTTTTCGAATAGATTTTGGTAATTCTGGTATGATTCCATCAAAATAACGTGCCGATTTCTCCCAAAATATAAAGCCCATATAATCGGGTAGGAGCGCGCCTACTTCGAGTATATTATCGGGATATTTCATACCGCAGATTTTGAGTTTCATTTTATTTATTTTTGCCACAGATTTCACAGATTTAATTTGTGTTAATTCGAGAAATTTTTGTTTAAATTATTTATAAATTCTTTCGCCGCTTCTCCAGTATTTGCTGTTTTCATAAAGTTTTCTCCAATAAGGAATCCTTTATAGCCATAAGGTTTTAGTTCGTTGATGGCTTCAATTGAACTGATGCCACTTTCGGAAACTTTCACAAATTCGTTTGGGATTTGGTTGGCTAATTGTTTGCTGAAATCCAAACTCACTTCGAATGTTTTTAGGTTTCTGTTGTTCACCCCAATCATATCCAATGTTGGCATTATCGATTTTTCTAATTCGGCTAAATTGTGAACTTCTAGCAAAACTTCTAATCCTAAACTCTTAGCAAATTTAGATAATGATTTGATTTCTTTACGAGTCAAAACTGCAGCAATCAACAAAATTAAATCTGCTCCATGTGCTTTGGCTTCTACTATTTGGTATTCGTCAACGATGAATTCTTTTCGCAATAACGGAATATTTACTGTGGCTCTTGCCAAAAGTAAATCGTCTAATGAACCGCCAAAATACTTGCCATCCGTTAAAACCGAAATGCCGCAAGCACCAGCATTTTCATAGCCTTTCGTTACTTCTTCGACTGTGAAACTATAATTAATTTCGGCTTTAGATGGAGAACGGCGTTTGTGTTCGGCAATGATTCCAGAATTGCTATTTCGCAAATTTCGACTTAAAGAAATAGTTTTTCTTTCAAAAAGTACTGAGGCTTCCAATTGAGAAACGGGAATGATTGATTTCTTGAGAATGACTTCTCGTCTTTTGTCGATTATAATTTTATCTAAAATATTCATTCGTTTTATTTACTTAATTCTTGTAATTTTTTCAAAGCTGTCAAACCTTTTCCTAAAAGCAAGCTTTCTTTTGCCAATTCGAAACCTTCAAGCACCGTACATTTTGTAACGGTTGCAATCGCCATTCCTGCATTGGCACAAACCACATTATTTTGGGCCGGTGTTCCTTTTCCAGAAAGGATATTCATAAACATTTCTGCCGACTCTTCGATAGTTTTTCCGCCCTCGATTTGATCTTGAGTTAAATACGGAAGTCCAAAATCTTCGGGTTTTAACATCGCTTCCATTGAATTTGTAATTGTTTTAGTAGGGCAAGTCAGGGAAATTTCGTCATAACCATCTAATGAATGCAAAATGGTAAAATTAACATCGGTGTTTTGGTACAAATACGCATAGATTCTAGCCAGCTCTAAATTGAAAACACCTACCAATTGGTTTTTTGGAAACGAGGGATTTACCATTGGGCCCAACATATTGAAGAAGGTTTTTACACCCAATTCCTTTCGAATTGGACCTACGTTTTTCATAGCAGGATGAAACAAAGGGGCGTGCAAAATACAAATGCCAGCTTGATCGATACATTTCACTAAAAAATGATTGTCATTGCTGAATTTCACTCCCAGTTTTTCCATGACATTGCTCGATCCAGAAATGGAAGAAACGCCATAATTACCGTGTTTTGCCACTTTAATACCAGCTCCGGCAGCCACAAATGATGCTAGAGTAGAAATATTGAAAGTGTCTTTTCCGTCGCCACCTGTTCCGCATAAATCGATGGTGTTGTAAGCGGATAAATCAACTCGAATACACAATTCTAACAAGGCTTCTCGAAAACCCGAAAGTTCTTCGATACTGATACTTCGCATCATGTAAACCGTTAGAAAAGAAGCAATTTGACTGGGATTATAACTTCCGTTGGAGATGTTTACCAATACATTTTTTGCCTCTTCTTTCGAAAGCGTTTCGTGGTTGATGAGTCTGTTTAATATTGTTTTCATTTTTTATTTATTTTTGCCCGAAGGCCCAAAGGCACAAAGTTTTAATTATAATTTTTAATCTGCCACCTGAACACTAATTTTTAACCCAGTTTTCTAAAATTTTTTTCCCGTTTGGTGTCAAAACACTTTCGGGATGAAATTGTACGCCACGAACATCGTACGTTTTGTGTCGCAATGACATTACTTGTCCGTTTTCGTCGAACGAAGTTGCTTCTAGAACTACAGGTAAATCAGTATTTACAACCCAAGAATGGTAGCGCCCTACTTCGAATTCATTCCCTAAACCTTCGAATAAAAGCTCATCATCCACCGATGTTTTCACCATCGTTGCTACACCGTGATAGACTTTGTCTAGATTAGAAAGAGTACCTCCAAAAACTTCTCCGATGGCTTGTTGTCCAAGGCAAACGCCAAGAATACTTTTTGTTGGCGCATATTTAGCGATTACAGCTTTTAATAAACCTGCTTCATCTGGAATTCCAGGACCTGGAGAAAGTAATATTTTATCGAAATGTGCGATTTCGTCAATATCAAATTCGTCATTTCTATAAACCGTTACTTCGCAATTTAAATCCTCGAGATAATGCACTAAGTTGTAAGTGAAACTATCGTAATTGTCTATGACTAGTATTTTTTTCATTTTCTTAAAGTATAGGTGTTAAGGGTTAAAGGTTATGCGTTTATTTTGCTTATCATTTAATTCTTAACTTTTTTTATTTTTATATTGTTTCGGCTAAATCCAAAGCTGCATTTAGCGCTCTTAATTTATTATATACTTCCTGCATTTCACTTTCTTCGTCTGAATCGGCTACAATTCCTGCGCCAGCCTGAGAGTGTAATTGATGATTTTTGCTAAGGAAAGTCCGAATCATAATGGCATGATTAAAATTCCCTTCAAAATCCATGAAACCGATAGCGCCACCGTAAAAATTCCGATTTGTTTTTTCATACTCTTCGATCAATTGCATTGCTCGGTGTTTTGGTGAGCCGCTTAAGGTACCGGCTGGAAAAGTATCGGCAACTACTTGCATCGTAGTTGCTTTTTCGTGTAAATGTCCCGTTACTTTTGAAACTAAATGTATAACATGGGAAAAAAATTGCACTTCGCGGTATTTTTCTACATTGACATTGTGACCATTTCGACTTAAATCGTTTCTGGCCAAATCGACTAACATTACATGTTCGCTATTTTCTTTTTTATCTACTGATAATTTTTTGGCAAGTTCGGCATCTTTTTCATCATCACCAGTTCTTCTAAAGGTTCCTGCGATAGGATGAATTTCGGCTTTACGGTTTTTTACGATGATTTGAGCTTCGGGGGAAGATCCAAATATTTTGAAATCTCCGTAATCAAAAAAGAACAAATAGGGCGAAGGATTAATACTTCGCAAAGCTCTATAAACGTTAAATTCATCTCCTTTGAAACCTTGGGTAAACCTTCTGGATAAAACCAATTGAAAAACGTCGCCACGATAACAATGCTTTTTGGCTAAAGCCACATTATGCTTAAATTCATCATCGGTTAAGTTAGAAAAACCTTCGCCTTCTTTCAAAAATTTATATGACGCCATATTTCTGGATTGCAACAGTTGTTCGATTTCAGAGATATTATTTTTTTCCTCTAAACTATGACAGAAAATATAAGCTTCGTTTTTGAAATGGTTGATGGCAATGATGTTTTGATAAACGGCATAATACACATCAGGAATGGTATTGCTATTTTCTTTTTTGGCAATGGTTACCTTTTCAAAATAGCGAACGGCATCATAAGAAATATAGCCAAACAATCCGTTATTGATGAATTTGAAATCCGTTTTGTCAGTTTTAAATTGATGTGAAAATCCCTGAATTACCTGAGGAATATTGGTATTTGAATCGATGGGAATATTTTCGATACTTCCGTCTGGATAGGTTTTAAAAATGGTTTCGTTTTCAATTTTTATAGAAGCAATCGGGTTGCAACAGATGTAGGAGAAACTGTTGTCGTTGCCGTGATAATCGCTACTTTCCAAAAGCAAACTATTTGGAAATTGATCCCGAATTTTCAAGTAAACGCTCACAGGAGTGATTGTATCGGCGAGGATTTGCTTGTAATTTATGTTTAGTTTAAATGATTCCAATAGGTTGAATTTTATAGTTTGATATTTTGAAATAATCTGGGCATAAAAAAAGGCTTGTCGTGATGACAAGCCTTTTAAATTTATAGTTTATACTATAGAAGCTTTGTTCACGACGTTTGACGTAAATTGTTCCACCACCAAGTATTGTTTGTTATTGTTTTCATATTTAATTCTTGGCACAAATATATAAATGAAATTTGATTATCCAAACAGAATGAACAAAAAACACTTTTTTTTATAATTTTGTTAAGAAAAGCAAACCCTGACAATTTCTTATCAGGGTTTTTTTTTCTTGATTTTGCATTAAAATTAGAATTTTAAAGAAACAGTCAAATCAAAATCATCGTATATAGCTTTGTCTCCAATGCTTTCGAAAAATGATTTAGAACCATATTTAATATCGTATTTTGTTCTGTCAACTTTTAAAGTTGTTGTTGCAGAATTATCAGTAGTTGCGATGTCAAAAGTAATTGGATTCGTGATTCCTTTTATAGTTAAATCTGCTGTTACAGTATAATTGTTTTTGCTTTTTTCGGCAATAGTTTTGAAAACTAATGTTGCTGTTGGGAATTTTTCAGTACTAAAAAAATCATCAGATTTCAAGTGACCGTTTAATTTTCCTAAATAATCGCCAGTAAGGTCGGTTGCTGTTAATGAAGTCATATTGGCAGTGAAAGTCCCACCTACCAATTTAGTGCCTTTGAAAACTAAAGCGCCATCATTAAGATTTACGGTTCCGTTATGTTGCCCTGTTACTTTTTTTGCTAACCAGTTGATACTGCTTTTTGAAGCGTCTACTTTTTTAGTTTGTGCTGTTACTGATACTGTAGATAAAACTACAACTAATGCTAAAGCAATTGATTTTAAATTTTTCATAATGTTAAATTTGATTGTTTATTAATAATTAAAGAGTGATAAATAATTCTTCGTTAGATTTTCTAACTTTTTTTAAATGTTGTGTTGCATCTTCTTTGTGACGGTAACCAATTGTCGCCATCAAAGAAGCATTAAGGCCTAGTTTGTCTAAACCAAGAATTTCATTGACCTGGGCAGGGTCAAATCCTTCCATCGGAGTAACGTCAATTTTTAATTCGGCGGCTGCGTTTAAAAGATTTCCAAGAGCCAAATAGGTTTGTTTTGAATTCCAAATTTCCTTTGCATCTTCGGTTAATTCATTGATTTTACTTTTCATAAAACCTTGATAACCCAATAAGGTTTCTAAAGGTATTTCTCTAGTTTTACTCATGTTTTCAAAAAAAGCATCAATTTCAGAATCACTAATGCTTGTTTGATTTGCAAAAACTAGTAAGTGTGATGCTTCAACAATTTGTGATTGACCCCAAGCAGCGGGTAGAATTTGCGATCTTAATTCAGGATTTTCAACTATTAAAACTTTGTAAGGTTGTAAACCATAAGAGGAAGAACTCAAGCGGATAGCTTCTTTTAAAGTGTTTAAATCTTGAGTTGAAATTTTTTTGGCAGCATCAAATTTCTTTGTTGCGTATCTCCAGTTTTGATTTTTTACGAAATCGCTCATTTTTTCTTATTGTTTTTATTGGTTTCTGTATTTTTCTAATAATTGATTCAATTGTTCTAATTCTTCAGAATTCAAGTTTTTTGAGAAGAAATTTTCGTGTTCTACGACTTTTGGATCCAGTTCATTTAAAATATACAATCCTTTTTGGGTAATTAATACTTCAATTTTTCTTCTGTTTTCAGGACAAACATTTCGGGTGACAAGATTTTTCAATAATAATTTATCTACTAATCGTGTGGTGTTGCTTGTTTTGGCCAGCATTCTTTCTTGAATCACACACATATTTGCCGGATTCCCTTTTTGACCTCTTAGTATTCTTAACACATTGTATTGCTCTGCTGATAAATCATACGGTTTCAAAATTTCATTCAATTTATCGGTAATTACATTCTGGGTATAAAAAAGATTTAAAATGATTTTTTTAGAATTATCTAAAGGAATAGTGCTTTTTAATTCTTCTTCAATTTTCATGTCTGTAATGTCTGTAAATATGTTGCTGCAAATGTAGCTCGATTTTATTTGTATATACAAATGTTTTAACATTTTTTTAATTAAATATAGTTTCAGAGTTGTAAAAATTATTAATTTAAAAAATTACCCAATGAGTATTGGTAACCGTTGGGTGTAATTAGTTTTTAATGGTAATTTTTCGTCGGTGTGATTAGTTTTTATAAGAAAATCGTATCGAGAACAAGAAAAATTTCGTTAAAAACGATTCTCGATACATTTTTTGTTCCGTTTTACTGCACAAAAAACACTCGAATAGACGTTTTTAATAATTACACCCAACGGGTTATTGGCAATAAAAAAGCGAATATTATTTAAGAATAACATTTAATAACTAGTTTATTTTGATATTTTTATGAAATACATTGTGTATTTGTGAATTATCTTGTTTTACGTTTATGCGAAATCGTTTTCTTTAAAATATTATCTAATTCACATTTTTGTCAATTATTGTTATGTAAAAACTTCGTATTTTTACAAAAAAAAATATGCCATGAATTTAACACAATTCGAATGGGTTTTTCAAATGGAATCTGATGGAAATGGAGTGATACTAGATGTTAGAACCGAAGAGGAATGCAACGATGGGATTATTCCAAATGCTATAAATATCGACATATACCAAGGACAAGTATTCATTGATAAACTGGAAGCTTTAGACAAAACTAAAAACTATTATGTCTATTGTCGGTCTGGAGCCAGAAGTGAAAAAGCTTGCGCAGTAATGAATAACCTAGGTTTTAAAAATGCGTTCAATTTGCTGGGAGGATTTTTAGATTGGGATGGGGAAGTAGTTTCGCCAGAAGACTAGAAGAGGCCAAAGCCTTTTTTTTATTTATAATTTTAAATTAAAACAATACTGCTTTATCATGAATACAATACCTCAAGAATTTCAAATTAATTCATTACTTATTCAAGATACTTATTTAATTGATGGAGAACTAAAAAAATGGACAGGAACAACAACTCCAGTATATTCTACAATTTCATCTACTGAAAATTACGAGCAAACTTTGCTCGGAACTATTCCTTATATGGGAGAAAAAGAAGCTATGGAAGCTGTAGATGCTGCTGATAATGCATTTAATAATGGTCAAGGTTCATGGCCCACAATGAAAGTTGTTGATCGCATAAAATGCATGGATAATTTTGTTACCCAAATGAAAGCTACTCGATCTGAAGTGGTAAAACTTTTGATGTGGGAAATTGGTAAAACATTGGGAGACTCCGAAAAAGAATTTGACAGAACCGTTGAATATATTTATGACACGATAGAAAGTTATAAAGAGTTAAATGCGCGGAGTGCTCATTTTTCTAAAGTTCAAGGAATTCATGCCATGGTACGTCGTGGTCCTCTTGGAGTAGTGTTGTGTCTTGGGCCTTATAATTATCCTTTAAACGAAACTTTTAGTCTATTGATTCCAGCTTTAATTATGGGGAACCCCGTAATTTTTAAACCAGCGAAACATGGTGTTTTATTGATTTCACCTTTATTGGAAGCTTTTAAAAGCAGTTTTCCAAAAGGAGTTATCAATATATTATATGGTCGCGGACGCGAAGTTGCATCGCCAATAATGGAATCGGGTAGAGTTTCTATTTTGGCTTTAATCGGAAATAGTAAATCAGCGATTGCATTGCAAGATCTGCACCCAAATAAAAATAGATTGCGTTTAATTTTAGGTTTGGAAGCCAAAAATCCAGCTATTATTTTGCCGGATGCCAATTTAGACTTGGCTATCCAGGAATGTGTTGCAGGATCTTTATCTTTTAACGGACAACGTTGTACGGCTTTGAAAATTTTGTACGTTCACGAATCGATTGTGGATGAATTCAATAAACGGTTTGCTGCTAAAGTTGATGCGTTAAGCTTTGGAAATCCATGGGAAAATGGAGTTTCACTTACTCCATTGCCAGAAAAAGAAAAGCCTGCCTATATTCAGGAATTGATTGATGACGCTACAAGCAAAGGGGCAAAAGTGATTAACACAAAAGGAGGACAACTTTCAGATAATTTTATATTTCCGGCCGTTTTATATCCAATAAGCAAGAAAATGCGCGTATATCACGAAGAACAATTTGGTCCAGTTGTGCCTATTATCTCTTTCAAAAATATTCAAGAGCCATTAGATGATATGGCAGAATCTAATTATGGTCAACAAGTGAGTTTATTTGGTCAAAACATAAAAACTATTGCGCCACTGATCGATACTTTGGTGAATTTAGTTTGTAGAGTAAATTTGAATAGCTCTTGTCAGCGGGGACCCGATGTTTTTCCGTTTACAGGAAGAAAAGATTCGGCGGTAGGAACTTTGAGTATTCACGATGCGTTGCGTTCTTTTTCGATTAGAACCTTCGTAGCTTCAAAAGATAACGAATACAACAATGCTATTTTACAGGAATTATTGAATAGCAAAGAATCAAATTTCATTAATACGGATTATATTTTGTAATTGAGTTTTTCTTAAAATAAAAAAACCGCAACGGTATAAAACTGTTGCGGTTTTTTTTTGAAATCTACTTTAAAAAAATAACACTTATTCGTTATTGAAAAAGAAAGTTATTAACGAAACAGATGGTGCTATTTTCCGGAAAATTAATCCCGGAAAAGCCCCATTGGTAACTTATGAAGAATTATTAACAGAGGATCAATGATGGAAATCAGTAAATTATATTCGAGAACTAGAAATAAACAAGAAAAAAATAAATAATAAAAAACCAATTTTTATAATTAAATAATCCTCTAAAAATTGGATTTCGAGGATTTTTTTGTGGAGGGGAGAGGAGTTATCTCGAACTTTTTTAATGATGATTTAAGATTTTTAAATAAAAAAAAAACTAGACTACTCTAGAGGTTTATGGTACGACAAGTGGAGAAGAGAGGAGTATAATACCTCGATATTTTTAGACCACTTTTTTCATTTTCTTAGTTGAATTAAGCAACCATTTTATAAATATCTACTGGTTTTTTTCTTCTGAAGACTATGTTCTCCTTGTTTTTCGTTTAAATAGAATGTTTCTAAAACAAAATAATATTAATTTTAAACATCGGAAAATTGCGCTTTCAAGCTCGCAACTTTTAGTGTCCTAAACCATTGTAAAAAAGATTAATCCATCCTAAATAAAAGCTACATAAT
>NZ_CAWURC010000012.1:0-40201 GCF_963925185.1 uncultured Flavobacterium sp. | reverse complement strand
TGTTACATTCCCCAATACAATTCAACTAGGAAATACGTCTGTTACGGATGTAAAAACAAGTGGTACCTTAACAGCAGGTACGGTGACCTATCCAAAAGCGCATAATACAATTGCAGGGCAAGTTTTAACCACTAATGCCTCAGGTGTTGCAAGTTGGAGTACTCAAAACTTTGTTGATTTATCTACTACTCAAACGGTTGCTGGAGCTAAAACTTTAAGTGGAATTACTACAATTTCAAATGCTACTGCATCAACATCAACATCAAGCGGGGCATTGATAGTGAATGGTGGCGCAGGAATTACTGGTGCGGTTTATGCAGGAAGTATACAAAACACACCGGTAGGTTCAACAACTGCTAGCACAGGGTCATTTACAACATTAGCAGCATCTGGAGCAACTACACTTGGAGGAACATTAGCTGTAACAGGAGCAACTACATTAACAGGCGCTGCTAATCTTAATGGCGGTTTAACTATGGATACTGATAAATTTACTGTAGCTGATGGAACAGGTAATACAACTATTGATGGAACATTAGGTATTGGTACCACTACACCAGATCCATCTGCGAAATTAGATGTGAGTGCTACTAACAAAGGCTTCTTACCACCTCGCGTTACTTTAACGAGTACTTCCGATAATACGACCATACCGAATCCTGCAACCGCATTATTGGTATGGAATACTGGGGCATCTTGGGGAGGTGCTGCGTATTATTATAATAGCGGTACCTCAGGTGCGCCTGTTTGGGCTAAAATAATTAATAATTCAGCAGATGTTGAATGGACAAACTACACTCCAACATTTGAAGGTTCAACAACAAATCCAACAAAAGCAACTACACATTTAGAAGGATACATGTATAAAGTTGTTGGCAAAACATTATATTTAAAAGGATATTACTACCATTATTGGGCAACAGGAGCAGCAGCAGGCAGCGGCGACCTCTTAATTCCATTGCCAAGCGGATATACAATCAATACTTCTGTATGTCCTGCTATTGGTACAGCAAATGAGGGCATTACATTAGGTTATTGCCATGTTGAGCATGATGGTAATATAGGCACTGGGGCCGTAAAAGTATATGATGCAACAAGAATTAAATTTGTTTGTAGTGAAGATATCAATGGAATACTTAAAGGATCAGTAAGTTCAGTTTATTATACTTTGATAGCTAATAATTACGACCTCACTTTTAGTTGTGAAATTCCAATAAACTAATTGAATCTCAAAAGTTTCTAATTTATCAAGGAACATTAGGGAGATTTAAGAGAAAGAAAATAGTCCAATGAGTTTAAGTGTAGACACATTCCCCAGCTAGCGCGAGCAAAAACAGGCACAACGGCTAGTGCGAGCGTCACGCTCGTACCCATAAAGCAAGCCACACCCAAAACTACAACCCTAAAAAAGTTGTAGTTTTTTTTAAGGAATACTTATATTAGCAAAAAAAAGTAGATGAGCAGAAAATATAAATTTGCTTCGCCTGTTTGCTATCGCTCTGGTTATGAAAAAAACGGAGCTTATTTTGTAAGTTTCGCTATTGATAATTGGATAGATGTATTTACAAGAGCTATTTATTTGGCAGTAATAACTGAATCATTAGACCATTGCAGAAAAAATAAGGGTATGGAGATTTATGGTTATTGTATTATGCCGAGTCACGTGCATTTGATTTTTAGGTCGGCATTAGGCGATCCGTCAGGATTAATGAGGGATTTAAAAGGTTTTACATCAAGAAAAATAATCAAAGCCATTGCAGACAATCCACAAGAGAGCAGACGAGAATGGATGCTATGGATGTTTGAAATAGCAGGAAAGAAAAACAGTAATGTTAAAGAAAAGCAATTTTTGCAACAAAACAACCAACCAATAGAAATTTGGAGTTTGAAAGTGTTTGAACAAAAACTAGATTACATTCACAGCAATCCCGTAGAATCAGGATTCGTAACCGACCCTATAGATTGGAAATATAGTTCAGCTAGAAATTATGGTAATAACGACCAAACTGTTTTAGAAATAGATTTGAATTGATTTTGATTGTAGGTACGAGCGTGACGCTCGCACTAGCGGTGAAAAGTCTTAATACAATCAATAAAAAACTATGTTCTTATGCGTTTATAAAATTATAAACTGAATTATACCTAAAGGGTTATATAAATATTTACATACTCGGTACCAATAAATGCTGCCACACGGGCCTCTTTTTTATCTAAGTAGTTTTAATTAATTAAAAAACGGGTATGTTTGTATATAAACATATATATCTTTTTATTTAAACATATATAAATTTAGCTATCTTTGTAATTACCAGAAAAATAAATAATCCGTTCTGGCAGTAAAATTTATAAGGACTTTACAAAACAGCAGTAAAGTACTTACATAAACTATCAATAAAGTAAATTAGTATGGCAATAAATTTTAAAATGGTACCCAAGAAAAATATCTTGGTTTCGCCGCCGCAAATAAAATATTATCCGTGTGCCATTCATAAAGGCGAGGAAGATTTAGACAGTCTTGCCGAAAAGGTAGCTTCTCGTTCTACGATTAGTAAAGCAGATTGTTATGGGGTGATTATTGGGCTTACAGAGGTACTATCCGAAGCACTAGCAGCAGGAAACATCGTGCGAATTGATAGTTTGGGATCCTTTCAAATTACAGTACAAGGTACGCCAGCAGATACTTTCGAGGAATTAGGTACAGCTAATATAAAAGGCTCGAAAATCAAATTTAATCCTTCAAAAAGGATGAAGTCTAAACTGAAAAACTTAGTTTTTAAAAGAATACGGTAAAAAAAAGGCTTTTTGTTTAGGGGTTGCTTTATAGAATAGTATCAATTATTTAACTTTTGTTCAATCAAAAAAAGAGAGCAATAATAGGGTTGCCTATTTTGAAATGTTTAATTTTACAAAACAAACACTAAAAAAATGAAAAACCTATTTATTTCTGCCTGTGGTTTACTCTTATTATGGAGTTGTCAAGGTCAAATTACACAAAATAAACCAGAATCAACCATGGAAAAACAAACCCTACACCAATTCAAGGTCAAAGATTTATCGGGAAATGACTTTGATTTGGCTTCTCTCAAAGGCAAAAAAGTGATTGTTGTAAACACGGCTTCCAAATGTGGATATACGCCACAATACGAACAGTTAGAAACCTTGTACAAAGAATACAAAGACAAAGGTTTAGTAATTGTGGGATTTCCGGCTAATAACTTTCTTTGGCAAGAACCGGGAACCAATGAAGAAATTGCCACTTTTTGCCAATTGAATTACGGAGTGACGTTCCCCATGATGAGCAAAATTTCGGTTAAAGGAAAAGATATGGATCCAGTGTATCAATTTTTAACTCAAAAGGATAAAAATGGCATATTAGACAGCGACGTAAAATGGAATTTTCAGAAATACTTAATCAACGAAAAAGGCGAACTCGTGAAAGTTTATTATTCAAAAACATTGCCAACGGACCCCGAAATCGTGAATTGGATTAAGGGTTAGATTTTAGTAATCAATACTGCTCAATACAAAAAAAGAGTTCCTATTGGGAACTCTTTTTTTTGTTAAAGTCAGAAAATAAATTTCATTTTCAATTTTTTAAATCCGCTTCAATCCGGGTTATATATTTTTTCACTTTTAAAAATTTCTGCAACAGCTGCTTCATAATTGCGAATGCTTTGCGCTTTTTTGATTTTTTTTAACACCTTGTGTGGATTTGAAAAGGTTACTGAAAAATATTCCCATAAATGGTACATCTTTAATAAAATATGGGTTTGTCCTGATAGCGACTCACTATAAATGGCATATAAAGTATCGTGAAATGCACGGAATAATTCCATTTTGTTCTTTGGATATTCTAGGGTATTTTGCCGAATCATACTGGGCAAAAACGGATCAGCAATCAAACCACGACCTATCATCCAATGATCAATAGTAGGAAAACGCTCTTGCATTTCCTTGAATTTCGCCACCGTAGTAATGTCGCCATTATAATACAATTTATGGCGCGTATTGTCTACACATCGCTGAAAAGCATCTAGATGAACACCTCCTTTGTATAATTGTTTTCCAATGCGGGCGTGAATGGCAATGTTTTTAATAGGGTAGGTGTCCAGAATGGGTAAAACATCCAGAATTTCTTCGGTAGTATCATAGCCCAAGCGCATTTTCATAGACACAATGATATCCGATTCTGAATGAGCTCTTTCTAAAATATGATTGATTTTTGCTGTATTTTTAATTAAACCAGAACCCATACCACATTTCGTAACCATAGGATACGGGCAGCCTAAATTCCAATTCAACTCTTTGTAACCCAATTCTCGAACATATTTAGCCACAAATAAAAATTCCTCGGCATCATTAGTTATAATTTGCGGAATGACTTCTAAACCCACATTATTCTCCGGAAGCAGGTCTCTTTCGTAAGAAGGTTTTATTACTAATTTTCCGTTTAACCGAATATAAGGCGAATAAAAAGTGTCAATACCTCCAAAAATCTTGTTTTGAGCATTTCTAAATCGAAAGTCAGTAAATCCTTGTAAGGGCGAGGAAAGTAGAGTAAAATCCATGAAATTATATTGTGCAATTGTATTGTTATGCAAAGAACGCTTTTATTTTAGCATTAATTGCATAAAAACGGTATGCAACCAACGGTCAAATTTAAAACCACATTCCTTGAAAACACCAACGGTTTCGAAACCAAAATTTTCATGAAACACCACACTATTTTGATTCTCCGAATCGATAACGGCAATCATGGTATGTAGTTTTTGTTTTCGAGCCAAATTAATCAATTCCTGCAACAGTAATTTTCCAATGCCTTTTCCTTGAAAATCATCGTTTACATAAACCGAATGTTCGACGGTAAACTGATAAGCTTCCCGAAAACGAAACTCACTATACATTCCGAAACCTGCAACTTCGCCCTCTAGTGTTGCTACAATTACCGGAAAGCCTTTGTTTAATTTATCTTCAAGGATTGCTTTTTGTTGCTCGTAATTCCTAATTTCGTAATCGTACAAGGAGGTCGAATGCAAAATATTATAGTTTAGAATTTCTAAAATGGCATGCGTATCTTCGGTTTTGTAAGGTCTAATTTGGACTTCCATTTGATATAAATTGTTTTCCAAAAGTAATAAAACTATTTAAAGAACATAGTAAAAACCTTTGCAAGTTTGTACCTTTGGACCTTTATAACTTTGGACCTTAATTATAATGATTTATCCTAAAATACCTTTGGCGCAAAGCATTATCCAGATTTGTCTTGACAAAGGAATAAAACACATCGTGATTTCTCCCGGTTCTCGAAACGCACCTCTGACAATAGGTTTTGTAAACAATCCCGAATTTAATTGTTACAGTATTGCCGACGAGCGTTGCGCTGCTTTTTTTGCACTAGGAATTGCCCAACAAATTCAAAAACCAGTAGCCGTAGTTTGTACCTCGGGATCGGCATTATTGAACTATTATCCGGCTTTCGCCGAAGCATTTTACAGCCAAATTCCGCTAATTGTAATTTCGGCCGATAGGCCACAAAATAAGATCGACATTGGCGACGGCCAAACCATTCGCCAGGAAAATGTGTTTAAAAATCACTCGCTTTATAATGCCAATTTAATTGAAGGAGCTTCTGTAGAGAATGATTTGAAAATAAATCTTGCCATCAATAAGGCTTACGCCAAAAAAGGGCCCGTTCACATCAATGCGCCTTTCGAGGAACCATTGTATCAAACGGTTTCTAAACTCGATGTCGATGTCATTATTTCGGCTTTCGCCAAAGAGCCAAAGAAAATTGCTATCGATGCGATTATTGAGTTTACTAAAATTTGGAATGCTTCGAAAAAGATATTGATATTGGTAGGAGAAAATAAACCCCACGAAATTGATTCCGAAATTATTAATCAGTTAGCCAATGATGATTCGGTTGTCGTGATGACCGAAACTACTTCAAACCTGCATCATCCTTCCTTTTTGAATAACATTGACACGATAATCACTCCTTTTTCGAAACAAGACTTCAAGAATTTTCAGCCGGATATTCTAATTACTTTTGGCGGGATGGTCGTTTCCAAAAGGATAAAAGCTTTTTTGCGAGAATACAAACCAAAACAGCATTGGCACATGGATCCGTTGAGGGGTTATGATACTTATGGTAGCTTGACGAAACATTTTAAGGTAAAGCCCAATCTGTTTTTCAATCAATTTTTGCCGTTTATCATTCCTATAAAAAGCAATTATCATTCTACTTTACAAAAGGTTTCCACCTTGCGAAAAACAAAACACCAGGAATATTTGTCCAAGATTCCGTTCTCAGATTTCAAGGTTTTTGGAGCAGTGATTCCAACTTTGCCCGAGGATTGTATGTTGCATTTGGGTAACAGTTCAGCCATTAGATACGCACAATTATTTACTATCAATCCGTCGGTTGAGGTATTCTGCAATCGTGGAACCAGCGGTATTGATGGCAATACTTCTACAGCAATTGGTGCGGCTGTAGCCAATAAAAAACAAACCGTTTTAATTACCGGTGACATAGGTTTTCTCTACGATAGCAACGCCTTGTGGAACGAATACATCCCAAAAAACTTCAAGATTATTCTAATCAATAATGGAGGTGGAGGTATTTTTAGGATTTTACCCGGACACGAGGAAACTCCGGTTTTTAATCAGTTTTTCGAAACTTCCCATTGCCTCACTGCCGAACTTTTAGCAAAAATGCATGGATTCGATTATAGTTTTGCTAGTGATGAATCGAGTTTAGACAAAAGCCTAAAAGCTTTTTATACTCAAAACGATAAACCAAGTATTCTTGAAATTTTCACGCCAACGAGGGAGAACGATAAGGTTTTGCTACAGTATTTCCGGGAGTTGGTGTAGGTTTTTTTAAACAGTACTATTCCATCAAACGCTTCTTAATACACTTTTACCGAATAGGCAGAGGGAATATAGGCAAACTGGCGTGTCCCAAGGCATCAACTGTTTGTACTCCAAATAAATAGTTGTCTTTTGAAAAAGGAATAGTTATTCTGGTGTCTTTTACAAAAATTGTTTTTTCCCAATGCGATGCCGAAGTTTCCCTAATTAATATTTGATAGCCGTAAGGAGTTTTACCTTCAGGAGCTTTCCATACAAGTGTCGAAAAATTAGTTAGTTCTTTGACTTCTATACCAACATTATTTGGGGCTTTAGGCGACCAAGCTAAGTTGCTAAAAGTTGCTAAGTTGGAACAGGTTACTTTTTTTAGATATTCAAAATCCATAAATTCGGGAAGGTCTCCATATTTTATATCATTTTCAGTTCTCAAGTTTTGATGCTGGTGGTCGTAGTTTTCGTTCATTTCACAAAAACGAATGGCTGTAAATCCATTTTGACTAAAAGGAGTATGGTCACCTCCCCTTAAAAAGCGGTCGTTTCGGTAAACCAAATTGATATCTAATTGATCTACATATTGATTCGTAACCGTTTTTATATATCGCGCTAATTCTCTCGATGGACTATCATTATCCCGATTAGTAGATTTTCGCATTTTAGCTTCTTCCTCTGTTTCTAAATAAGGGATAGTCTCACTAAAAACTCTAACCCTAGTGTTGTCTCTTAAGTTTGTTCCGCTAGACAAACTGTTGCCAATCATGTCGTTGTTAATCATTGCCACGACATTCCACTTTGCTTCTTTTGCGATCTCGGCTAAATGACGGGCGCCATATAAACCTTGTTCTTCCCCTGTTACGGCAACAAATAGTAAAGTAAAAGGAAATTCTCTTTTACTCATTATTCTTGTAAGTTCCATCATTGCCGCCACTCCCGAAGCATCATCATTGGCTCCTGGTGCATCAGATTTAGCATCCATTACATCAGAGGCGCGGGAGTCTAAATGCCCACTTATAATTAACACTCGGTCGTCTGTTGGATCGGTTCCTTTTAATGTTGCCATTACATTTCCTAATTGGCTTTCATTTGCAATGCGCTTTCCATCGGCTTTAATCATGAAATAATCAATAGTTGAAGTGAGTCTTCCGCTAGAGGCTAAAGCAAATTTATCAAATTCTGATTTTACCCAATGTTGTGCAGCACCAATGCCTCGTGTTTCACTTTTAGTATCGCTTAAAGTGTGTCGGGTTCCAAAAGAGGCTAACTTGCGAACGGTAGCTTCCAGATTGTTTGCCTTGACTTCAGTAATCATTTTTTTGATTTCTAAATCGTCGATTGTAGTTTGAGAAAATACAATATGAGATAAAAAAAGTGGAGCGAGTAAATATAATATTGAAATTTTTTTCATTTTTTAGAGAATAAATTAAACTCAAAATTAATAAAAAATAAGAATGAATTCTAATAAAGTTTATATTGGTTTTCACGTAAAATATCTTCTTCAAAATCTTCATACCTTTGCGCTTAAGAAAAGACAAGAAATAAGGATTGAAATAGGAAAATAAATTGTTGTTTTGGAGGGTAAATTAGATCCATTTTTTTATAAATATGAAGTAGATGCTTTGTAATCAATAATATTGGGTTTAAAAAAAAAACGCATTAATCCTATTAGGAATATTACTTATGAATACAATCTATTAAAAAATGATCTTATTTTGGAATAATACAAAATATATAAATTTTATTTTAAGAGCCTATGAAGTTTGTTTTAGCATCAATTTTTTTCTATTCCGTTAATAATTTACTTTGGAAGAAAATTTTATTTAAGTCTAATATCTGGATAGTTATGACTCTTAGATCCTTTATGACTTGCTCAATTGGTCTTATTATAATTTACTTTTTTTATCCGAACGTATTTAATGAATTAACCATTGCTACTCTTATAAAATCAACATCAGCATCTTTATTAGGAGCGTTTGGATTGGTTTTTATGACTTCAGCACTAAAACTAGGTAGTTTAAGGCAATTGGGAATATTTAATATGACTGGAGTTTTTTTTACGGTTACCTATCTATACTTTTTTGAAAATTTTGATTTTAAGTATTATGTAATTGGTACTTCATTAATCGTTTTAGGGTTTGTAATTTACTTAACACAAATTAAAAGGGATCTGAAAAAAGAGATTAGCTATAGACAGTTACTGCTATTTACTTTAATGACGGTATTCTTTTCTGCTTCGGCTTTGTTTCATTGGAATAATTTAAAACAATCTATTTCTCCTATTTTTTCATTAATTAATCAAGAGATTGTAGTTTTTTCTATAAGTTTTTTCGGGTTATTAACTCGTACTTCATATTCTAAAAAGCAAATCATACGATCTAGTATTGCAATATATAAATTAACTTTTGTGATGGCTCTATTAATTTTTATGGCGGTTTGGACTGGGTTTTTAGGTTTAAAAATTACAAATCCCTATATCACCTCTTTATTAGCGTTGGGTATTCCAGTATTGACTATCCTATTTGGAACTTTTTTTTACAAAGAAAAATGGAGTTTCAGTAATTTTATTGCATTAGTATTGATAATTTTTGGGGCTTTTATGTTGCACTTCAATTTGAACTGATTTGATTTTTGAAATTTGGTTTAATAATTTTTTAAAAAATCTACAGTAAATCGCTTAAAACCAGTTTTGTTTACAATAGAGACATATTGACTTTCAATTTCTTTTAAGTCACTTTCAGAAATAGAATTAGCTAAACCAAGTTTGTATTCAACTAATAAATAAAATAGTAAAACATAATCAGCGTAGGAGGGGCTAAATTTTGATTTTTCAATAAAATTAAAACTAATAATAGCGTCTTTGATTTCATTCTTATTTATAGAATTAACGGTCATTGCTAATAAAATAGTGGCTTGAACATGATAGCCACTCCAATCTACAAGGGTTAAAACATCTTCATAATATTTTTGTATTAAGTAATCTGTTTTTTTGAAGTCTTTCAAAAGTATTAAAGCTGGAAAAATTTCTATTGTTAATAAATTTAGGTGCTCCTGTTGTGTAATTATTTTTAAGAAAGCTTCCCAAGTTTTTTCATACTCTACAGTATTTGTCTTTTCGGCATAATATATTAAATTATAGGCATAGCAACGTCCTTTCAAAACAATATAAAAATCGTCTTGAATTTTATCTATGGCAATTAGTTTGAAATTAGGTTTACCGGATAAGTAATAATTGTAATTGATCATCAAATCAACAAAAAGGGCTTCATGACTATTTGTATTTAAGAATGGAATACTATTGCGTAAAAATTTGCCATAGTAGCCCTTGTTTAGATAAGAATAATCAATAAACCAATGCAAAATAGTTTCTCTAAAAATAATGTTAGGAGATAATAATTTTATTAGATAATTCATAGATATACTGTCTAAACTTCTAAAAAACAAACAAATATTTAACGCTATTTTTCCTCTATCTATGTGTTCAACTTGAAATAGACGGCTTTCAAAAAGACTATTTAAATGAGTGTAATTTTTTTTATAAACAAAGGTTTTAAAAATGGAGGCTATTTTCAGGTGATAATCTTCAGTATTTATTTGGGATTGTAACCAAACAATATTTTTCTCATCGAAAGTTTCGCTTAATTCAATTTCGAAAATTCCACTCCACACATGCCATTCCTTGTATTTTAAATTGTTTTTATTGTAAACACTATAATTATAATATCCTAAATATTCACTTAAAGTATTTAAAGTGTTCAAGTTTGGTTTAGTGTAGTCTAAAAACCCAAAAAAACGTCTTAAAGTATTGAATCCTAATAGTTTACCTGTATTAAACTCTATGTTTTGTTGCAATAATTTCAATTGAGAAACTTTGTTAATTTTACTTCCGAAATGAATTTGAACATCGAACTGCAATTGACCGTCGGTTGTATTTGGCATAAATTAATGGGCTGGTTATGGGCTAAATATATGAAAATTTATTTATAATTTTGATTTAAGATACTTATTTAAACAAAGCATTAAAATTTTAGAGCATATAAGCTAGTTAATTTTTCAATTAAAAATAAATAAATTATGATATTCAAACACTATAATTTACGTAGAATTGTGATCAATGATGCTGAAGTAGTAATTGATCTTAACCTCTGTACTCAGAAAAATATAGCATTTCAGGATATAAAGAAAGTGTATGTTTCTTTTGAAAAAATTGCAAATAGTTATAAGAGGTTTTATTTGTTGATGAGTATTCTTTGCATAGTTTTTTTAGGAGTATTTATTTTTTCATTACCCATTCTTATTGTTTTAAGTGTTGTTTTAATCAAAATTTATAGAACGCTTCATTTGTATAAAATGTGCACTTTAAATTTTGTGTTAGAAAATAATAATATTGCCATTAGATTTATTCCTTTTAAAATCAAACATAAAGTAGTAAGTCTCATTAATGAGTTAAAAAAACTCGTTAATACTCCTGAAGAAGAAGTTTTGAAAATTGATTTTTCTAATTATTTAATAGCAGAAAATCATGCAGTTTAATCAAAAGAATTCCTCGAGGCTCTGCCTCGGGGTTTAGCTTAAAATAGAAAGATTAGTATATTTGTTGTATCAGTGAACACATTTTCAAACGACATAATAAAAGTTTGTTGCTTTATCATTTGGTATGTCCTATAAAGTATAGGAGAAATATTTTAACCGATTCAGTTGAAACGAGTTTGGTTTCTATATGTGAAAACATTTCAGAACGCTATGAGATTCATTTTATAGAGATTGGGGCTGATGAGAATCACGTTCATTTTTTGATGCAAAGTGTTCCAAAAATTTCAGTTGAAATATTGGTTAGAACTGTAAAAAGTATTACTGCAAAAGAGATTTTCAGATTGCATCCTGAGGTTAAGAATAAGTTGTGGGGTGGTAACTTTTGGACTAGTGGATATTATGTGAATACCGTTGGTCAATATGGAAATGAGGATGTGATTCAGAAATACATTCAAAACCAAGGTGAAGAAAAAACAGTTTATAAATCGTTTAACAAAAATCAATTGCGGTTATCTTTCGAGTAACGCGATACCTCGAGGCTCTGCCTCGGGGTAATTCATTTATGAAATTTATCCTAATCCAACAAATGATTTTGTGACAATTAAAATACCTAAAAGTTCTGAATTAGAAAAAATAGAATTATATAGTCTACTAGGAGAATTTATAGATGAATATACAAAAAACACTATTTCGCTTCAGAGTTTACCAAGTGGTTGTTATTTATTAAAAATTCATGCTACAGGAGGTATCACTACAAAAAAAGTTGTCAAAAAATAATTTATTTAAACACTTTCATAAAAAAGCTATTCGTTCTAGAATAGCTTTTTTTATAAAATTATTTTTTAATTACCATTTTCAATCTTCGTACCTTTGCGCTTTAGAAAAGACAAGAAATAATGATTGAAATAGGAAAATACAACACGCTTACCATTTTACGTGATACAAAAGTGGGATTGTTTTTAGGAAATCCAGAAAAAGATCCCGAAGGAATTCACGACATACTTTTACCCAATAAATACGTTCCCAACGAATGGGAAATAGGCGAGGAGGTTATTGTATTTGTTTATTTAGATCACGAAGAACGCCCAGTTGCTACAACATTAGAACCTTATATTTTATTGAATGAATTTTCACTTTTACGTGTAAATTATATTAATCAAGTGGGAGCTTTTATGGATTGGGGAATGGAAAAAGACATTCTGGTTCCGTTTAAAGAGCAAGCACGGCCAATGGAAAAAGGAAAACGCTATTTAGTGTACCTTTATATGGATGAAAAAACAAACCGTTTGGTAGCGTCCAGCAAAACCAATCAGTTTTTGAAAAATGATAATCTAACGGTCGAAAAAGGAGAAGAAGTAGATTTAATCGTTTCACACATCACCGAATTGGGTATTAATGTCATCATCAACGAGCAACACAAAGGCTTGATGTATAAAGACGAGGTTTACAATGATGCCATTCGAACTGGAGACAGAATGCGAGGTTATATCAAAACCATTCGTCCCGATAATAAAATTGATGTGGCATTACAAATCCAAGGATATCAAAGCATTGAACCCAATGCTGATAAAATTCTTGAAGAATTAAGAGCAAGTCGTGGTTTCCTGCGTTTGACCGATAATTCGCATCCCGAAGACATTAAAACGGTCTTGAAAATGAGCAAGAAAACCTTCAAGAAAGCCATTGGAGCTTTGTATAGAGAAAAATTAATCGAGATAAAGGAAGACGGAATTTACTTGGTTAAATAATAAATTCAAAAATAATATAATTGTTAAAAGGAAGGTGTAATGCTTTCCTTTTTTTATGAAATGAGCATAACCTAAAATTGGTCGTAAACAGCAATGATAGTATGCGAATTACATATGACCATTAAAAAAACAATACATATCAACATATGACTTTTAAAATAAAGCCAATTACTTTTGGCTTAGCCAAAATAGAATAGTAGAATGTGTGAAAAATGGTTTATTTTTACACTAAATTAATTAATACAGAATCTAATGAATTGGATAACCGTCAAAGAATACGAAGATATCACTTATAAAAAATGCAATGGAGTTGCTAGAATAGCTTTTAACAGACCCAATGTTCGCAATGCTTTTCGTCCAAAAACCACTTCAGAACTGTACCAAGCTTTTTATGATGCGCAAGAAGACACTTCTATTGGAGTCGTTTTGCTTTCTGCAGAAGGGCCTTCATCTAAGGATGGAATTTATTCTTTTTGTAGCGGTGGCGATCAAAACGCTCGTGGCCATCAAGGTTATGTAGGCGAAGACGGGCAGCATCGTTTGAATATTCTCGAAGTACAGCGTTTAATTCGATTTATGCCAAAAGTAGTTATTGCCGTAGTCCCAGGTTGGGCTGTAGGTGGTGGTCACAGTTTGCACGTGGTTTGCGACTTGACATTAGCAAGCAAAGAACACGCTATTTTTAAACAAACGGATGCCGATGCGACCAGTTTTGACGGCGGTTATGGCTCTGCTTATTTGGCAAAAATGGTCGGACAGAAAAAAGCGCGCGAGATTTTCTTTCTAGGAAGAAATTATTCTGCTCAAGAAGCATTGGAAATGGGAATGGTGAATGCCGTGATTCCACATGCAGAGTTAGAAGATACTGCATTCGAATGGGCACAGGAAATTTTGCAAAAATCGCCAACCTCCATCAAAATGTTGAAATTCGCGATGAATCTTACCGATGATGGAATGGTGGGACAACAAGTCTTTGCCGGCGAAGCAACACGACTGGCCTATATGACTGAAGAAGCCAAAGAAGGTAGAAATGCTTTCCTTGAAAAAAGAAAACCTAATTTTGAAAAAAAATGGTTGCCATAAAAATATTTTAGGTTTCGACAGATAACCCAAAAACCAAAAACCAAAAAAAATGAAACATTGGATTCAAGCTGCAAGATTAAGAACCTTGCCATTATCGGTTTCTGGAATTATAGTGGGAAGTATGTATGCCTTGGCATATCCAACAAATAATGTCCTCACGCCAACGGAAGTTTTTAACTGGAAAATATTCGGTTATGCCATCTTGACGACGCTAGGATTGCAAATACTGTCTAATTTTGCCAATGATTATGGTGACGGAATAAAAGGAACTGACAATGAGCATAGAGTTGGTCCCAAACGAGCCATTCAAAGCGGTGTGATTTCTCCCGCAGCAATGAAGCGCGCTATTATTATTACAGCTATCTTAACATTACTATCGGCAATTTCGCTAATTTATTTTGCTTTCAAGGAAACAAATCTGGGCTATTCTTTATTTTATCTGGCATTAGGAATTTTAGCAATTGCTTCTGCGATTCGTTATACTGTTGGTAATACCGCCTATGGATATCGAGGGTATGGTGACTTATTTGTTTTTGTTTTTTTTGGATTAGTAAGCACTCTGGGAGTAAATTTTTTATATTCCAAACAGTTAAATTTCGACTTGTTTTTACCTGCAACCGCCATCGGATTATTGAGTGTTGGAGTTTTGAATTTGAATAATATGCGAGACGAAGCATCGGACAGGAAATCAAACAAAAACACCATCGTGGTGAAAATTGGCGGAGCAAAAGCCAAGAAATACCATTATTTTTTGATTGTTTCAGCAATGGTCTTAGTGCTGGTCTTTGCCATCATTAAAAATTTTAATTTTGATCAATACCTGTTTTTACTGGCTTACATTCCTATAACCAAACATTTAATCACTGTTTATAAAAATCAGGATTCTAAAGCATTAGATCCAGAATTAAAAAAATTAGCTTTGAGTACTTTTGGCCTTTCAATTTTGCTGGCATTGTGTATGATTTTCTTTCTTTCGGACTTGCTTGTCAATAATTATTAATGAAAAAAACAAAGAGAAAAAAGACAAATAGGCAATAGATTTTGTGTCTTGACTATTTTAATTTTTTTATCTTTCGTCTATAATCTAAAAAATATGAAAATCACGTTTTACGGTCACTCCTCATTGGGAATCGAAGTTAGTGGTAAGCACATTTTGGTAGATCCTTATATTTCTGCAAATCCAAAAGCGTCGCACATCAATATAAACGAACTAAAAGCCGACTATATTTTGCTTACGCATGCGCATAGCGATCACATTCTCGATGTGGAATATATTGCCAAAAGAACCAATGCAATTGTCATTTCTAATTATGAAATAGCCTCTCATTTTGGCGAAAAAGGACTAAAATATCACCCAATGAATCACGGTGGAAGTAAGGGTTTTGATTTTGGAAAAGTCAAATACGTCAATGCAGTCCACTCTAGTTCTTTCGCTGACGGAAGCAACGGTGGAAATCCAGGTGGTTTCGTCATCGAAGGCGAACACAAAAACATCTATATTGCCGGCGATACAGCACTCACAATGGATATGAAACTCATTCCAATGCGAACTAAATTAGATTTAGCAATTTTTCCAATAGGCAACAATTTCACTATGGATGTAGAAGACGCTATTATCGCTTCTGATTTTGTCGAATGCGATAAGATATTAGGAGTACACTATGATACTTTTGGTTATATTGAAATCAATCACGAAGAGTCTATTCGTAAGTTTTTCGACAAAGGAAAAGATTTGATGTTATTAAAAATCGGCGAAAGTATTGAATTGTAATTATTTTGAAAGCAACTTACCACAAATACATTCTTAATTTTAAACGACCTTCAGGAACTTCCCGAGGTGTGATGACGGAGAAAGAAACTTGGTTTATTATTCTCGAAAAGGAGGGTAAAAAAGGAATAGGCGAGTGCGGAATCCTTCGTGGATTGAGTATTGATGACCGACCAGATTATGAAGAAAAACTACAATGGACTTGTGCTAATATTCACCTTGGCGAAAATGAACTTTTGAAGGTTTTAATTGCTTTTCCTTCGATACAATTTGGAGTGGAAATGGCGTTCCAATCATTGGTAAACAAAAACCCTTTTTTGCTCTTCCCTTCTGAGTTTACCAACGGCGCAAAATCAATTCCGATTAATGGTTTGGTTTGGATGGGTGAGGAGTCGTTTATGAAGCAACAAATCGAGGAAAAACTAGCTCAAGGTTTTCGTTGCATCAAACTCAAAATTGGAGCGATAGATTTCGATAAAGAACTGCAATTATTGCGCTACATTCGAGAGCATTTTACACCGGAACAAGTCGAAATCAGGGTCGATGCAAATGGTGCTTTTGATGAAAATATAGCTTTATATAAAATTAAACAACTATCTGGATTTAAATTACATAGCATTGAACAGCCAATACAAAAAAACAACACTGACAGTATGTCAGAGCTATGTAAAACCACTCCAATTCCTATCGCCTTGGATGAAGAGCTGATTGGTGTGTTTTCATTTCGAGAAAAAGAAGAATTATTGCAAAAAATTAAGCCGCAATTTATCATTTTAAAACCTAGTTTTATAGGTGGATTTAAAGGCACAAAAGAGTGGATTTTATTGGCCGAAAAGTATAAAATTGGTTGGTGGATTACCTCAGCTTTAGAGTCAAATATTGGACTAAATGCTATTGCACAATGGACTTTTTTACAGCATAATCTGATGCCGCAAGGATTGGGAACAGGAGCGCTTTACACTAATAATTTTGATTGTCCTTTAGAAGTTTCAGAGGGTCAGTTATGGTACAAAAAAGTACGGGAATGGGAATTGGATTTTGAAGAATTTTTAAACATTTAATGTGTGGTATTGATTTGAATTCAACATGAAAAACCAACTAATTTGCCACCAAAATAAAATATTTAGAATCAGTACTCAAGCGATTATTTATTCACTTTTGTACAATGTAAAACAAACCAATTAGCGATGCGCCAAAAAAATTTAGCACGACAAGAACAAAACGATTCTAAAACAATGAAATTTACGAAACCTTCTTATTTAAAAAAGGATGATACCATTATGATTGTTGCTCCAGCTGGTTTTGTCATGGACTCCACTGAATTGGATCCCGGTATTGCCTTGGCTAAAAGTTGGGGACTCGAAGTAGTTTTGGGTAAACACGTTTTGAATAGATACAATCATTTTGCGGGAACAGATGAGGAACGTCTTGGCGATATGCAATTGGCACTCGATAACAAAAATATAAAAGCAATTTGGTGTTCAAGAGGCGGTTACGGAACGGTTCGAATTATTGATCAAATTGATTTTACAGCTTTTGAAAAAAATCCAAAATGGGTTATCGGTTATTCGGATATTACCACTTTGCACAATCATATTCACAATCTATGCATAGCGACTATTCACGCCACGATGCCAGGCGGAATTCACTCAGCTACCGATGAAGCCAAACAAACGCTGTATAAAGCCTTATTTGGCTATGACTATGACTTTGAAATCCCAAGTAATTCGTTGAACAAAAAAGGAAATGCCAAAGGGGTTTTAATTGGCGGAAATTTGTCAATCATCAATTCAATGATGGGAAGTGTGACCGAAATCAATACGGATGGAAAAATACTTTTTATTGAAGATGTTGGAGAGGATTTGTATCGCGTGGATCGAATGATGTATACTTTAAAACGCAGTGGCTTATTAAAAAATCTTAAAGGATTAATTGTCGGGGATTTTAGTTATGATATTGAAAAAGACACCTTATTTGGAGGAACTCACAGAGAAATTATCCTGAATGCTGTAAAAGAATACAATTATCCTGTAATTTTCGATTTCCCTGCTGGTCACGTTAAAGACAATCGGACATTAATTTTTGGAAAGGAAATTAAAATTGAAGTGAATGATTTGCTATCAAAAGTGAGCTACTGATTCTGAATTTATTTAAAATAAATGTGGTTTTTAATTTTAAGAATTGTAAAAAAGGGTTCTAATCATAGTAGAATGATTATTAAATAATTTTTTGAGTTATTCTATTGTCATTGATTTAAGCTTTGTTCGATAGGCTTCGAGGGTTATAGCTTTTGATATAAATCCATAATATTTTCCGTTTTTAAGAACGGGTAAAAAGGTTACTCTGGCTTTTTCAAATTTATTCATTACGGTTTCCATATTGTCAGCAGGATAGATTACATCGATGGTAGGAGTCATAATTTCTTTTATTAAAGTATGTTTTACCCTAAAGTTATTGAAGATAATTTCTCTAATATTGTTAAAATGAACGATGCCAAGTAAATGCATTTCCTTGTCTACTACCGCAAATATAACTTGATTGGAATGGGAAATTAAATCGACTAATTTTTCCAAACTTTCATCAGGGGAAATCGTCAAAAAATCAGTTTGTATAATCGAATTGGTGTCTAATGTTGAAAGGATGTTGGTGTCTTTATTAGTCGTAAATACGTTTCCTTTCCTGACTAAAGGCTTAACGTCCATCGAATGTTTTTCAAAGCGTTTTGAAATTGCAAAACTGATAGAAGTTACAATCATCAATGGAATCATCAAGTCATAACCTCCCGTAATTTCTGCAATAAGAAAAATTGCCGTTAGAGGTGCGTGAAATAATCCGCTGAGAATTCCTGCCATTCCCACCATTGTGAAATTGCTGATAGGTAAATGCGTAAGTCCAGTTAAATTTAAAAATTTGGAAAATAAATATCCAGCATAAGATCCTAGAAATAAGGAAGGAGCAAAGTTACCTCCATTTCCTCCACTTCCCAAAGTAATTCCAGTAGCAAAAACCTTGAGTAACATCGTAAAACCAATGAAGATTAAAAGTACCCAATCGTTATTTCTAAAACTACTAAATAGGGTGTTTTCTAATAATTGACCTGGATCTTTTTCTGATAATATCTTGATACTTTCGTAGCCTTCTCCAAAAAGGGAAGGGAAAATAAAGATGATTACTGCTAAAATAGAGGCTCCAAATAATGCTTTTTTATAGGGACTAAATCGAAGATGGGCAAAAATATGTTCGACTCTTTGAAAATTTCGGGCATAATAAATAGAGACAAATCCGGTAAGCACCCCCAGGAGAATATAGTATGGTATAAAATGATAATCGAAGATTTCTTGACGTTTAAAGGACAATAAAATAGATTCGTCCAAGGCGATTAAAGAAACCAATGTGCCTGAGGCAGCAGCAATCATAATAGGTGTAAAGGCTGAAATACTCACATCGACAAGTAAAACCTCGATGGCAAACAATACGCCGGCGATGGGAGCATTAAAAGCAGCGGCAATTCCGGCGGCAACTCCACAACCTATAAGCAGTGTTCTGTCTTTGTAACTCAATTTATATCTTTGGGCATAATTAGAACCAAATGCCGCGCCGGTTATCACTATCGGACTTTCTAAACCTGCCGAACCTCCCAAACCAACGGTTAGTGAACTCGTCACGATTTGAGCATACATTTGTTTTCTAGGGATTATGCTTGCTTTTTTGGCAACGGCATACAAGATCTGTGAAGTTCCTTTTTCGATAGTTCCTCCCAATACTCTTTTGACCACAAAAACGGTCAACAAGATTCCTATAATAGGTAAAATACTGTTGATAAAACTTAATTTTAAAATTCCGTTGATGTAGGTCGCAAAAGAATAAACTTGATGTGCAAATGTTTTTAAAATAATAACTGCAAAACCAGAACTTATACCAACTAAAATACTTGACATGAAAATAAATTGTTTTGGCGCTAGTATAGATTGTGCCCAAGCAATTATATTCTCTAATTTATAAAAATATTTTTTGAACATTTCAATTTTTTAATAAAAAGCTAATTTACTATTATTTTTGCTTTTAGCCGATGTTTTTCAGCGCTTCTTTTTTACTTAAAGGTTTTAAGTTTGTCTGTTTTACAAAATTTCATACTGCTTCTGGATTTGTTTTTCCATATTCTCGCAAAGTCCAGCCAATGCCTTTTTGAATAAAGAATTCTTCTCAATTTTCATGTTTTTTACACTCTGATTGTAGTAAATCGAAGTTGGTTTTTTGTTTGTATCCCAATTGAAAAAGAATCGTACTTCGGATGAGCCACATATTTTTTGATTTTGAAAAATGGTTTCTAATTTTTTTGGTTTCTAATGGATATTCTCGCAGTTTTTTCGGGATTGCCATATTCACTAAAAGCGGTTTCTAATGATTTGATAAAACGCATAAATCTAACTTTTTTGTCCTAAGCTTGTCGAAAGACTAAAATCCCAAAGCAGTATCATCGCCTCTTTTATCGGCTCCACCTTCTATTTTTCCGTTTGGCAAAACCAGAATAGCGTCTACTTTTCCCAAAACAGGAGGGTTTTTTTCGTTGATGATGTATCCTTTTTGTTTTAAACTTTCTAAAGTGATTTCTGAAAATGCATTGGGTTCAAAAGCAATTATATCAGGCAGCCATTGGTGGTGAAAACGAGGGGCGTTTACGGCATCTTGCATACTCATCTTGAATTCATAAACATTCAGAATCGTTTGTAAAACCGACGTGATAATGGTCGAACCTCCAGGCGAACCCACTATCATAAATAATTTTCCGTTTTTCTCTACAATTGTGGGCGTCATCGAACTCAACATTCTTTTTTCAGGAGCAATACTATTGGCATCAGCACCAACTAAACCATACGAATTTGGAGCTCCTGGCTTGGCACTGAAATCATCCATTTCGTTGTTAAAAAAGAAGCCTAACTCGTCAGAATATAATTTAGAACCATAGGCGCCATTAAGTGTTGTAGTTACTGAAACAGCATTTCCCTCTGCATCAATAATCGAATAATGGGTGGTTTCATTACTTTCGGACAGGGCGATTTCTCCGGGAGAAACGGCAGAAGATAAAGTGGCTTTGTCCCAATCGAAAGAGTGCATTCTTTGTTTTAAGTAATTCGTATCGAGTAATTCTTTTTTCGGAATGTTTACAAAATCAGGATCACCTAGAAAATAATTTCTGTCGGCATAAGCTCTTCGTTCCGCTTCAGTGATCACTTGAATGGTTTTTATACTGTTATGTCCAAATTCTGAAATGGGATACGGTTCAATCATTTTCATTATTTGTTGCAACGTGATTCCACCACTACTTGGGGGTGACATCGATATGATTTTTAAATCCTTGAAATTGAAAATCACGGGGTTTCGCCATTTGGCTTCATATTTCGATAAATCTTCCAGCGTAATAATACCGCCATTTTTTTGAATAAAATCTACCATTTTCTTAGCGGTTTCGCCTTTGTAGAATTCATCCTTTCCGTTTTTCATTATTCGGGATAAGGTTTCGGCTAGTGCCCGATATTTTATAGTGTCTCCCACTTTATAATTATGGGCTAGCAGTGTATTTTCTCCGCTCACTTTCACTAAAATATCGTGATAATTTTGCAATCTTTTTCCCTGTTTTTCGGTAACTACAATTCCTTTTTTCGCCAAAGCAATGATTGGTTTCATGATTTCCTCTATCGAAAGTTGACCCATTTTTTCGTGAACGGCAAAAACTCCCGCAATGGTTCCTGGAATCCCTATTGCTAATGCTCCGTCAACGCTTAAATTAGGAATTACATTTCCTTCTTTATCAAGATACATGTCTTTATGTGAGGCTAATGGTGCTCTTTCTCTGTAATCCAAAGCACCAGTTTCTCCGTTAGCTTTTCTAAAAACCATAAATCCTCCCCCTCCAATATTTCCTGCATAAGGGTAAGAAACTGCCAATGCTAATTCGGTGGCAACCATCGCATCAAAGGCATTACCGCCTTTTTTCATAATTTCGACACCAATTTTTGAAGCTTCTTCTCGTGCCGAAACTACCATTGCTTTATTAGCAACTAATCCTGTGGGTTGAACGGGAATATCTTGTGCTTTACAACTTAATGATAATACACTTAATAGGACAATTATTTTTTTCATTTTGATATTTTTAAAATCCGATTGCTTTATTATCCCCTCTTTTATCTTCGCCACCTTCTAAATTTCCATTAGGTAATACCAAAATAGCATCGACTTCGCCAATAATTTCCTTATTGGTTTCATTTATAGTGTAGCCTTTTTTCTTTAAATTTTTCAATAATTCTGGAGAAAAGGAATTGGGTTCAAAAGTGATTTCGTCAGGCAGCCATTGATGGTGAAATCGTGGAGCGTTTACCGCTTCCTGCATACTCATTTTAAATTCATATACATTCAAAATCGTTTGTAAAACCGAAGTAATTATTGTAGAACCTCCAGGCGTTCCAACGACCATAAAAAGTTTGCCATTTTTCTCGACAACTGTTGGTGACATGGAACTTAACATTCGTTTTTCTGGAACGATACTGTTGGCTTCATTTCCTGTGAGACCATATAAATTAGGAACTCCAGGTTTCATACTAAAATCGTCCATTTCATTATTCAGAAAGAAACCCAGCGCGTCACAATATATTTTTGAACCATAATTATCGTTCAAAGTGGTCGTTACTGAAACTGCATTTCCAGCCGCATCCACAATCGAATAATGAGTGGTTTGCTTGCTTTCGTATCCCTGAATTTTTCCGTTAGCAATATCGGATGATTTTGATGCTTTGTTGAAAGTAAAGTCACTCATTCGGTTTTGTAAATACTCCGGATTTGCTAATTTTTTCATTGGGAGTTTAACAAAATCAGGGTCTCCTAGAAAATAATTTCTATCAGCATATGCTCTTCGTTCTGCTTCGGTCATTAGCTGAATGGCTTTCAGGCTGTTATGACCCATTACTTCAATGTCATATGGTTCAATCATTTTCATAATTTGATTGAGACAAATTCCACCGCTACTTGGTGGCGACATTGAAATTATTTTCAAATATTTGTATTGAAATTCAATTGGAGTTCTCCATTTTGCCTCGTATTTATTTAAATCTTCAAGGGTTGTATTTCCACCCATTTTCGAAAGAAAAGAAACTAATTTTTGAGCTGTTTCTCCTTTGTAAAATTCGCCCCGACCGTTTTTGGCAATTCGTTTTAAGGTTTCTGCCAATGCTGGATATTTTATGGTGTCACCTGCCTTGTATTGTTTTGAAAAAAGGCTGTTTAAACCGTTGTTTTTAATAAATGTAGCCCTATAATATGCCAAACTTTGCGCTTGAAATTCAGTAACAATTACCCCTTTTTCTGCTAAAGCGATTACGGGTTTTAGAATTTCACTCATAGGCATCGATCCATATTTTCCATTTACTTCGAATAAACCAGCGATGGTTCCCGGAATTCCAATAGCTAAAGCGGTCTCGGTACTTTTTCCTTCAATCACGTTTCCTTTTTCGTCTAGAAACATGTCTTTTGATGCTGATAATGGGGCTTTTTCACGATAGTCTATTGCACCAGTTTCACCATTTGCTTTTCTAAAAACCATAAAACCTCCTCCTCCAATATTTCCTGCTTGTGGGTAGGAAACTGCCAAGGCTAATTCAGTGGCAATCATTGCATCGAATGCGTTACCGCCATTTTTCATTATTTCGGAACCAATTTTAGAAGCTTCTTCACGTGCCGAAACTACCATTGCTTTTTGGGTTACTAAACCTGTAGGCTCTAGCGTTTTTTCATTTGTTTTGCAACCTAAAATAGCTAAAGCAACAAGAATTATTATTTTTTTCATAGGGAGTGTAATTTCAAATTCGAATGTACTATTAATTCTTTGAAAAATGCAGTGAATTCTGCTTCAAATTCAGAATAAAATATTCTCAACTCTACAACTGAAAACCGCATATTCGAATCGTATTTCATTCGATTATCCATTTTTGCTAGAACACTTTCGATGCCTTCAATCGTTTGGTAGCTTAGCAGCCAATTGTATTCTATCATATACGGCATCATTTTTTGGGTTTTTAGAGTCAAATCATTACAATTAGCTCTCAAAGATTGGTAAAAACGTTCCGAATAATCTTCTAATCTTTCATCAGAATAATTGCTCCAGTTTTTTGCTAAAAAATGGTCGTAAAAAATATCAACGATAATGCCGGAATAATGATGGTAATTGGCATGCAACCTTTTGGTGCTTTGTCTAAATATAGGATGAGCATCGGTAAAAGTGTCGATGGAACGGTGCAAAATGATTCCTTTTTGAATCTCCATCGGAAAATTATCAAAGTGTTTTCCGTGAATGCCATCGGCCATAAAATTGCCGATTTTCATCAAATCATTGTCTCCGGAAAGGTATATGTGTGCTAAAAAATTCATTCGACTAATCTATGGATTTTAAATGACTTTTATAAATTGTCATTTATTATATTTGTCATTCGTAAATTACCTATCTAATATCGTAAATAAAAATGACTTTAATAAAATCTATATCAGGAATTCGAGGAACTATTGGCGGAAAAGTAGGGGATAACCTCACGCCGGTCGATGCGGTGAAATTTGCTTCGGCTTATGGAACTTGGCTGAAACAAGGAAGAGATTCCTCCTCAGGTCGGAATGACAAGTTCAAGGTTGTTGTTGGTCGTGATGCTCGAATTTCTGGACCAATGATCCATAATTTGGTGGTAAATACCTTGATTGGTTTAGGTATTGACGTGATTGATTTGGGACTTTCGACAACGCCAACGGTTGAAATTGCAGTTCCTCTAGAAAATGCCGATGGTGGAATTATTCTCACCGCTTCGCATAATCCAAAACAATGGAATGCCTTGAAATTATTGAATGAAAAAGGAGAATTCTTGAATGGTATCGAAGGAGAAAAAATCCTAGTAATTGCCGAAACTGAAGCATTTGACTTTTCGGATGTGGATGATTTGGGAGAAATCACCGAGAATGATGCGTATATGGATATTCACATCGATGAGGTTTTAAATTTGCCTTTAGTGGATATAGAAGCCGTGAAAGCAGCAAAATTCAAGGTTGTTGTTGATGGTGTAAATTCATCAGGAGGTATTATTATTCCAAAATTACTCGAATTAATGGGTGTTGAAGTCGTAAAATTATATTGTGAACCCAACGGACATTTTCCTCACAATCCAGAACCTTTAAAAGAGCATCTTACTGATATTTCGGAATTAGTAGTCAAAGAAAAAGCCGACTTGGGTGTTGTCGTTGATCCCGATGTAGATCGTTTGGCCTTTATTTGCGAAGATGGCGAAATGTTTGGCGAAGAATATACTTTGGTCGCTTGTGCCGATTTTGTTTTGGGAAAAACTCCAGGGAATACGGTTTCGAATATGTCGTCATCCCGTGCTTTGCGTGACGTGACGAACAATCATAATGGAAATTATGAAGCCAGCGCAGTAGGCGAGGTGAATGTGGTGGATTTGATGAAGAAGAACAATGCGATCATAGGTGGAGAAGGAAACGGCGGAATCATCTATCCTGAATTGCATTACGGACGCGATAGTTTGGTAGGAGTGGCGCTATTTTTGACGCATTTGGCCAACAAGAAAATGAGCGTTTCTGCTTTACGTGCTTCCTATCCGGAATATTATATGAGCAAAAATAAAATCGAATTGACGCCACAAATTGATGTGGATGCGATTCTGGTAGCAATGACGGAGAAATATAAAAATGAAGATATCACAACCATTGATGGGGTGAAAATTGACTTTGCCAATGAATGGGTACACTTAAGAAAATCGAATACTGAACCGATTATTCGAATTTATACTGAAGCACCTTCACAAAATAAAGCCGATGCTTTGGCTTTGAGAATTATTGACGAAATCAAAGCAGTTGCTGGAATTTAGAACCGCTTTTTTATAAATTAAAACCCTTTCAAAAAATAATCTTTTGAAAGGATTTTGTTTTTAGTAACTTGGATTATTGCGTTTAATTCGCACCATAGAAATTGCAATCAAAATAGCGAGTATCACACAAAGAATGCTGATGAGTCAAAGGTTCCAAAGTAGAATCTTCTTTTTTTCAATGGTTTTGTCAATACAAATCATCAACTTATAGCATAGCCAATATTTAAAGTCATTGATAATAAATCACCCGAAATTTGCCTAAAGTTGTGGCGCAAATTTTCATTATCCAAAACGAAACGGTAATAGCCGGTAATTTATTGATATTATTCATTTATTTAATAAAGTTCATCGGTATTAGTAATAAGTTCAAGAGTGATAATTTAGGACGAAAAGTTAAATCCGCAAGAAATTTGTCGAAGTAGTTAATAGGTGTGGACATGTTTTGTTAGCCATTCAAGAAATGTAAATTTATTATGACAATGTCCCATAAGTTATTCTGGTATTTTTGTTTAAACGATTCTCACAAACTAATTTTAAATTTTCTAATAATCCTAATAACTAAAATGGGTATCTTTGAAATTAAATTTTGAATACAATGAGCATTAAAGAAACACCAACCCCATTAGAACATTACTTCCGGCAATTTCGCAAGAATATTATAGGGGTAGACCAGGAATTTGTTTCGCCTTACGGCACAAAAAAAATTATTTATACAGATTGGACAGCAAGTGGTCGTTTGTATCGTCCTATTGAGGAAAAAATGATAAACGATTTTGGGCCTTTTGTGGCGAACACCCATACCGAAACCACAGTTTCGGGAACAGCAATGACATTTGCGTATCACCAAGCCAGAAAAATAATCAAACACCATGTAAACGCAAATAGCAATGATATTTTGATTACCGACGGAACAGGAATGACCGGGGTTGTCAATAAATTCCAACGTATTTTGGGGTTAAAAGTTCCTGAAAACTTGAAAGATTTTATCCAAATTCCAGCCGAAAAAAGACCAGTAGTTTTTATTTCGCACATGGAACATCATTCAAATCAAACTTCGTGGCTAGAAACTATTGCTGATGTAGAGGTGATTCCGTCATGTGAAGAAGGATTGTTTAGCATTGATAATCTTAAATTTTTATTGGAAAAATATAAAGATAGAGGCTTTAAAATTGCTTCGATAACTTCTTGTTCGAACGTTACAGGTATTAAAACGCCTTTTCATAAAGTAGCTAAATTAATGCATGAAAATAATGGACTTTGCTTTGTGGACTTTGCTTGTTCAGGACCATACGTCGATATCGATATGCATCCGGAAGATTCAGAAAGCGATTTGGATGCGATTTTCTTTTCGCCACACAAATTTCTTGGCGGACCTGGAACACCTGGAATATTAGTTTTTAATAAAAAATTATACCAGAATTTGGTTCCTGATAATCCTGGAGGAGGAACGGTTTCTTGGACTAATCCTTGGGGAGAGCATAAATATATTGATAATATTGAAGATAGAGAAGATGGAGGAACTCCTGGTTTTCTACAAGTTATTAAAACGGCATTGGCTATTCAGTTAAAGGATAAAATGGGAATTGAAAATATTTTGAAACGCGAACACGAAATCGTAGATTATATTTTTTCGAATATAGGAACTATTCCAAATATCAAGATTCTGGCAGCACAACATCAAGATCGATTAGGTGTGATTTCGTTTTATATTGACGAATTGCATTTTAATTTGGGAGTGAAATTACTCAACGATAAATTTGGGATTCAAACGCGTGGTGGTTGTAGTTGTGCCGGAACTTACGGGCATTTTTTATTGCATGTTGATCAAGAAGCTTCACATCAACTTATCGATGAAATTAGTTTGGGCGATTTGTTAAGAAAACCAGGTTGGATTCGGATGTCGATTCATCCTACATCAACAAATGAGGAAATTAAATTGGTTTGTGAGAGCATAAAAGCATTGGCTCAAAACCACAAAGAATGGTCAAAAGATTATGACTACAATAAAAATTCGAATGAATTTATCCATAAAAGAGCAAAATCATTCGAAAAAGAAATGGTGGAGCAGTGGTTTGACATCTAATAAATAATCAAAATTTGCCAAAAAGTCCCATTCAGAATTGTTTTTATGGGTAAATTAATTAAAAACAGTATAATCCAAATTATTTATGAGCACTATTTTAATAGTAATTATTGTTGCCAATATTTTATTCAGTTATAAAGGATTCAATGATTTGGAATTTTTTAGGAAATTCGAATTTCACATTGGAAGCATTCGAGCCGGTGATCAATTAAGAATAATTACGTCGGGGTTTTTGCACGCAGATATGGGACATTTGTTTTTTAATATGTTCACGCTTTTTATGTTTGCTCCCGTTGTGATTGGCTTTTTTGGTAGCGCTTCCTTCTTTTTAATTTATATGGGAAGTCTCGCTTTTGGGAGTTTGTTAACCTTGTTGATGCACAAAAACGATTACAATTATTGTGCAATAGGAGCTTCAGGTGCCGTGACAGGAATCTTGTATTCGGCAATTTTGATCGACCCAAGCATGAGTTTGTATCTATTTTTTATCCCGATTCCTATTCCGGCATATCTTTTTGGTATCGGTTATTTGTTATATTCTATTTATGGAATGAAAGCCAAGAACGACAACATTGGTCACACAGCCCATTTTGGAGGCGCAATTGGTGGTTATTTGATTACTTTGATAAAAGAACCCGATATGCTTGTAAACAACACTTCTATGGTGGTGCTTTTGGCGATTCCTATTGTTATTCTTTTTGTGATGGCAAAACTCGGAAAATTATAATTGGCACCAAAATTCAATAGTAATTGAAAAAAAAATACTAAATTTTGTGAACTGAAAAAAAACAATTTTAATTATCCCCCTTTTATTTTAGACAATATCGTATTCCCAAGAACAAAAACAAGTTTCAATGATTAATGTATCAGGATATGGAAAAGTAAAAGTGGCTCCAGATCAAGCTTTAATTTCAATTTCATTAGAATCTAAAGGAACAAAGGCAGAAGATGTTAAAAAAGAAAACAACAAAAAAACAGCAGTTATTTTAAAATTCATCAAAAAATCCAATATTGCACAAGAAGATTTTCAAACTCAACGTGTTTCTTTAAATACAAATTATGATTTTGAAAAAAAAAATACAATTATGTCGCGACCAAATCCGTTCAAATTGTATTGAGAGATTTGGCTAAATACGATGAATTGATGGAAGGCCCTATTAATGAAGGACTTAATAGGATTGATAATGTAGAATTCAAATCTTCAAAAATGAAGGAATTACAATCCGATGCGCGAAAATTAGCAATAAAAGAGGCAAAAGCAAAAGCGGAAGACTTTGTTTCGGTCTTGGGGCAAAAAGTAGGTAAAGCAATATTGATATCAGATAATTCTCAAACCTACAATCCACAACCTAGAATGTATGCTATGAAATCAATGTCTATGGATGAATCAGCTTCAAGAGAAACTTTGGCAGTTGGAGAAATAGAAATTACGGCAAATGTAAGCGTGAGTTTTGTATTGGAATAAAATACAAAGTAAGAATGAAATAGGAACACATTTTTAATGAAGCGAACTTCTTAAAAATGTGTTTTTTATTTATGGCGGGGAGAGCAAGATTGACTTCGTCTTTCCTGTAAAGCTACGCTTTGAAAATAGATCAAACAAAAAAATGCTCAAGTGAACTTGGCATTTTTCTTAATTGATTTATTTATTCGTGGGGAGAGCAGGATTGACTTCGTCTTTCCTGTAAAGCTACGCTTTGAAAATAGATCAAACAAAAAAATGCTCAAGTGAACTTGGCATTTTTCTTAATTGATTTATTTATTCGTGGGGAGAGCAGGATTCGAACCTGCGAAGTTCACACAGCAGATTTACAGTCTGCCCTCGTTGGCCGCTTGAGTATCTCCCCAAAACCTTGTCATTGCTAGCAAAATAGTGCTAAACGTTTTCAAATTAAATTTGCACTTAATTTTGGGATTATTTTCAATGTATTGGTATTGAATAATATAAAAAAAAAATCTCCACTAGGGAGATTTTTTAATTGGTATAAACCAAGTATATTATTTAGATAAAAGTTCAAGAATTTTAGCTCGAAGCTCATTGCCTCTTAAATCTTTTGCAACTACTTTGCCTGAAGCATCTAGTATAAAAGTGGCAGGAATGGATTGAACTCCATATTGAACTGCTATTGGTTCTTCCCAATATTTCAAATGCGAAACTTGAGTCCAAGATAATTTATCTTTTGCTATGGCTTCATTCCATTTTTCCACATCTTTATCCAAAGATACACCAATGATATTTAATCCTTTATCATGAAATTCTTTATATATAGCAACCATATTTGGGTTTTCGGCTCTACAAGGACCACACCAAGAAGCCCAAAAATCTACAATTGTTATCTTGCCCAAACTTTTTTTCAGAGAAATTATTTTTCCTTCAGGATTAGGACCTGAAAAATTTGAACTTCATTTGGCGTCACCTACCGGAGGAGCTGTAGCTCCAACTGACGGCATTTTTGTTTGGTCAATTTTTGATTTTATTGCTATTCCAGGTTTGGTGCTTTTTAACGACTCATCTAGGCTGGCGTATAATGCTTCTACTTTTTTGCTGTCAACTGCAGGATCGTTCATCATTCCTTGAATAATTAAGGCAGTAATAAATGATTTAGGATGCGTTTCAGCATAGCTTGAATATTTCTTTTTTGAATCGGTACCTACACTTTCTTGAAGTTTGCCAAATTCTTGCATCAATTTATTGATTACTGCAGTGTCTTTAGTTTGTTGTGCAGTATTCATTAATTCCGTGTTTTTCTTTTGGAAATCCATCAAGCTTTTTTGAAGTTTAATGAGTTCTTCGTTAAATTTAACAAATTCATCATTATTGTATGTGCCTGAAATTTTAGATTTATTGATACTGTCCTTATCGATGACAATGGTTATTTTTCCATTTTCTAAAATAAAAGGTACTTTTCCATTAGCTCCTTCTACTTGTAACATATGAAAAGAAGGTTCGGTAATTTTTCCTTTGATTTCAAATTCACCATTTTCTACTTTTACAGTATCTAAGGATTTCAAACCCATACCACTTGGGTCTTGCGTTTCTAGAATTATTGTTTTTCCATTTTCGATTCCTTTGGCGGTACCAGAGATGATGTATTCGTCTTTTCCTAGACAAGAAACAAGAACTAGAGCAATTGAAAGTAATAAAATTATTTTTTTCATTATAAATTAGTTAATTGATTTGAGTGAGCAAAAGTATTTAAAATTATAAAATATCAATAATTTTAAAACCTAAATTTTTGTTATAGTTTTAATATATTATTTGTATTGAAGCAGATAAATAGTATGGAGTTTATTTTACACTGTTCTCGGCAGTGGCTTTTAAAAACAAGCAAAAAATTAATATAATCTCAACTACTTGAATTACAGTTATTTATTTAATTTAATTAAGGGTTATATTTTAATTTGTGTTCTTTAATTCGTAATTCGCAATGTTCAATTTCTTTTTCAGTAAACCGGATATTTAATTTAAAATTCTTAAATATTTTACGCAATTAGGCATTAAATTCGTTTGATTTTAATTTTAAATCTATTTCTGCTCTTTGTTTTTCCAGAATATCAAAGATTTCTATAACATTTTTGTAGTGTGACTTGTGTAATTAGTATTCATAATAATTAGGTTTAAATTTATTTGTGGTGTGATTAGTTAATTAAAATAAATTTATCAGCATGTGATTTACGATAACTTTTATATTTTTGGGTTGTATATAAAAGCAAAAAAGCATCCCGGTACGCGGAATGCTTGTAAGTATAGATAGGTTCAATAAATTTAATCTTGGTTAGTAGTCTTTCTCCAAGTAAAAGAATTTAAAATGTGTCTTTTTGCAAATCTTCCTGGTGAATCAGCATTTACCATTTTCACATAAGTTGCTTTTGGCACGCTGATGTATTCGTAAACACTACCGTTAGAAAAATTGATTATTAATCGTCCTTCAACAAATTTATAATCAGAAATTGTTGAAGTTGCTATTGTTTCTGTGTATTCTGGTAAGTTTAACTTAACAGTTTCTGGATTGATGCTTACCAAAAAGTGATAAGCTTCTATAATTTTTTTACTATTTTCTTCTGCTTCCTTCAAACCTTCCTCATTTCCTTGAAATTTATCAGGATGTGATTCTTTCATCGCATTGCGATAAATGGTTTTCAAATCTTTTAATTCAGCAGTTTTGTCTACATTTAGTAGCTTTCGGTATTCAACTATTTTTTTCATAAATATGGTAACTACTTGTCTTTTAATGTGAAATCAATAGAATTCGGTTTCAAAATCGACAATTTTTTGCAAAGGTACACTTTTTTTTAAATTTTAGGTTTTTGACAAAAAAAAAATATAAAAAAAGAGCGTTATTTTTAATTTTTTGATTCGTCTTAAAACCTAAAAAAGGTACTATTGTTGAGGCTTGTTATTTGCTTTATCAAAGTTTTTAGACTTTTTTGGATATTTATTGTAGTTTATGTCACTTGGATTCTCAATCACCGATTTTATGGTTATCCAATCACCAACAGTATGATTGGCCATAGCCATTTTATAATCTAATAAATATTCACCACAGAAAAAGTTGTTGTTTTCATCCTTTTCTATTATTCCGGTATAAACCCCTTTTTGCAACATTTTTTCGTGTAAAGACTTGGTCATAATCAATTTGTTTTAATATAATTCTAAGCCGCAAAGTTAATCAATTATTATTTGCATTGCGAAGTTCTTTACTTTCTGATTACCTTTGTTTGATGGAAAAACCTTTTCGACCCAATCCTAAGTCTTTCAAAAATACCTTTTGCGTTTTTCATGAGGAAAATGCAAAAGCTATTGAAAAATTGATGATGCAATACGAAAGCAAGTCGGGGAGTTGTTATTATTACACCGAAAAAGGAATGTATCGATTGTCGAACCATTGGGGACGTTTTGCAAATAGTAAATGGCGTTTAGAACCATTAGATCCAGAATCAGCATCAAAAACTAAACTGGGTTTTGCCTCTTGGAACGAATTTTACCCAGATAATACCACAGATAATTTGTATTATATTGAAGCAAATTTTGAAAATAAAACCGTAAATTACCAACACCGAAACAATCCAAATTACGATAATAAAGCCCTATTAAGAACCAGTTTTGAAACCACAAAAAAGATAAAACAAATTAGAAATTTGTTTAATCTGACTTCCTGGTCTAACTATTTTGACTATGAAGATTTAGATGTTTTACGCAAACTAATAATTAATGAATTAATTTTCACCAATAAAACATTGGACGAAATAAAAAGAGAAATATAATGGGAAGAAACAACGATAGGAATATCAAAAAACACAACGACAAGTTGCACAAAGAACAAGACAAAGTAAAAGCGGCTAAAGTACTTCGCAAGGAAAAATTGAAACTAATTGTTAAGAAATTCAACGAAAATAAACAATAGGATTGCAAGCATAATAGTGCTTTGTATCTCGCAATAACATAAAATATGGAAAAGGACAAGTTTAGCACTTTAAAAAAAGAAGTGCAAGAAATAATTGATTTGATTGCTGATAAACAAAACAAGGAAGCCAACAATAAATTACTGAAAGTTAGCGAAATACTTGACGAGTTGCTTGACTTTTCGGATGATGATGAGGACTTAATGGAAATCAGTCATTATCAAGTATTATTGAATCAATTACACCAAAAAATTAACGCTTCAACCGATGATAATTTAATAATTGAAGATCAGTTTTAATCGAGTATCAAATATTTTTTATACCATAAACCAGTCAAATTTGCTACTGCTATTAATTTTCCTGGTTCTTCGAAAAGATGTGTCGCGCCTGAGACTATTTTCATTTCTTTAACGGATTCCAATTGATCAAAAGCCTGTTTTTTTATTTGTAAAAGGATAATTCCAATGGCATTTTTGGGGACAACTAAATTTCCTTTCAAGGGTACTGATGAAATGGGATTTCTATTTCTGCTGTTTTCATAGTAGTGATTTTTTCCTATAATATATTCAACACATAAAATGGCTCTAAATATAAAGGGGAATCTATTTTTTCTTCTCCCTGTTTTCCAAACGGTTTTTATCCTGTTCTTTGCTTTCCCGAAGCATATCATCTACATTATCAATTTCTGTAGATCCTTTTACAGATTTCCAATCAAATTTTTCATCAAATGGAGCTAGCGCTTTTTGAGGGTCGAAAATTTTAGAATCTACTTCTAATGCATGATACGGAGTATAGTTTGGAGTAGTGTCAAAAAGGTCGCTTAAATCTGTTGCCCCAGCATCATATTGGTTTAAATATGGCATATCTAAAATATTCCAGAATGATTTAAACAAACTTCCAAAACTATAATGAACGTGTCCTACATAATCCCTTTTTATCCAAGGAGAAATTAGCATAAGTACACTTCGGTGCGCATCAATATGATCCACTCCGTTTTGAGCGTCATCTTCGGTAATTACAATTAACATGTTTTTCCAATACGGCGTTTTCGAAAGGTATTCTACAATACGTCCTACGGCTAAATCATTGTCAGCCATATAACTTTCGCGGAACGGATATCCCGCATCTGGGCGATCATCAGCTCCGTGGTCATTAGGAATGATAACCGTTGTAAACGGAGGCATAACTTCGGTTCCATTGATCCACTTCGAATCAAATTCTTTTATAAATTGGCTAATTCTGAATTGGTCAGGTATATCCGTATTGTAGGTTGGATATATTTTCGAAGTTCGGTCAAAAAGATTTTTTGGCATTGGAAAATTGACAAATTGCTTGATTCCAGTGTATTTATATTCTGCTTTGTAAAGGGCGGGTTCGAACATAATGCTAAAACCAAAGTTATAGAAATCCACATTATGGCGACCCAAATGATCCCACATAGAACCTGCCTCATTATAATCTTCGGGATAAATAGCGCCCGCCGCTCCATTCATAGCAAAAATACCTGGAGCTTTTGAATTTTCTTTAAAGGTTCTGTTTCCTCCATAACTGGAGGCTGTAGCAGTTTCGCACCATTCATTGGGATACGTATTTGTCAGCCAGCGATGGCCATCAGCAGAAACATCAGCATCGACATAGAAATTGTCCGAGATACAAAATTGTTTTGCCAAGGCTAAGTGGTTCGGCATTACGGTAGTGTTTGAAACCGAATCTGTTTTTTCTTTGTTTGTAAAAGTGGCGTTAGCACCATATCGCGCTATTGTCGCATCTCCATTGCCTTTTTTAATCTGGCCAAAAACTTCGTCATAAGTCCTGTTTTCTTTCGAAATAAATACGATGTGTTTTATTGGACTTTCTTTTTCTCCGGGATAAAGAGGTATTGGATTATTCTTCCGTGTTTCAAAAATTGGATCTGTGGCATCGGTAAATTTAAAGTTATTAGAAATAACCTGTTCTGTTGACTCTTTTAATTGTCGATCATTTGGAATATCTACCACTTGGACGGTTCCTTTCATCAAGGATCCAATGTAACTTCCGTCAGTAGTCAGTTTATAGGTAGCTCCTCCATTTGGACCGCTACCAAAACCTTTTGCATTGGCAATAATCAATTTCTTTCCATCTTTGCTTACCTCAATTTTCGAAGGAAACCATCCGGCGGGAATGTGTCCCAAAACTTTTTGGTCAGCAACATTGATAACTGCAATAGCATTTATTCCCGCTTCGGCAACATACAATCGTTTTTGGTCGGGGCTTATTGCCAATCCAAAAGGGATAACCCCACGAAATTGCTTCACCCTTTCTTCTGGTTTTAGAGAAATGGTAGCAACAACCGAATCTTTTTCGATAGAAATCACCGAAATATTGTCATTAGTTCCGTTACTCACAAATACGTAATCATTGGTCGCCACAATCGAGTTGGGACTCGAACCACCAACGGCAGGAATTCCTTCGACCAATGCTCCAACTAAATGTCCGGTTTTTATTTTTGCCACAACTTTGGGTTGCTGAGAATTTTCGATATTGATTGCAAATACCGAAAAAGCGTCGATGGCATTGACTTCGCCCAAGCCTTTAATAGATAGAGAATCCTTTTCGATACCCTGTATCATTTCTTGTGAACCATACTCAAAAGCAGGGTAGCTGATGGGTTTGATCGTAGCCTCTTTTCCTTTTCCGTCTTTGATATAGGAGTATTCGAACATTCCCACATTGGCAACATAAGCCTTTTTTTCGTCTGGCGACAAACAAATCCCAAATGGGTAACGACCAACAGGAACTGAATATTTAAGTTTTCGGGTTTCAGTATCTAAAACGATCATCCTGAAACCTATTTGATCCACGGCATAAAGTGTTTTTCCATTTTTCGACATTTTCATATCGCCAATGTATCCATCGGAATAATCGGCATCTGCAGATTTGGAAGAGCAATCTATAGAATCCTTTTTGGCACCGGAATTAACGTCAAACAAATAAATTTTGTTGGTTTGCCCTCCCGAAACATAGATGGTTTGGTTGTTGGGCGAAATGGCTAATCCCATAAATACGGAAGCAAGAATGCCTTTATCAGATGCTGGACCCGGAGGAACTTGCCGCAACTCAGGATTTTTTGATAAAATATTTTTTATAATCGTAATCGATAGGGGATTGGTGCCAGAATTAGCGGTAACGGCAACATTTCCGTTCGGACTTAAAGTCAATCCATAAGGATGTGGCGCAGTTACGATGTTGTTTCCGGCTGGAGTGATAAACCGACCATTAGGGATTACGGTTTTTCCGTTTTTATCAATTTTTGTAATTTCATTTTCGCTAGGTGCCGAAATTATCCATAGAGGTTTATTGGTAGGAATGTTTTTAATACTGCAAGCAGTTAAAAGGAATAGTAAAAATAATTTAAAAACGGCTTTCATAAATTTTGGCTTTATATAAATTTTAGATAAAAAAAATATCTTTTAGCAAGTTACAATTTTAGTTAATAAAATGAACATAAATAGGCAGGCTATGTTATTTTTATAAAAATTTAAAAAGAGCCGGTGGTTATCGCAACGCTTCTTTATATTATTTAAAAAAAAAAAACATTTCGCTTCCAATGCTTTTTCACTAAATAAGCAATCTCCGAAGTTGTTTTGCCTTCATCATTAAAATCATCTTTAATATAATTTTTTTATAAAAAAGGTTTAACTAAAAATTAATATACGTTTTGCTCTCATTCTTTTTAAAATAATGTAATTTTAAAACCTATGAAAAACACCATTAAGAAAGGATTTTATTTCAAGACTTACGAAGCGCCGTTCCAGTCTCCGTTTGAGAAACTCTTTGCGGTATTCAAGGAATTAATTACCCATACATCGGGTGATTTTGATGAAGCCATCGATTGGTTGCGAGAGTTAGATAAGGAATATAAACTCACCGACGAACATTATACAATTGATGATTTCATCGAAGATTTAAAGAAAAAAGGGTACATCCGGGAAGAACTCAAAGACGATGGAACATCAGGTATAGGCATCACTTCCAAAACCGAAAGAGCCATCAGGCAACAGGCCTTAGATAATATTTTTGGGAATTTAAAACGTTCCGGAAGCGGAAACCATAAAACAAAACAAGCGGGTACTGGTGATGAGCATACCGGAGAATTTCGGGAGTTTCATTTTGGAGATGGACTAGAACGAATTTCCTTGACCGAAAGTTTACGAAATGCCCAAATCAATAACGGCGTGGAAGATTTTATGCTCACCGAAAATGATTTGGTTGTCGAAGAAACCCAATATAAATCCCAAATGAGCACGGTTTTGATGATTGACATCAGTCACAGTATGATATTGTATGGTGAAGATCGAATCACGCCTGCCAAGAAAGTGGCAATGGCGCTGGCCGAATTAATTACCACACGTTATCCAAAAGACACTTTAGATATTTTGGTTTTTGGTAACGATGCTTGGACGATTGCCATTCGGGATTTACCGTATTTAAAAGTAGGTCCTTTTCATACTAATACTGTTGCAGGTTTACAATTAGCAATGGATTTATTACGTAGAAAACGCAATACCAACAAGCAAATTTTTATGATTACTGATGGTAAACCGAGTTGTGTTCGCGAAAAAGATGGTTCGTATTATATGAACAGCAATGGCCTCGACGAATACATTGTCGATAAATGCTACAATGAAGCCCAACAAGCCCGAAAATTACACATTCCCATCACGACTTTTATGATTGCCAAAGATCCGTATTTACAACAATTTGTGAATAAATTTACCGAAGCTAACCAAGGAAAGGCTTTCTACACAGGATTGAAAGGACTGGGCGAAATGATTTTCGAGGATTATGAAACCAATAGAAAGAAACGTATTAAATAGTTTTCAGTCGCAGTTTGTCAGTTCGAGCTAGGTATCTGCTTTTAAAATAGAATCTTGTTGCAAACAAAAAACGCCACTGATTCACAGATTTTAAAATTTAAAAATGAATTTTAATTATACAAATTTGGAGATTTTATAAAATCAGTAATTATTTTCAGATGAATCACATTTATTAATCTGTGAATCTGTGGCTGACTTTTTAAATTCGGATACTTTAGATTTCTAACAACAACAATAAAAATAAAAAACAAACAATGAATAACATAAACACACTTGGCGAATTAAAAAAATCAGGATACCAAAGTAAAAGTATCAAAGACGAATTGCGGAATAATCTACGAGAAAAAATAAAAGCAGGAATCCCTACTTTTGAAGGCGTTCACGGCTTTGAAAACACCGTCATTCCAGAATTAGAACGCGCCATTTTATCGCGTCATAATATCAATTTATTGGGGCTTCGCGGTCAAGCCAAAACGAGACTGGCGCGTAAAATGATTGAATTATTAGACGAATACATTCCGTTTGTAGCCGGTTCTGAAATTAATGACGATCCCTTAAATCCAATTTCTCGTTTTGCCAAAGATGTTATTGCTGCTAAAGGCGACGAAACTCCGATTTCTTGGTTGCACCGAAGCGAGCGTTTTTTTGAAAAACTCGCCACGCCTGATGTCACCGTTGCTGATTTGATAGGCGATGTTGATCCTATAAAAGCCGCCAATTTGAAATTGTCGTATGCCGATGACCGAGTGATTCATTTTGGAATGATACCACGTGCCAATCGCTGTATTTTTGTCATTAACGAATTACCCGATTTACAAGCCAGAATCCAAGTGGCTTTGTTTAATATTTTGCAGGAAGGCGACATTCAAATTCGGGGGTTTAAACTGAGAATGCCTCTCGACATGCAATTCGTTTTCACTGCAAACCCCGAAGATTACACCAATCGTGGTAGTATTGTAACGCCCTTAAAAGACAGAATAGGCTCCCAAATCCTGACGCATTACCCCGAAACCATCAAAATCGCCCGAACTATAACGGAGCAAGAAGCTAAACTAGATAATGTACAAAGCGATTTAGTTTACGTGCCTTCCTTAGCTAGAGATTTATTAGAACAAATTAGTTTTGAAGCCCGTGAAAGCGAATACATTGACAACAAAAGTGGCGTAAGTGCCCGACTTAGCATTACTGCTTTCGAAAATTTATTAAGCACCGCAGAACGTCGTGCCTTAAAATCAGGAGCTGATAAAACTACTTTGCGCCTTTCTGACTTTATGGGAATTATTCCAGCCATAACCGGAAAAGTCGAATTGGTGTATGAAGGCGAGCAGGAGGGAGCGGCCGTCGTGGCACAACATTTAATTGGCGATGCCATTCATACGTTCTTTCCAGCTTATTTTCCAAAAATTGAAAAACTCGAAAAACAGGGAGAAAAAACGCCTTATTCTGATACACTAGAATGGTTTTTTGCTGAAAGTGGTTTCGAATTATTGGACGATTGTTCAGATCAGGACTATAAAACCATTCTAGACAGTATTACTCCATTAAATATTTTAATTAAAAAATACCAACCACAATTAGAAAAGGAGGATCGTTATTTCATGAAAGAATTCATCCTTTGGGCTTTAGTCGAATATAAAAAACTAAGCAAAGACCGCTTCACGGAAGGCTATCAGTTCAAGGATTTATACGGCAGTTATATTAGTAAATTGTAAAATTATAAAGGGTTTAGATGGTGTCTAAACCCTTTATAAAAATACAATTTAAACAAAGCGAGTTATTAGATAAATATCTAAATAAGATTAAATTATTTTTGATTGTCCGTAATCACCCATAATTAAATAAAAAGTCTTATATTTGATAAAAAAAGCGATGAATCTATTCAATTTTACGGCAAATTTTGGGAGTGAAGAATCTTGTAGACTTCATTTTAAAGAAGAAAGAGACAAAAT
>NZ_CAWURC010000011.1:0-44091 GCF_963925185.1 uncultured Flavobacterium sp. | reverse complement strand
AAAATTGCCAAAGACGACAAAATCGTGGTAGAGAAATCGACTTTACCGGTGCGCACTGCCGAGGCCATCAAGAGTATTTTGGATAATACTGGCAATCATGTGCAGTTCCAGATTCTTTCGAATCCTGAATTTCTTGCCGAAGGAACTGCAGTGCAGGATTTATGGAATCCTGACCGCATATTGATTGGTGGAGACGAATCCCCGGAAGGGCAAAAAGCCATCCAAGCCTTGGTGGATGTCTATTTGAATTGGGTTGCTCCTGAAAAAATATTGACCACCAATGTGTGGTCTTCCGAATTGTCGAAACTGACCGCAAATGCTTTCTTAGCCCAAAGAATATCATCGATAAATGCCCTGACAGAACTTTGTGAAAAAACGGGCGCCAACATCAATGAGGTGGCGAAAGCCATAGGTATGGACAGTCGAATTGGCCCCAAGTTTTTAAAAGCCTCTGTTGGTTTTGGAGGTTCTTGTTTTCAAAAAGACATTTTGAATCTGGTTTACATTGCCAAATCCTACGGATTGAACGAGGTGGCCGATTATTGGGAACAGGTAATTATCATGAACGACCATCAAAAAAAACGGTTTTCCAATAAAATTGTGCAAACCCTTTACAATACCGTTGCCGACAAGAAGATTGCGTTTCTGGGTTGGGCTTTCAAAAAAGACACTAACGACACCAGAGAATCTGCGGCTATCTATGTAGCCAATGATTTATTAAATGAGCAAGCACAAATTGCGGTGTACGATCCTAAAGTATCCCGGAAAAAAGTATTGGCCGACTTGGATTATTTGGAGGCCAGAAAATCTGAAAAAAATGCCAATGGAGTCACTTCCTTTGACGACCCTTATGAAGCCTGCCAAAACGCACACGCCATCGCCGTGCTCACCGAGTGGGACGTATTTATTCACTATGACTGGCAACGAATATATGACGGAATGCAAAAACCAGCTTTTATTTTCGATGGCAGGAATATATTAGACAAGTCGGAATTAGAAGCCATTGGATTTGTATATCAGGCTATTGGATCGTAACAAGGTTCTCGATACACCACGCTAAAAAGTGGGATACTCGAACTGACGGCGCCATGATTTGGCTTCACACGGACTGACAGAATTTTATAAAAACAACAATAAATAACCAGGCTTTCAGTTTTGAAAACCAAAACACTTTAGAAATTGAATACCGACATAAAAATTGCCGTTATTGGCTTGGGATACGTGGGTTTACCTTTGGCACGATTATTTGCCACACAATATCCCGTTGTAGGATTTGACATTAATCAATCCAGAATTAACGCGTTAAAACAAGGGAATGACAGCACACTCGAAATTGGCACCGACACGCTTAAAAAAGTATTACTCGAAACACCAGGAAATAACATTGGTTTGTATTGTACGTCGGTTCTTGAGGAAATAGCCGACTGTAATTATTTCATCGTTACGGTTCCAACGCCAGTGGATATAAACAACCGTCCTGATCTAACTCCCTTGTACAAGTCCAGTGAAACCGTTGGTAAAGTGCTAAAAAAGGGAGACATTGTCATCTATGAATCCACCGTTTATCCCGGCGTGACCGAGGAGGAATGTGTGCCGGTTTTGGAAAAAATTTCGGGTTTGCAATTCAATGTTGATTTTTTTGCGGGCTACTCCCCTGAAAGAATCAATCCCGGTGACAAGGAACATACGGTAGACAAGATTTTGAAAGTAACTTCGGGTTCCACTCCAGAAATTGGACAGAAAGTAAACCAATTGTACTTATCGGTGATCACTGCGGGAACGCATTTGGCACCTTCGATAAAAGTGGCCGAAGCCGCCAAGGTTATAGAAAATTCACAACGCGACATCAATATTGCCTTTGTCAACGAATTGGCTAAAATATTCAATATATTGGAAATTGATACCCACGCCGTATTGGAAGCTGCGGGAACCAAATGGAACTTTCTTCCTTTCAAACCTGGATTGGTTGGCGGACACTGCATTGGTGTGGATCCTTATTATTTAGCACAAAAAGCACAAGAAAAAGGGTATCATCCTGAAATAATATTGGCAGGACGTCGTTTGAATGACAGCATGGGAGAATATGTAGCTTCGCAAGTAGTGAAGTTAATGATCAAAAAAGAGGTGACCATTAACGGCGCAAAGCTTTTGATGATGGGCATCACCTTTAAGGAAAACTGTCCTGACGTTCGAAACACAAAAATTGTTGATGTGATATCCGCTTTGGAAGATTACGGGATTCAAGTAGCGATATATGATCCTTGGGCAAATCCAGTCGAGGTTTTTCATGAATATGGTTTGACAACTACAAATAAGCTGCCGACTGTTACTTTCGATGCTATTGTTTTAGGTGTGGCGCACAAGGAATTTTTGGAATTGGATATTGATTCTCTAAGAAGTGCAACCAGTATTCTGTATGATGTGAAAGGGGTTTTGGGAGATGGGGTTGACGGGAGGCTTTAAGAGTTGTCGGTTGTCTGTTATCGGTTTTGCAAAGAGTATAGAATAATGAGAACAACGAATCAAAATTGATTTTAATAATAAATACTATTTGAATGAAAAAAATATTAATCACGGGTGGCGCTGGATTTATAGGGTCTCATGTGGTACGACGTTTTGTCCAGAAATATCCGGAATACCAAATCTTTAATTTGGATGCGCTAACGTATGCCGGGAATCTGGAAAATATAATAGACATTGAAAAAGAATCAAATTATACTTTCGTGAAAGGCGATATTACCGATGAAGCTTTTATAGTCACTTTGTTTCAGGAGCATCAGTTTGACGGGGTAATCCATTTGGCTGCGGAATCGCATGTGGATCGTTCCATCGAAGATCCGATGGCATTCGTAAAAACAAATGTTATTGGAACGGTTAATTTGCTTAATGCCGCAAGGAAACAATGGGCAAACAAAACAGAAGGAAAACGTTTTTATCACGTAAGTACGGATGAGGTTTATGGTTCCTTGGGAGCAGAAGGCTTGTTTACCGAAACCACTGCTTATGACCCGAATTCTCCTTATTCTGCTTCTAAAGCAAGTTCCGACCATTTTGTGAGAGCCTATGGCGAAACCTATGATTTGCCTTATGTGCTGACCAATTGTTCCAATAATTATGGGCCTAACCATTTTCCGGAAAAGCTAATTCCGTTATTCATCAATAATATTATCAACAACAAACCGTTACCTGTCTATGGTGATGGGAATTATACACGCGATTGGCTGTTCGTAAAAGATCATGCCGTGGCGATTGATTTGGTTTTTCATCAAGGGCAGAACCAGGAAACCTATAATATTGGTGGTTTTAACGAATGGAAAAATATCGATTTGGTTAAGGTGTTGTGCCAAATTATGGATGCCAAATTGGGCAGAACCGCTGGAGAATCGGCAAAATTGATTACTTACGTGAAAGATCGTCCGGGTCACGATTTGCGCTATGCCATTGATGCCACAAAAATAAACAGCGAATTAGGTTGGAAACCCTCCGTCACTTTCGAACAAGGATTGGAAATTACGATTGATTGGTATTTGAATAACCAGAATTGGCTTAACAACGTGACTTCGGGGAATTATCAGAAGTATTACGAAAAGCAGTATTTGTAGAACAGTTATCGGTTGTCGGTTGTCGGTTACGATACGTTAACCTACCATTTAATGATAAAAAAAGGGCAATTAAAAGTTATTTTAAAATAGATATTCCATCGTTTAAAATAGACAATAACAGAAAACAGAAAACCGAGAACAGAAAGCAGAAAACAGAAGAAACTATGAATTGGTATGTAGTGTACACCAAGCCCAAGTGGGAAAAAAAAGTAGCGGAGCGATTGAACGAGATTGGAGTGCTTACGTATTGTCCTTTGATTACTAAGACCAGTCAGTGGTCTGACCGAAAAAAAACAATAAGCGTTCCCTTGTTTAATTCCTATATTTTTGTCCAAGTTGAGGAAAAAGATCGCAATAGCGTATTTGAAGTTACTGGAGCTGTGCGGTATTTGTTTTGGTTGGGAAAACCGGCAGTGGTGAAGCATTCAGAAATTGAAACAATACAAAATTGGCTTTCGGCACCGGACCATTTTGAAGTTTCTTTGGATACATGGAAAAAAGGCGATGAAATTGTGCTGGAATCAGGGCCATTTATAAATCAGTTGGCCACCATTCAAGAAGTAAAACAAAATCATTATGTTTTAATTTTAGAATCTTTGGGCTGTATGCTTAGAGTGGACAAAAAGAGGGTTTGATTTTCCGTATTCGATATTAAATATACAAATAAATAGCGGAATGCAATTTTTTTTCGCTCAAGTAGCTTTTTTTAGTGTAATAGAAGATAAAAATTCGATTATTTTTAGATTTTTTTAAGTGTTATATTCTATAAATAATTGTGCCAAAATCCCTTTTATTTACTATAAATTTGTCCAAGTTGATTTTTTGGTGGTTCCTATATGGGAGTCACTGTGGCGAAGCCATGAGAAATTGTGGGTTTAGGTTTCTTAAAGCCTTTTTTTAACAATAATTACCCTTATATTGCGTTTTTTAAATTTTAATTACCTTATCATTATGAGAAAAATAATTACTACCATGTTACTTTTACTAGCCCTTTTACAGTCGGGAACTTTAGTAGCACAAGATTTATTGAAAGGCACTGATTTGAGCACGCTGAAAGTGGACTATTTATCGGACAGTGATATTGCTAAAATAAAATCCCAATTGCAAAGCAACAATACCACTCTGGACCAAGTAGAACCAATGGCAATAGCCAAAGGAATGTCGGCCACCGAGTTTGACAAACTACGAACTCGATTAGGGGTTACAACTGCTTCTGCTCCAGAACTTTCGAAAAAAGGGGATGTAAAAGCAGACGATGGAGAAATCACCCGAAAACAAGAAAAAATCGTTAACAAGAAGGTAAAGGACACCATAAACGCACTTATTTTTGGATCGGACTTGTTTGATAATCCCACTTTGAACTTTGAGCCTAATCTAAAAATAGCCACTCCCTTGAACTATATTTTGGGACCTGGAGACGAATTACTAGTAAGTGTTTATGGCACACAAGAATTTACCGCTAGCATTCCAGTAACGGTAGAAGGAAAAGTAACCATTCAATATGTTGGTCAAATTCCGGTTTCTGGAATGACAATTGAAGCCGCCACCCAAAAAATAAAAGCGGCTATGGCAAGAGTGTACAGCACCGTAAATTCAGGACAATCGCAAGTAGGAGTAAGTTTGAGCCGCATTCGAACTATTAGGGTAACTCTTATTGGCAGCAAACAGCCTGGAAATTATTCGGTTTCATCCTTGGCCACCGTATTTAATGCTTTATTCTTAGGAGGTGGTCCCGGAAAAAACGGAAGTTACAGAAACATAGAGTTGTTGAGAAATAATAAAGTGTTTAGGAATATTGATATTTATAATTTTTTGGTCAATGGGAACCAGTCTGATAATATAGGTTTGAAGGACAATGATGTAATTCGGATTCCAGCCTATACACGGAGAGTTACTGTGGTAGGACAAGTAAAGCGTCCCGGTATTTTCGAGATGAAAGAAGCAGAAACTTTTAAGGACTTGTTGGCATTCGCTTCAGGATTCAACGATTTTGCCTATACATCATCGGTTAATGTTTTACAAAAAACAGGTAAGGATTTTAAGGTAAAAGACATACCATCTTCGGAATACACTAGTTACAAACCGCTTGCCGGCGATGTGTATCGAGTTTCCAAAATTTTAAATCGATTTCAAAATCGCATAGTGATTAATGGAGCCGTTTTTAGACCCAACACTTATTCTTTTTATGAAGGAATGCGTATTTCAAATTTAGTTGCTCAAGCAGAGGGATTAAAAGAAGATGCTTATACCAATCGCGCTCGAATTGTGCGATTAAAATCAGATTTGACCACGGAAATAGTTAAAGTTAACCTTAAGAAAGCTTTATCTGGAGAACTAGATTCTGATGTTGTTTTGAATAAAGAAGATATTGTTACTATATATTCTATTTTAGATTTTGAAGAGGAATACAAAATAACGATTGATGGTGAAATCAAAAATCCTGGAGAATATAATTATCATGAGAATTTAACATTGAATGATTTATTGATTGAAGCTGGAGGACTAACAGGTTCTGCATCTAAAAGGGTAGAAATTGCCCGAATGATCCAGGCGGAAGAAATAGACGACAGTAGTACTAAAAAAGCAAAATTATTTAATTTGGAGATTGCTGCAGGTAGTAATGAGCAAATAAAAAACTTTGAGTTGGAGCCTTATGATGTGATCAATATCCGTAAAATGGCGGTATACATTAAACCAGAGATGGTATCTATAACTGGGGCTGTGAATTATTCTGGAAAATATGTTTTGGCCAATAAGCAGGAAAAAATATATGACATCATCCAAAGAGCGGGTGGACTGACTTCTATTGCAGATTTGGACGGGGTGAAAATCAAGCGTCTGATAAAGTCCAAGCAGATAGAGGATCTAGAAAATATTGACTTGAATCTAGGTAAAAATGACACTATTCAAAAAAAATTGGCCAAGAAACTGAAGGAAGATTTAAAATTTGCAACCATACCGGTGGAGTGGAGAAAAATTATCAAGGACCCTAGTGACAATAATAATGTCACCCTATTGGCAGGAGATGAAATTGAAGTTTCTACCTTCAATGAAAGCGTAAAGGTTGCGGGTAATGTGCTCTTGACCTCAGAGATTCCTTATGATAAAGGCAAAGGATTTGGTTATTATATAGATGCTGTTGGAGGCCTGGATTCCAAAGGCTGGAAGAAAAAAGCCTACATTATTTATCCTAATGGTAAAGCAGCAGTTGCCAACAGTTTTTTGTTTATCAGGTATTATCCTAAGGTTTTACCTGGTTCCCAAATTGTGGTGCCTGAAAAACCGGACACCAAAAAAATGACTACGGGCGAATGGGTAAGTATAGGCAGTGTGATGACAAGTCTCGCTTTGTTGATTGTGACCGCGTTTAAATAGGGATTATCGGGTTTCATATTATAGATTTCAGATAGTAATAAATAAAGTATAACCAAAAACGGATTACCTAATGCTAACAAAAGAACCAATAAAGAAAGACGAAATATCGTTAAAAAAATTGATAGAAAAAGCAAAAGAATGGTATTTTTATTTTTTATCGAAATGGAAAATTATTCTATTGGCGGGCTTTATAGGCGCCCTATTTGGCTTGACTTTTTCCCTTATAAATAAACCTGTTTATACCGCTACTTTATCTTTTGTAGTGGAAGACGAAAAATCAGGAGGAGGACTGAGCGGCGTTTTAGGCTTGGCCAGTTCTTTTGGATTTGATTTGGGTGGAAGTGGAGGCACTATTTTTTCAGGATCTAATTTGACCGAGTTGTTTAAATCTCGTAAAATGGTAGAACAAACGTTGTTGACTCCAGTTACAGTGGATAATAAAACGATTTCTTTAGCTGAGATGTATATTCAAAATGCAAAATGGCGTAAAAGTTGGGAAAAAAAACCAAAACTAATAAGCATTCAATTTTTACCTAACTCTAGTCGCAAGCATTTCACAAGAGTTCACGATAGTATTTTAGGAGTAATCTATGCGGATTTATTTAAAAATAAATTATCTGTTGGACAAAAGGACAAGAAAATTCCAGTGATTAGCATAGATATGATTTCAAACGATGAACTATTTGCGAAGTATTTTTGTGAAGCTCTAGCTACCCAAGTCGGACAATTTTATATTACTACTAAAAGCAAAAAGGCTAGAATTAATATGGCAATTTTAGCCAGGCAAACCGATTCTATTCGTGGCGAATTAAATAATGCTATCTCGGGTGTGGCTTTAGCTAACGATAATAATTTTAGTTTGAATCCTTCACTTAATGTTCGAAAAGTACCATCGTCTCGAAAACAGGTTGATGTCCAGGCGAATACTGCCATACTTATAGAATTAGTCAAACAATCAGAATTAGCCAAAATTACTCTTAGAAGAGAAACTCCATTAATTCAAGTCATTGACAGGCCTATTTTGCCTTTGAAGAAAGATAAATTTGGAAAGGCACAAGGTATTGTTTATGGAGGATTTTTATCCGGCCTTTTATTGGTTATACTTTTGATAGTGAAAAAAACATTTTTGTAAATTCATAATATATAGGGTTTCGTTTTAATCCTGACTTGAGTTTAGTATCACTATTATTACATTTTTTTAATTCAATTACTCTTTCTAAATAAAGTTTTCTTAGTTAGATGACCTACAAATATAGAATGTTCAAATCAAACCAATTATTTTTAAACAATTTTTCGATTTATTTTTTAGGTTTAATATCTAGCGGTATTATTAGCTTTATTACAATCCCACTAATTGTTAAATATTACGGAATTGAAAGTTATGGCAGGTTTTCATTGGTTCAGAATGTAATTTTAATATTGATTTCATTTGGTGGAGGGTGGCTTAATCAGTGTGTTTTGCGATTTAATGATTATAGCACCAATTTTAAATTTACCATTTTTCAATTATATTTTATTGTTCTTTTTCCATTAAATTTTATTTGTTTTAGTATTTTATCACTGATGGAAAACGGAGTTTTAATCCCTATTTTAGGCACCATAACCATGTTTTTGGGTAGTTTTGTTGCTTTGTCAATAGTTTTTTATCAATCGAAATTCAATGCTCGAAAAACCTTTTATTTTGATTTTATTAGGATTTTAATTTTTGTATCGATGGTGTTGTTTTTTAACTATGTGTTTTATCAAACATCAAGTTTACTAAAATTAATTTCGAGTTTTTTTATTAGCTATTTAATATCCTTTTTTTTTCTGCTTCGGATAGATTTTAAATTTTTTAAAATTTCCGTTAATTTATTTATAAAGAGGTTTAACAAAAATTATTTTAAGGCGTTTTTTAAACAAAACAATTATCTATTACACTATGGCTGGCCTTTAGCTTTTTGGTTTACCATATCCTCTATATTGAATGTTTCCGATAGATATATTATTGATTATTACCTGACGGATAAAGAATTAGGGACCTATTCTGCTATTTACGATTTATTATATAAGGGAGTGTCACTTCTCTACGCCCCAATTTTAGTGGCTGGATTCCCTATTATTTCACAAAAATATAATTCTGGGAATAAAAAAGAGGCTATGCAATTTTTAAAAAAATTAATTCTATTAGAAGCTCTTATCTTTATTATAATTGCATTCACAGCGTTCTTTTTGAAAGGTTTTTTTCTTGAAAAAATAGTTGGTATTATTATTACTGATCAGTCATTGGAGCTAATTATGCCAATTATATTTGGAGCATTTATTTGGCAATTGGCTGTCTTAGTCCATAAGCCTTTAGAATTAGAATTAAGAACTAAAACAATGCTTCTTTTTAGCATCATAGCTTTGTTGGTTAACTTGTTATTGAATATTATTTTTATTCCTAAATACGGAATAGTATTTGCATCTTACACTACATTTGTGAGTGCACTAGTCTATTTATTGTTAAGTGTGTTTTATATTAGTTATAGAAATAAAAAGAAAATATGTGGTACATAGTTTTTTTATTCATTATTTGGCTCAATGTCTTGTTTAATTATTATATTAATGAAACAGTAGGATATCCGCCATTCTTATATAGTCTGGTTTGGTTTGTCGTTGTTTTTTTTCATTTTTTATGTGTTACATTTAAATTGATACTAGTATATGAATTATCCTTTCTGTCTTTACTTATTTACACTATAGGTGTTATGACATTTACATTGGGTGGTTTGGCTACTATATTGAAATTTAACTTTGAAAATGTTAATTTAGGAGAAAATTTTTATTTTGAAATTAGTAACAAAATAGATATAATCCTCATTATTATAACATTGATCTTCTTACCTATTTTTATAATAAAAAGTTACGAATTGGCTATTGAATATATTATATATGATAGTTTATTTGCGGGATTACGAAATTCTTCTGTACAAGAACAGGATGTTGGCTTTTCTAAATATGGTTTAAATTTTGCTTATGTTAGTTTCTTTCTTCAAAGCTATCAATATGTTTACAATAAAAACAATAAACTTAAATTATTTCTCTCCGCTTTTATTTTATTAGTCTTTTGTGTTTTCTCAACAGGCAGAACTTTTTTTATTCTTTATCTCTGTTTGATTTTTGGGGTACTCATTGTTTTTAAAAAATTAAAAAAGAAACATCTGGTTTATGGTATATCAAGTGTTTTATTATTATTTTCAACAATTGGTATTTTACTAAATAAAGGAGGGTCAGCTGAAAATAATTTAAAAGAAAATATTTCTGGTATTTTTGAAAGTTTTATGCAGTATTTTATTGGTGGTCTAAGTGCTTTTGACTCGTTTATTCATACTAAATATTCAAATACTTATGGAGAAAATTCCTTTCGATTTTTTTATAGTATGTTATACAAAATGGGTATAGTGGAAAACAAACCAAGTGATTTGGTAGATCAATACGCTTCAATTCCATTTGACACTAATGTTTATACTATTTATAAAATTTATTTTCAAGATTTCGGACTTATATTTATGATATTTATCATTTTTAGTATGGCAATTTTACATACTTTTTTTTATTTAAAGGCAATTAATGAACATAAATTTATTTATACTTTTCTATATTCCATTATGTTGTACCCCCTATTTATGTCTTTCTTTCAGGAACAATATTTGTCTTTATTGCCCACTTGGATCTATTTGATTTCGATTGTACTGTTTTTTAAATATTTTTTTAAAAACGTTCCCAGTTAACTACTTGGTAAAATAATCTTTTGACCTTTTGTTAGTTTTTTATTTACTTAATATAAAACTAATAAATAAGGATTCACATAAAGCTTTTAGCAGTTGTTGCAATCAAGTTCTTATAAAAACTCTAATTCAAAATGAAGAAAATTCTAGGGGTAATTATAACCTATAATCCAGATTTAAATTTATTAAATAAAAATATAATTTCTTTTATTGATTCTGTAGATGCCGTTATTATTGTTGATAATGGATCTAAAACAATTTCAGAATTGTTTCGTTTGGAAAGTGATACTATAAAAGTACTGAGCAATAGTTCAAATCTTGGTATCGCTGATGCATTAAATCAGGCTCTTTTTTATGCTCAGGAACATCATTTTAATTATGTTTTGACCATGGATCAGGATTCTTTTTTTGAAAGTGCCACGATACAAAAGTTGCTTTTAGGCTTCAAAAATGGCAAAACAGCTATAGTTTGCCCAAGTTTAAAAGACATGAATAGCCGTCATTTTGTAACGGTATCTGAAGAATATGTCGAAATATTTACAGCTATAACTTCAGGATGTCTCTGCAATGTTAACATTCTGACATCAGTTGGAGGATTTGATTCTAAAATGTTTATTGATTATGTCGATTTTGAGTTATGTCTACGACTTCAGAAAAAAGGATTCAAAATCATACAATCCCAGCAGAGTGTATTGTGTCATCATTTAGGAGAAAGTAAAATTCATTATTTTCTGGGAATGCCCATAATTTGTACCAATCATTCTCCTTTGCGAAGATTTTATTATGCTCGCAATAAAATTTATATATATAAAAAGTATTTTTTTGTCTTCCCTCTTTTTGTCCTAAGAGATGTTTTGTCATTTGGTAAAACGATAGCAAGTATTCTTTTTTTTGAAAAATTGAAAAGGGAAAAAATTAAGATGATTACAAAGGGAATCTGGCAGGGTTTATTTTTTATTTAATGAAACTATGAAAATTTTATTTTTGCCCAAGTACAACGAACTCGGACCCAGCAGCAGGTATAGAGTATATCAATATTTAAATTCTTATGAAAAAGCCGGAATTGAAGTTGTTGTTGCTCCTTTGTTTGGCTCCCATTTTTTTACCTATAATAAAGTACAAAAAACAGTATATACGCTATATTATTATTTAAGAAGGACTTTTAAATTATTTCAAATTTATAAATATGATTTAATCTATATAGAATATGAATTGTTTACCTACTTTCCTGCTGTTTTTGAGAATCTACTCAAACTATTCAAAATAAAATATATTGTTGATTATGATGACGCCATTTTTCATAATTATAACACCTCTAATAATTTTTTTATTAAATTATTTCTCTTTAATAAAATTGATCATGTTATAAAAAACGCCAACTTTGTGGTGAGTGGGAGTCCCTATTTGACAACTTATATAAGTAGGCTTAACACTAATGTTATTGAAATACCTACATCAATACCTAAAGAAGTGTATACTCAAAAAACGGAAACCAAAACCAATACTATTTTTACAATAGGCTGGATAGGTTCAAGAGCTACAAGTTTTAATGTTATAAAACTTATACCCGCATTTGAGGAACTAAGCAAAAAACTAAAATTTCAGTTAAACTTAATTGGGTTTGATTCAAATGAACAAAGGAAATTTGCTAATTTGAACGTAAACTTCATCAATTGGGATTCTAAAACCGAAATAGAAGAAATACATAAATTTGACTTAGGAATAATGCCTTTAGAGAACACACCTTTCAATCAAGGAAAATGTGGTTTTAAATTAATACAATATATGGGATGTTCTTTGCCCACCATAGCTACACCACTTGAAGCAAATGTTAAAATTAACAGGAGCCAAAAAAATCTTTATGCCATTACGATAGAAGATTGGGTTAATGCTTTTGAAAAAGTGTATCATAATCAGGATTATTTTAGAGAAGTAGGGAAAGAAAATTATGTAGATTATGCAAAATATTATACTGTAGAAGCGAATAGGGAGGCTTATATTGCAGTTTTTAACCGATTTAAATAAAATTTCAAGAGGAATAAAATGGGCTGCTCTGTTTTATGAGTTCCTTCAATTATTTTGTTTGTCATAAAGAAGGTATTATAAAAAACTTATATAATGTATGTGCGGAATAAACGGATTCGTATCAAAAAGCTATAAAGAAGCAAAAATCATTGATGGTATTCTAGATAAAATGAATCATGAGATTATCCATCGTGGTCCTGACCAAGATGGGTTTTTTACTGAAAGTCTCCAAGATTTTTCGATAGGAATGGCAATGCGCCGACTGTCAATTATAGATTTATCAACAGGGAAACAACCTATTTTTTCTGCTGATAATCAGAAAATAATTGTTTTTAATGGTGAAATTTATAATTACAAATTATTAAGACAAGAACATTTATGCGATTATAATTTTAAAACCAATTCCGATACCGAGGTAATTATTGCTTTGTATGAAAAATATGGAGTTCAATCATTTGCTATGCTCGACGGGATGTTTGCTTTTAGTATTTATGATAAAATCATAAATAAAGTATTTCTTGCCCGTGATTTTTTTGGGGAAAAACCACTATACTATACTTTGAATAACGATAATTTTTATTGGTGTTCTGAACTAAAATCGCTGATGAAGGTTTTGCCTTATAAACCTGAAATTTCCAAGCAAGGATTAAACTTGTATTTTCAGTTAACCTATATTCCGGCACCCTTCACGATTTATGAATCTATTTTAAAACTGGAAGCTAATCATTATTTAGAATTTAATTGCTATAATTTTAATTTCACAATTCAGGAAATTAAACAAAACATAGTTTCCGACTATTCTAATTTAAGTAAGAAGGAGGCAGCGAAAATAAATCATGATCTAGTGCATAAAAGTGTTGAAAGTCGTTCAATATCTGACGTTCCAATTGGTACATTTCTTTCAGGCGGTGTAGATTCCTCCATAGTTTCTTTATGTTTAGCCCATCAATCCGATAAAAAAATAGAAACATTCTCGGTGGGATTCGATAAAAAATCATTCGATGAAACGGATAAATCCCGTACCATTGCCAAAATCATAAACAGCAATCATCATGAGTTTATATTGACCGAAAATGATTTGGCTCAGAGTATAAGCAATATCATATTAAATTTTGACGAACCTTATGCAGATTCATCAGCTTTGCCCACCTATTTAGTGGCCAGTAAAACTAAAAAGTTTGTTTCAGTTGCGCTTACAGGAGATGGTGGTGATGAAGTTTATGGTGGTTACAACAAATATTATATGGGAAGGCTGAATCATTATTACACCCAATGTATTCCAAAACCCGTTCATAACTTTTCTTATAATGTATTAAACAATCTCTTGCATTCAAAAGACGATCAGCGCGGCTTGCTGTTTAAAGCGAAAAGATTTATGAAAGCGGTAGATTTTGAAGGTGATTTTTATTATGATATTATTTCACTTGCCTTTTTAGAAAACGAGCGAAAAGAGATTTTTAATTTTAATAATTATATAATTGACCCACTGGGCTATTATAAAAAATCAATCGGATTAAAGAATAAATCACTTACGGATTTCAGAAACATAGATCGGATTTTGAGTCTGGAAGGAGATCTATTAGTAAAAGTAGACCGTTCTGCTATGATGACTTCATTAGAATGTAGGTCGCCATTTCTTAACAAAGAGTTGTGGGGTTTTACCAATAGTTTGCCGGAAAGTTATTTGATATACAACTGGGATAAAAAGCACTTGCTCAAGGAATCCTTCAAACAGTATTTTCCTAAAGATTTTTTAAGAAAATCGAAACAAGGTTTTGGAGTGCCTGTTGGAGACTGGTTACGAGGTGTTCTTAAAGAAGAATTGCTAACTTATATTGACAAAAAATTTATTGAAGAGCAAAACATATTTAATTATGAAATTATTTCAAAACTAGTCTACAATCATTTAGAAAGTAAAATAGACAATGCTTTTAGAGTTTGGACATTTTATTGTTTTCAATTATGGTATAAAAAAATGTATTTAAAATAAATAAACCAAAAATTTAATGACTAATACCATCTTGTTATTATTTTTAATAATTTATATTTTATATATCACGAATTCTTATTATGTAAGGCAAGTAGGGGTTCAGAAGTTACTTTTAATAGTGCTTTTAATTGTCCATTTTTCTGCAATGGGCTTTGCTTATAGTAACACACTTGCTTTTCCTGAATATGATGCCTTTTCTTTTTATAAACGGGCTTTAAATGCTGATTCGTGGATTTCACTATTTGGATTAGGAACCTCGTTTATGTCCTTTTTAATTTATCCGTTAGTTCACGCTGGGGTATCATTGTTTGTTCTTTTTTTACTCTTCTCGGCAATGAGTTATCAATGCTTTTTGTGGTATTTTAATCAGATATCAGGATATAATAGAAAAGGTATAGTTTCCTTTAAAAGAATTCCAATAATACAATTGCTTTTTTTGATGCCATCATTACATTATTGGACTAGTTTTCTTGGAAAAGATGCTTTAATTTTCTTTTTTTTGACTTATTTATTATTTGAATTTAAAAATAAATCTAAAGTACATTTTTCTCACCTTATTGTTTTAATAGCATTCATACTTCTAAGGCCTCATGTTTTTTTAGCGATTATAGGGGCTTTTGTTATTTATCTTCTTACTCAAAAGAATATTCTAAAAAGCATCAAAATAAAGTTGTCGATTTTGTCATTGGTAATAATGTCTATTTTAGTTCCCATATTAATGTTTTTCACTCATATAAAAACTTTGACTTTTGATAGTATTTCAAAAAAATTCTATGAAGTTAATGATTTTGCTAGTCACGGTGGAAGTGGTATTAGTTTAATTGAGACTTCTTATCTGGAACGAATTTGGCTGCTCTTATTTAGGCCTTTATTTTATGATGCAAAGACGAATTACCAATATGTTATTTCTTTTGAAAACTGCATAGTATTGTTTGTTTTTGTTTTTATTTTAATTAATTTGTTTACAAAAAAAATGAAAATCAATATTGAGAAAGATGTAAAACTTGCTTTGTTGTCGGGATGTTGTATATTGTTAATTATTGCCACCTATATTTTTAATTTGGGTTTAGCCAGCCGTATGCGTGCAATGTTCTTACCATTACTTTTTTATTCCTTACATCAAATTGTTTATTTTGACCATGAAAAAAACACATAAAATTCCGAGTAAGTTGGACAGTTTATATAAAATTTTAAAAAAACAAAACAAACGGTTATGAAAATTATTTTTTCATCAAACATAGCCTGGAGTATTTTTAATTTCCGATTGAAACTATTAAAATCTTTACAAGATGACGGGCATGAAATTTATACTGTTGCCTTTCCAGATGAATACTCAGAAAAACTAAAAGAACAAGGGTTTCATTTTACAGCAATTAATTTAAACAACAACACAACAAATCCGTTTGAGGATCTAAAAATTATCTACCACTATTATAAGATTTATAAAAAGATAAGTCCTGATATCATTTGTCACAATGCCATTAAGCCAAATATATATGGTACAATAGCTGCCGGTATGCTAAATATTCCGGTCGTTAATAACATATCAGGATTGGGTACGCTTTTTATTAAAAGAAAATTCTCTACTCAAATCGCGAAATTATTGTATCGATTTTCTCAAAGAAAAGCTTCTAAAATATTTTTTCAAAATAAGGATGATTTGAATTTGTTTTTGGAAAATAAATTAATAGAAAAAACAAAAGCGCAAATAATTCAAGGTTCAGGTGTAGATACGTTAAGATTTATTCCTAATGACGCAAAAGAAGAAAGAATAGATTTTAATTTTTTATTTATTGGGAGATTACTTTACGATAAAGGAATAAGGGAATATTTTGAGGCAGCAGAATTATTAAAAATAAAATACCCAAAAATTAAATTTAATATTTTAGGGCCTTTATACGAAAATAATGCTACGGCAATTACTAAAGAGACTTTAGCTAAATGGATCAATAGTGAAACAATTATTTATTTGGGACAAACGGATCGGGTTGAAGAGGTTGTGAAGGATGTAAATTGTGTAGTCTTGCCTTCTTATAGAGAAGGGCTGTCAAAAGTATTAATTGAAGCTTCAAGTATGGGCTTGCCAATTGTTACTACTAATGTTCCTGGGTGTCGAGATGTAGTAATAGATACTGAAACTGGGTTTTTATGTGAGGTTCGGAATAGTAAAGATTTGGCTGATAAGATGGAAAAAATGTTCTTGCTGCCTGTTAAGGAAAGAATGGAAATGGGGCACAATGCAAGAAAAAGAGCAATTGAGATCTTTGATGAAAAAATTATTACCGGGCATTATAAAGAAGCAATTTATGCTTTAACTCAAAGTTTATAATAGTATAAAATCAATTTATTATGAAATTTATAATAGTTACTATTGTATTGTTTTTATTAGAACTCCTCTATTTCAAAATAGCGAAGCGGTACAAAATTATAGACTCACCCAATCAACGTTCCTCCCATTCCAGAATTACCATCAGAGGAGGTGGAATCATTTTTCCAATTGCCATACTTTTAGCCTTTTTTTTAGGCTATATAAGCGGGACAGTAACTTGGACAATACTACTAGTGGCAACTATTAGTTTTGTAGACGATATAAAACCGATTAGTCGAAAGACACGTTTTGGTTTCCATGTTATTGCCGTATTATTGATAGCTCATGAATTGAATCTTTTTGATGACCCATTCTGGGCATTGCCTTTGGTGCTAGTTGTTGCAGTTGGCTGGATTAATGCCTTTAATTTTATGGATGGTATTAATGGAATAACTGTATTGTACGCCCTTTCGGCGATTCTATGTTTCTCCTATTTACCGGTCAATGCATCGAGTATACCCTTATTGACAGTAATGGGAATCTCCTGTATGGTCTTTGGGTTTTTTAATATAAGGACCAAGGCTAAGACTTTTGCGGGTGATGTAGGAAGTGTCAGTATGGGGTTGTTTTTAGGCTATTTTATGATAAAAACCATTGTTGAAACGGAGCAAATTGGCTATATTCTTTTCTTTTCCGTTTACGGTATTGATGCTATCTTTACTATTATTTACAGGATTGGAAAAAGAGAGAATATATTTGAAGCCCACCGTTCTCATTTGTACCAGTATTTGGCCAATGAATGTGGGTATTCTCAAGTGGGAATCTCTATTATTTATGCAACATTACAGTTGTTGATAAACATACTTATTATCTATTTGGATGTAAAAGGTAGTTTGTCGTTATTTGCAACATTAGGAATTTTATTGGTTTTGTCCCTATTTTATTTGGTGGTTCGAGGGGTTGTAGTTCGGAAGATTGGATTCAAAAAACAAGAGAATAATTATTTTTTTAACTAAACAAGAACTCAAAAGGAGATTTTTACTATTTTTAAAAAGATCAAATAATATAATTAAGAGGGTTAATATTTTTTTAAAACACTATGAAAATAGAAAAAACAGCCATTAAAGATTTAGTAATTATTACGCCAATTATTCATAAAGACTCCCGCGGATTTTTTTTTGAAGGGCATAATCAAGCTAAATTTAATAAAAACGGAATCGAATATCAATTCATTCAAGACAACCAATCATTCTCAAAGCGTGGGGTTATTCGAGGCTTGCATTTACAAATTAATCCATTTGCACAAGCCAAGTTAGTCCGTGTTTTAGAAGGAGAAATTTTAGATGTAGCGGTCGATTTACGCAAAAATTCAGATACATATGGACAACATGTGAGTGTGGTTTTAAGTGGGGAGAACAAAAAACAATTGATGGTGCCTCCTGGATTTGCTCACGGTTTTTCGGTATTAAGCGAAACGGCTTCTGTACTTTATAAAGTAGACCAATTGTATCATAAAGGAAGTGAAAGAGGCATCCGATATGATGATCCTACTTTGGCAATTGATTGGCAATTAAATCCAGAGGAGATTATCGTTTCCGAAAAAGATTTGATACTGCCCAGTTTTAACGAAATAGATTGGTCATTTGAATAATATGAAAAAAATATTAGTAACAGGAGCCAACGGGCAATTGGGTTCGGAAATAAAAGAACTTGCGGCAAATTATCCCAATTTCGATTTTATTTTTACAGATATTGAAGATTTTCCATTGGATAAAGCAACAGAAATTATAAGTAATTTTAAGGTTATACAGCCTGATATTGTTATTAATTGTGCGGCTTACACGGCTGTAGATAAAGCAGAAAATGACCCCGAAACGGCTGATGCCATCAATCATCTTGCCATCGCCACTTTGGCCAGCTTGTGTCACGATTCAGGGATAAAACTAGTGCATGTTTCCACCGATTATGTTTTTGACGGCAGTTCGCCTGTAGCTTATAAAGAAGAGGATGTCCCGAATCCAAAAAGTGTTTATGGGGTTACGAAATTAGCCGGTGAAACAGCCTGTTTAACAAATTGTCCGGAAAGTATTATCATCCGTACGGCATGGGTTTACTCCGAGTTTGGAAACAATTTCGTGAAAACGATGTTGCGCTTAATGTCGGAAAGAGAGAGTTTGAATGTGGTCAACGACCAGGTGGGATCACCGACTTATGCGGCCGATTTAGCCGAAGTTATTTTAACCATCCTGGACAGCGGCAAATGGGAACCGGGTATTTATCATTATTCGAATGCCGGTGAAATCAGTTGGTTTGATTTTGCTTCCGACATCAAGGAAATGGCGCAAAAATCCTGCGAGATAAAAGGAATTCCGGCATCAAGTTATCCCACGCCAGCCGAAAGACCTGCTTATTCTTTATTGAATAAATCAAAGATTAAAGCGGTTTATGGAATAGGAGCGGTTGATTATAGAGTAAGTCTTGAAAGAATGTTGAAGAGATTATAAAATGAGTTGTCTGTTATCTGTTATCCGTTCTCCGTTTATGCTGACAACCGACAACCGACAACTGACAACCGAAAACACCTAAAAAAATGAAAGGAATAATTTTAGCCGGTGGATCTGGCACTCGTTTGCACCCATTGACATTAGCGATGAGCAAACAAATGATGCCGGTATATGACAAACCCATGATTTATTATCCATTGTCCACCTTGATGATGGCTGGAATCAATGAAATATTAATTATTTCGACTCCCCATGATTTGCCTAATTTCAAAAAGTTGTTGGGAGATGGATCGGCTATCGGTTGCCAATTTAGTTATGCCGAACAAGTTGTTCCAAATGGATTGGCGCAAGCTTTCGTAATTGGTGAGGAATTTATAGGCAATGACAGTGTTGCCCTGGTTTTGGGGGATAATATTTTCTTTGGAGCGAACATGGACGAATTGTTACAGTCCAACACCAATCCAACCGGAGGGGTTGTTTTTGCCTATCACGTTTCGGACCCCGAACGTTATGGCGTGGTTGAATTTGACGAAAATTTTAAGGCATTGTCTATCGAAGAAAAACCAGTAGAACCGAAATCTAATTATGCTGTTCCAGGACTGTATTTCTACGATAATTCGGTTGTGGAAATTGCCAAAAATATCAGGCCAAGTGCCAGAGGGGAATATGAAATCACGGATGTGAACAAGGTTTACCTAGAAAAAGGAATTTTAAAAGTGGGTATTTTAAATAGGGGGACGGCCTGGTTAGACACGGGAACTTTTAATAGTCTCATGCAAGCGGGTCAATTTGTTCAAGTAATTGAAGAACGTCAAGGGTTAAAAGTGGGTTGTATTGAAGAAATTGCTTGGCGCCAAGGGTTTATCAGTAGTGCGCAACTAGAAATTTTGGCTACTCCTTTGATCAAATCAGGTTATGGCGATTATTTAATACATTTATTAAAACATAAAGTGTAAAATGTTTCAAATTACATAAAAAATCAGGAAATAATTTTTCTAATTAAAAAAAAATGCAACTTTAAAGTTGCATTTTTTTTTTAAATTTATCTTATAAAAAGGCTTCTACTTCATAAAACGGCAATCCCCAAGCATCGGAAACCCCTTTATAAACAATTTTACCATTGGCGATATTTAGTCCTTTTTTCAATTCTTCATTTTCAGAACAAGCTCTTTTCCATCCTTTATTTGCCAATTGCAATGCATAAGGTATAGTTGCGTTTGTCAAAGCAAGAGTTGAAGTATAAGGAACTGCACCTGGCATATTGGCCACGCAATAATGAACAATATCATCAATTATAAAAGTTGGATTTTCATGAGTTGTAGGGACGCAGGTTGCAATACAGCCTCCTTGGTCAACGGCAACATCAACCACTACAGTTCCTGGACTCATCAATTTCAACATGTCACGAGTAACTAAATGGGGTGCTTTTGCTCCTGGGATTAAAACTGCTCCAATAACTAAATCGGCTTTTGAAATGGATTCGCAAATATTATAATGGTTAGACATTAGGGTAGTAACATTTGCAGGCATTATCTCTGTTAAATAACGTAAACGAGGTAAGCTCACATCAATAATGGTAACTTGAGCACCAAGTCCAGCTGCCATTTTTGCCGCTTGACTTCCCACGATTCCTCCGCCTAATACTACCACTTTTGCTGGAGGAACTCCAGGAACACCTCCTAGAAGAATCCCTTTTCCTTTTAGCGGTTTTTCTAAATATTTTGCACCTTCCTGAATAGACATTCTTCCGGCCACTTCTGACATGGGAATTAATAATGGCAAACTGCGATCTGTTCTTTCTACGGTTTCATATGCCAAACAAATAGCTTTACTTTCTATCATTGCATGTGTTAAAGGCTCTGATGATGCAAAATGGAAATAAGTAAATAAGAGTTGATCTTTTTTAATCAAAGGATATTCAGAGGCTATTGGTTCTTTTACCTTGATAATCATTTCGGCAATGGCATAAACGGCTTCAATTGTTGGTAGTAAACCTGCTCCAGCATCAGTATAAGCTTCGTCGCTAAAACCACTATTTTCTCCTGCGCCTTGTTGAACAAATACTTGATGTCCGTGGTTTATAAATTCGGTAACACCAGCGGGAGTCATTCCAACTCGGTTTTCATTGTTCTTAATTTCTATTGGGATTCCAATTATCATAATAGTAAGTTTAATTGTTAGTGAAATAATGATAGACAAATGTACTATAGAAAGAAATTATTATGTTATATACTGTTAAATTAAGAAAATTTTCATTTTATTTTATATTTTTACATAAAAGTTTTCTAAATAATAATCTTTTTTTATTCCGAAACGAAAAAAAATCTGATTTTTATCTTTGAATAATACTCATTTAATCCTATTTGAACTATGATTTTGGACGAAACCGACAAAAAAATTCTACGTCTTCTTCAAGTTGATGCCCACATGACATTGAAGGATATTGCCAACAAGATAAATCTTTCGCTCACGCCGGTGCATGACCGCGTGAAACGTTTGGAAAAAGAAGGTATTATCGAAAAATATGTTTCGATTTTAAACAAGAAGAAATTAGGTAAGAACCTTATGGTGTATTGCCAAGTCACTCTCGTTAAACAAACTTTTGAAGTTTCGGAAGGATTTAATCAATCTATTTTGAATTTGCCCGAAGTGGTCGAATGTAATTTTATTTCAGGAAGTTTTGATTATATGCTCAAAATCGTCTTACCAGATATGGAAAGTTACCATACTTTTCACCAAAAGAAATTATCCGTATTACCAGGAGTTTCCTTAATTAGCAGCTTTTTTATTATTTCGGAAGTGAAAAGCACCACTGTTTTACCTATTTAAACGGCATGAAAAAATCCGTCTCAAATTAGCGAAACGGATATTCTGTTTAAATAGAATTTGATATTGTATGCAATCTAGTAATAGGTAAAACGTCTTACTTTGGCAATATATTTTGCCAACCGAATCACTTGATGACTGTAGCCGTATTCGTTGTCGTACCAAATGTACAACACAATATTCTTGCCGTCATTGGAAACAATGGTCGCGTTACTGTCATAAATTGCTGGTGCCGAAGTGCCAATGATATCCGAAGAAACCAACTCGTTATTCAAGGAATATTTAATTTGTTCGACCAATTCTCCTTCTAGCGCATATTTTTTCATAATGGCATTCACCTCGGCAACCGAGGTTTTATTGGCCACCTCTAGACTTAAAACAACCAAGGAACCATTAGGAACCGGAACCCGAATCGCATTGGAAGTCAATTTACCTGTAAGTGAGGGCAATGCTTTAGCCACGGCTGTCCCCGCACCAGTTTCGGTGATTACCATATTCAAGGCTGCAGCTCTTCCTCGACGGTATTTTTTATGCATATTATCGACTAAGTTTTGGTCATTGGTATAGGCGTGAATGGTTTCCAAATGTCCTTTTACAACTTCTAAAGTGTCTTCTACGACTTTTAGAATTGGTGTTATGGCATTGGTGGTACACGATGCCGCCGAAAAAATATTAATTTCATCAGGATCATATTCATCGTGGTTTACGCCATAAACAATATTGGGAACTCCTTTTCCAGGAGCGGTAAGCAATACTTTCTCAACTCCTTTTGAAGTAAAATGTCTTGCCAATGCTTCTTTGGTAGTAAATGCTCCCGTATTGTCAATGACCAGTGCGTTATCAATGTCGTATTTGGTGTAATCTATTTCTTCGGGTCCATTTGCAGTAATGATATGAACGGTTGTTTCGTTGATAATCAATGCATTGTTTTTGTGATCCGCAATTACGGAACCTTGAAAATCGCCGTGAACAGAATCGTAACGCAACAAAGAAGCTCTTTTTTCCAATGAAACGGAATCATTTTTATCCCGAGTGACGATAGCTCTCAATCGCAATTGGTTTCCTTTCCCCATTTTTGATGCCAATTCTCTGGCTAGTAATCGTCCAATTCTACCAAAACCATAAAGCACTACATCCTTGGGCTGAATTTCTTCTGCTTTTTTGGCATTTTTTAATTTATCAATTACAAAATATTTGGCATTCGGGTAATTGTCATTTTCCAAATGGTATTCATAAGTCAGTTTGCCAATGTCTAATTTTGAAGGTGGCAAATTCATTGAAAAAATGGCTTTTGCAATTTCAACAGAATCAAAAATCGAAATTGGCTTGCCCACAAATTCTCGGGCATACTCGTGCAAGTTGATTATTTCACTCACATTTCTATCAATTAATTGGTTCCGGAACAAAACCATTTCAATCGATTTGTCGTACCACAGATCACTTATGATTTTGATAAATTCTACACCAGCTCTTCGTCTTGAGGTTTGAGAGGAAACTTCTTTTTCGTATAAAATGGTATTCTTCATATTTGAAAAGGATTAAATGTAGTTTTTAAATTTGGTGCAAAAGTATCATTTAATACTCTTTCACGAAAACGATTGCGTAATTATTTTTATAATAAAAAAAGCCATCTTGATTGTGCAAGATGGCTCTAGTTTTTTTGGTTTTAAATATTAGATTATTATTTGAATGAGTTGCCCTTTTTTGTTGATCATTTCCATTCGGATACTTTGGTTTTCCTCTTTGTTGTTAAAAATTTTAGAAACCGTTTCCAGATCTTTTACTTTCATGTTATCAATACTAATGATAATATTTCCTAAAAGTTCTTCCTGATATTGTTTTAAGTTTTCATTTGTGATGGATTTAATTTTTACACCATAATCCAAATGGAATTTGTTTTTGTCGACAGCATCAATATTTTCTAATTCCAAGCCTTTGAATTCAGTGCTAAAAAACTCGTTTTTACTCAAAACTACAGGAGCAATCTTGTTTTTCCCGTCTCTGATAAAAGTAACTTCCACTTTATCATTTGGTCTTTTGGTATTGATATAGCCCGAAAGATCAGCAAAAGTGGCAATGTTTTGGCCGTCTAGTTTTATAATAATATCCCCTTTTTCTAATCCTCCTTTTTCGGCACCTGAATTTTTGGAAACTTTTTTAATGTAAAATCCTTCTGTTTCAGAAACACCTAATTCTTTGGATGCCAAGGCGTTAAGTTCGCCTCCCTCAACGCCTAAAACGCCTCTTTGTACGTTTCCAAATTCCATTAAATCCTCAATTATTTTTCGGGCATTATTTGATGGAATCGCAAAAGAATAACCTGTGTAACTCCCAGTTGGAGATGAAATCATGGTGTTGATGCCTATCAATTCGCCACGGGTATTGACCAAAGCACCACCACTATTTCCTGGATTTACGGCAGCATCAGTTTGAATGAAGGATTGAATTCCGGTTGAGTCCAAGTTTCTGGCTTTCGCCGAAATAATTCCCGCAGTTACAGTCGAAGTTAGATTATATGGATTCCCAACTGCTAGAGCCCATTCGCCAATTTTCACCGAATCAGAATTGGCAAAAGTAGTATAAGGTAATTTTTCTCCGGCATCAATTTTTAGCAAGGCAATATCCATTTTAGAATCGGTTCCAATGAGTTTTGCGGTGTACGATTTCTTGTTGTTCAGTGTAATTTCAATTTCTGTCGCGTCTTTTATTACGTGATTATTGGTCACGATATAGCCATCTTCCGAAATAATTACGCCAGAACCCGTCCCGATTTGCTCCTGTTGTTGATTCCCTTTGTAACCATAAAAATATTCTAAAATTGGATTTGAAATAGTTTTACGCGAAACATTTTTCACGTGAACCACCGTGTGGATTGTTTTTTCGGCAGCTTCGGTAAAATCGACATTATCTGCCGATAATCCCACTTGTTTTCCATACGAATTGGAAGCTAAAGTTACGATTGCGTTTTTGTTTTTTGAAAAATAACCATTGTTATCAAATAACAATTTATAAGCACCAAGTGTTGTGGCTCCGCTTAGTAATGATACTAAAAATAGGTTTGAGAATTGTTTCATATGTATTTAATATTTGTTTTTTATGGAATATGTAATTCGCATATTTCAATAGGTTTAGACACGCCATTTTATGAATGCTCATTTCATAATTATGTTCTCATTTAAGAAATTATAACGTAAAATTATAAATTATACTATTTCAAAAAAATACTTTAACGCTCGTTTAACAATCTTTAACGTATCATTAATAGTTGTACTTTTGTGCAACACAATATAATTAAATGCAAATAGAATTTTACAAATACCAAGGAACGGGAAACGATTTTGTAATTATTGACAATCGTTCGGGGTTTTTTCCAAAAGATGACCTCCAACTTATTGCGCATTTGTGCGACAGGCGTTTCGGAATAGGCGGAGACGGTCTTATCTTGTTGGAAAATGATGAAACTACCGATTTTAAAATGGTTTATTATAATTCAGATGGAAATCAAAGTTCGATGTGTGGTAATGGCGGTCGTTGTTTAGTGGCTTTCGCCAAAAGACTGAACATTATTGAAAATAGCTGTACTTTTATTGCAACCGATGGTTTACATCACGCCACAATTTCCGAAAACGGACAAGTTTCCCTTCAAATGATTGATGTTGCTACAGTGAAGATTGCGGAAGATTATGTCTTTCTAAATACAGGTTCGCCACATCATGTGCAATTGGTAGAAGATTTAGAAAATTATAATATTAAAGAAAATGGAGCAAAAATCAGATACGGAGAATTATATGGAAAAGAAGGAAGTAATATCAATTTTGTAAAACAGATTAACGCGGATACTTTTTCAATTCGCACTTACGAAAGAGGCGTGGAAGGCGAAACGCTTTCCTGCGGAACGGGAGCAACTGCTGCGGCCATCGCCATGAATACAACAGGAAAAACTAAAGCTACCTCCATACATTTGAACGTGGAAGGTGGAAAATTAGAAGTTTCCTTTGATGAAAAGGACGGGCAGTTTACCAATGTTTTCTTGAAAGGACCAGCGGAATTTGTGTTTAAAGGAGAGATAAACATAATTACGAATTAGCAATTACGAATTATTAAATCAGAAAATGTAGTTCAATCTAAAAGTTATGATTTCACTTTGAGGATAATAAAAGTTTATAAATATTTGATTCAAGAAAAAAAAGAATTTGTTTTATCTAAACAATTGTTAAGGTGTGGAACTTCCATTGGTGCAAATATTGAAGAGGCTATCGGGGGTCAATCAAAAGCAGACTTTTTCGCCAAGATTACAATATCGTATAAAGAAACTAGAGAATCAAAATATTGGATTAGACTTTTGAGAGATTCTGATTATTTAACAATTGAACAGTCAGATAATTTATTGAAGGATGTTGAAGAACTATTAAAAATAATTGGTTCTATACAGAAGTCAATTCGTAATTCGTAATTTCAAATTCGTAATTTATTAAAATGATCACATTAAAAGGCGATAACATCTACATTCGAGCACTCGAACCCAATGATTTGGAGTTCGTTTATGCGATGGAAAATGACCAAAGCATTTGGGAAGTGAGCAATACACAAACGCCTTACAGCCGTTTTTTGGTAAAACAATATCTCGAAAATGCCCAACAGGACATCTATGAAGCCAAGCAATTGCGATTGGCGATTTGCCAAGACCAGGATTTTCCAGCCATTGGATTAATCGATTTATTCGATTTTGATCCAAAGAACAATAGGGCGGGTGTTGGCATTGTCATTCAAGGAAACGAAAACAGAAACCAGAGCATTGGTTCCGAAGCTTTAGAACTTTTGATTCAGTATGCTTTTCATCATTTAAATGTGCATCAATTGTATGCAAATATTGGCACAGAAAACAAAGCCAGTATCGCTCTTTTTACTAAATTTGGCTTTCAAATTATTGGCACAAAAAAAGATTGGAATTTGGTAAATGGAGTTTATAAAGACGAAGCCATTTTTCAATTAATAATTAATCAATTTTAAAAATTATAGTTTTGAACTTAAAGAAAATAATAACAATTGGATCAGTCATTTTAATAGCTGTTTTACTGATTTACGGATTTATTTTGTCACAACAAATTTTTTCTATAAACACTAAATTTTCTGAAAATGAAGTCTATGTTTATGTGCCAACAGGTTCCAGCTATGAAGATGTCAAGAAAATAATAGAACCTTTTGTAGAGAATAGGAGTCGTTTTGAAATGGTTGCAGATAAAAGAAGCTATCCAGAAAACGTAAAACCGGGGCGTTTTTTATTCTTCAAAGGAATGAATAATTACGAATTGGTCAAAGCTATGAGAAGTAATATTCCTGTAAAATTAGCTTTCAACAATCAAGAAAGATTAGAGAATCTTGCGGGTAGAGTTGGTTCTCAAATTGAAGCTGACAGCATTTCATTGCTGACATCGTTTAAAGATTCTATTTTTCTAATAGACAATGGTTTTACTGATGAGAATGTTTTGGCAATGTTTATTCCCAATACCTATGAAACTTATTGGAACACATCTGCTGAAAAATTCCGAGATAAAATGATTAAAGAATACCGCAATTTCTGGAACAAAGAGCGTACTGAAAAAGCAGTTAAACAAGGATTAACTCCGATTGAGGCAACAATTTTGGCTTCAATCGTACACAAGGAATCAGTTAAAAAGGACGAAAGACCAAGAATTGCCGGGGTTTACTTGAATCGCTTGCGACAAGGAATGCCGCTTCAGGCCGATCCCACGGTTATTTTTGCTATTAAAAAGAAAGCAAATGATTTTAATCAAGTGATTAAAAGGGTGTTTTATAACGATTTGACGATGACTTCGCCATACAATACTTATGTCAACATTGGGCTTCCTCCAGGTCCAATTGCGATGCCCGACATTACAGCTTTGGAAGCAGTTTTGAATCCTGAAAACAATAATTTTATTTATTTTTGCGCAAGCGTAGATCGTTTTGGTTATCACGAATTTGCCGCCACTTTCAAAGAACATACAAAAAATGCCAAGAAATATTCTGATTGGATTAACAGTCAAGGCGTAAAAAGATAATTTTGAAATTCAAAAAGCTCCATTAGTTTCTTTTTTTGGTAGTTTTCCAAACGGCTATTGCACAAAGTTCATTCGCCAATTTCTTTACACTTTCCGATACTTTAAATAATAAAAGAACCAATACCGTATTCGTTTCCGAGGCAGTATTGGGATCTGCCGCTTTGATTTGCATGAACCAACTTTGGTATGCTGACTATCCCAGATCCAATTTTCATTTTATAAATAACAATTCAGAGTGGATGCAAATGGATAAAGTGGACCATCTTTATTCATCGTATCACCTTGGCTAGAGCTGGCGCAGCATTGTTGCAGTGGAGTGGAGCCGATACCAAAACGCAGTTGGTATACGGAGCCGGCTTGAAATTTGTGTTTTTGACCGCCGTTGAAGTTATGGATGGCTATTCATCCCAATGGGGAGCGTCAATGGGTGACGTTGACGCGAATGCAACCGGAACAGCCTTGTATGTTTCGCAAGAATTAATTTGGAACGAACAACGCATCACGCCCAAGTTCTCTTTTCATACAACTCAATATCCCGCTTTGAGACCTGGGGTGTTGGGGAGTTCAATTACGGAACAAATTCTAAAAGATTATAACGGGCAAACGTATTGGCTTTCTGCCAATTTACATTCATTTTACAAAGATTCCAAAATACCCATATGGCTCAATCTCGCGTTGGGTTATGGAGCGGATGGAATGATTTCGGGAAATGGTGGGAATAATCCACCATTTTTAACCGAAAAACCAGAAAGATCCAGACAATTTTACCTGAGTTTGGACGTAGATTTTACAAAAATTGAGACAAAAATTCCATTTTTTGAAGACTATTTTCTCGATTTTAAATACTTTAAAAATTCCAGCTCCAACGGTTGAGTACTCGCCTCACGGAGGATTCAAATTTTCTATATTGTATTTTTAAAAAAGTTTAATGTACTGATTTTCAGTATTATTAATTTTTTTGTATATTTGCCTCGTAGAAATTTCAATACGGGACAGCGTTTGAAGAAAAACAATTTATGATAAAGAAATGGTCTTTTTATACAAGTTTGACTATTATTATTGCTTTTTTAAGCTCGGGTTTTAAACCCTTTGATTTAGATACTAACCAATGGTTTCTTGCCAATGAAACGGAAGAAGCAAACTACTTATTCCCATCCCAAAAACAAAATGATGATACTGATTTAAGTGTTCCTTTTACAGGGAAATTCTTTGTTGGTTACAAAGAAGCAATTGGTTTGAAGGAATCTCAGGGTAAATACAAAAAAACAAATTCTTTGGGTTATATGGGTAAATACCAGTTTGGTATTGAAACCTTAAAGTCTGTTGGTATCCACGATAGTATATTATTTTTGAATAGCCCTAAAATGCAAGAAAAAGCCTTTGTGGCTCTTTTGGCAAAAAATAAATGGAAACTAAAATATGAAATCGAAAGATATGAAGGAATAATAATGAATGGGATTTTGATTACTGAATCAGGGATTTTGGCTGCGGCCCATTTAGGAGGAGCTGGATCAGTTAAAAAATACCTCAGAAATAATGGAGAAAGATATTATAGAGATGCTTATGGAACTTCGATTAGGAGTTATATGAGATCATTTGGGGGTTATGATACTTCGTTCATAGTCGCTAATATTAATGCTAAAGTTAAATAGACATATTTGAGATATAAATAGAGCCACGCAATTTTGCGTGGTTTTTTTTACATTTTATGGATAATAAAAATGGTAGGACGATTGTGTAAATCAACTTTTATTTTTTTCCATTCCGATGCTCTCATTGTTTTTATGAATTCAGTTGGCAGAGTGATGTCTGTTGCAACACAAAGATAGGTTGACGGATTCAAGGCTTGAAGAATATCCTCGAGCATTTTATTATTTCTATAAGGGGTTTCAATAAAAAGTTGCGATTGGTTTTTATCTTGGGATAATTTTTCCAAATTTTTTAGGGCTGTCTTTTTTTCGGCTTTGTCAATTGGAATGTATCCATTAAATGCAAAACTTTGCCCGTTCATTCCAGAAGCCATAATCGCCAATAAAATGGAGGATGGACCAACTAATGGAACTACTTGGATTCCTTTTTCGTGAGCCAATTTTACAATGACAGCGCCAGGATCAGCAACTCCGGGGCAACCCGCTTCACTCATTAAACCTATATTTTTTCCTTCTAAACAAGGTTGTAGCATCTTGTCGTGTTCAGAAACTTCAGTGTATTTATTTAAAGCACTTAGTCTAAGTGTGGCTTGAATTTTCTCTGGTTGAATGCTTTTTATGAATTTTCTAGCCGTTTTTTCATTCTCTACAATGTAATCATCAATGAAATCAATTGTTCTTTTCACGGTTTGGGGTAAAACATCCATAGGATCTCCTTCTCCTAAAGTGGTTGGTATTAAGTATAGTTTTCCTGGAAAATTAGTTGGTTTCATTCAAGTTGCTTTTATTCTTGGAAGGTCAAATTAGGAAGTCTCTATTTTGAATATTAAGAGACAAATGATTTAACAGTGTTTTTCAATAAGTTTTTCGGCAATTATGTCACATGCCTTATCGAGCATTTTATAAACAGAGTCGAATCCGTTTGGCATGCCAAAATAAGGGTCTGGTACATCCATATTTTCATTGGGAAATAATTCATTCAAGATGAGTTTCACTTTTTCCGTTTGTTCTTGATTTTCCACTAGTTGTATAACATCCCAATAATTGGAATTATCCATAACGTATATGTAGTCAAAAGCATCAAAATCGCTAGTGGTGAATTGTCTTCCTTTTTGATTAGAAATATCTACTTTGTTTTTTTTGGCAATGGCAATAGAACGTTCATCTGGCTGGTGGTCAATGTGCCAAGAACCTGTTCCGGCAGAATCTACGTTGAATTTATCTGCAGGAAGTTTTGATGCCAATATTCCTTCGGCTAATGGTGACCTACAAATATTGCCCAAGCAAACCATTAATATCTTTAGGGGCATAATGCGTTTATAGCGTTAATTTTTTATTGATATCTTCAACAAACTTCTTGAATTGTTTGTCGGTTGCAACCAAATTATCAACGGTTTTACATGCGTGAAGTACGGTAGCATGATCCCGATCCCCTATTTGGGAACCAATATTTGCCAGTGAAGCTTTAGTGAATTTCTTGGCAAAAAACATGGCCAATTGTCTCGCTTGAACGATATGTCTTTTTCTTGTTTTGGATTGAAGTGTTTCTAAATCTAATTGAAAATAGTCAGAAACAATTTTTTGAATGTAATCGATTGAAATTTCTCTTTTTACATTTTTTACGAATTTTTCAACAACGCTTTTTGCAAGTTCTAGATTAATTTCTTTTTTATTAAAAGAAGATTGTGCAATCAAGGAAATAATTGCGCCTTCAAGTTCTCGTACATTCGATTTGATATTTCTGGCTACATATTCGATAATTTCATCAGGAATCTCAACACCATCACGATATAAAATATTTTTTAGGATAGAAATTCTGGTTTCATAATCAGGTTGGTGTAGTTCTGCAGATAACCCCCATTTAAAACGAGATAATAATCTTTGTTCTATATCTTGCATGTCTACAGGCGCTTTGTCTGAAGTCAGAATTACCTGTTTCCCATTTTGGTGCAAATAGTTAAAAATATGGAAAAACACGTCTTGAGTTCCTGATTTCCCAGAAAGAAATTGAACATCATCAATGATTAATACATCGATAAGTTGGTAAAAATGGATGAAATCATTTCGATTGTTCTTCTTTACCGAATCGATATATTGTTGTGTGAAAATTTCTGCTGAAATATATAAAACAGTTTTTTCTGGGTGTTTATCTTTAATTTCAACCCCGATTGCATGAGCCAAATGCGTTTTTCCTAAACCTACACCTCCAAAAATCAATAATGGATTAAAGGAAGTTCCACCAGGTTTATTAGCTACAGCCATACCTGCCGAGCGTGCTAATCTATTAGAATCGCCTTCGAGAAAATTGTCAAAACTATAATTTGCATTCAATTGGGATTCGATTTTTAAATTTCGAATTCCAGGAATTACAAAAGGATTTCTTAATTCCGGATTTAAATTTTTAAAAGGGGCGTCAACATCTTGTGGTTTCATGGGCACTCGATTAGCACTAGGCAATTGTTCAGTAAATGGTTGTTTATTGCCATAAGTGTTTTCCATTTTAATTTTATAGAGTAACTTTGCATTTTTCCCGAGTTCTTTGGTCAATGCTACTTTTAATAATTTAACATAATGTTCTTCTAGCCATTCGTAGAAAAACTTACTAGGAACTTGAATGTACAATGCATTATCGGTAAGTTCAACTGATTTGATTGGTTCAAACCAAGTTTTGTAGGCTTGATCTTGAATGTTGTCTTTTATAAAAGACAAACAGTTTTCCCATACTGATTGAGCAGTCTTGTTCATAAATTGGTTAAATTATTTTTGGGTTGGTAATATTTTCTAAATTAAAAAAGGCTTGAATTATCAATTCTTTTTCAGGGTAACAAATATGTGAATAAATTTGTCTAAAAAAAAATAAAATGCATACAAATTTAATAAAAAATTGTTGTATGGAACTAATTTGTATTTAAACTTTATAATCAATAATTAATGGAATATCATCTAACTAAAATTCGTGTGCGCTATTCGGAAACTGATCAAATGCGTGTAGTTTATCATGGAAATTATGCTCAATATTTCGAAGTTGGAAGAGTCGAATGGCTTAGAAACAGAGGGATTTCTTATAAATGGATGGAAGAAAATGGAACTATGCTTCCTGTAGTTTCTTTAACCATAAATTATAAAAAGCCCGCTCATTATGATGAGCTTTTGACACTAAAAACGATATTAAAAAATAAGACGTCCATAAAGATTGAATTTGACTATGAGCTATACAACGATAAGAATGAGTTGTTAACAACGGGGAACTCTATTTTAGTGTTTGTAGACATGAAAACTGGGAGACCAATAGCTCCCCCAAAATATATTTTGGATATTTTAGATAAAGTGGAATAATGTAATATTCTTTGTCGATATGATAATAGAAATAGCTTTTTTTGTTTTATTCTTTTAGTTTTATTTCAATTTCAAACATCGAATTAAAAATGTCGAAAATCATTTTGGCATTTTTTTTTCGAGTAAGAATTTCTATTTCACAACTCATTTCCATTTTTTGGTTAACGATTTCCATGTTTTTTTTCTTAATAACTCGCATTATTTTATTAATATTCTTGTAATCGAATGATACAAGATAATGAATATTGATGGTTTTTTTAATTATTTCAGAAGCTTCAAGTGTTAATAGTGCCGAAGTTTTGTAAGCCGAAATCAATCCGCCAACACCTAATTTTGTGCCACCAAAAACTCTCACAACCACGACTAATATATTAGTAACGGCAAAGGACTGTATTTGCCCATAAATAGGCATCCCTGAGCTATTACTGGGTTCACCATCATCATTTGCTCTATAGGTTATCGTTTCTGTGCCAATTTGATACGCATAACAATAGTGTCCGGCATTGGGGTGTTGTTTGCGTAATGTGTCGATTATGGGTTTTACTTCTGCTTCGGATTGAATGGGAAATGCATAGCCAAAAAATTTACTGTTTTTGTCTTTAAATAGAACTTCAGGAGAAGAAAATGCTATGGTTTTGTATGTGTCTACCAAATTTTTTTTAAGATTTTATAGAAATTTGAAATTGCCATTGAATTTTTCATAGCTCAAAATCTTTTATGGAAAATAAATCAATGACGTCTTCCTTACCAACTTGCAAATTCCATACATTCATTCCGATTGAATGAGCTGCATCTGTATTTTCTTTTTTGTCATCAACAAATAAAGTTCGTTTGGCAAATAATTCATGCGTTTTTAAAAGACTGTTAAAAATTTTCGTATCAGGTTTCCTCATCCCGATCTCAAATGAAAAATATACTTTTTCGAAACATTGGTAAAAATCGCGGTAAAATGAAATTCCGCTTTCTTGCTCGAATTTGTCAATATGAATAGAATCGGTGTTACTTAATAAAAACAAACGGTATTTTTTTGAAATTTTCTGTAAAAATTCCAAGCGATATAAAGGAAAGTCGAGAAGAATTGCATTCCAAGCATCAAGTATTTCGTCAATAGAAGCGTTAGGAACCTGTTTTTGAATGCCAAGCAGAAAGTTTTTTCTGGAGATTTTTCCGGTTTCAAATTCTAAATTTAATTGATTTATATCTTCATTCCATTCTGACAACCCAAGTTTTTTTAAGGCATTAACAGTTGCTTTTTTATCTAAATTGATAAAAATATCGCCAAAATCAAAAATGATGGTATTAATCATAGTTTCTTGATATTAGAAGTTCATCGTTGGCAATCGATTGCTTTTCAATGTTTTTTAAAGCTATAATTGGCGCTTTGATTCCTGATTCAAAGCTTTTGTTTCCAATAAATAATCGGGCTTCATCCCAAAGGTTTTCGTCTATAAAAGTTTGCAAAGTTTGGTTGCCACCCTCAATAATTACCGATTGAATTTGGCGCTTATACAATATTTTCAGGATTTGTTGTGCTACATTCTGTTCGAAATTTATTCCCTCAAATATAATGTTTTCTTTAGTACTAGACGAAATTGATTTCGAAAAAATTATTGTTTTTATTTGATTATCAAATACATGACTGTCTTTCAGAATGCGATTATTGGGGTCTAAAACAATTCTTGTCGGATTATTTCCTACCCAATCTCTCACGTCTAATTTTGGATTGTCGTCAACAATTGTGTTGGTTCCCACAAGAATGGCTTGTTCTTCGCTTCGCCATTTATGAACTAACTGTCGTGAAAATTCATTTGTTATCCAAACTGGTTTTCGTTCTTTACGAGGTATTTTTATTGGGGCAATAAACCCATCTTTACTTTCAGCCCATTTCAAAATAACATAGGGTCTTTTCTTTTCGTGAAAAGTAAAAAACCGTTTGTTTAATTCTTTACACTCGTCTTCAAGAATGCCAACAGTTACTTTTTTGCCGGCTTCAATTAATTTTCTGATGCCTTTTCCTGCCACTTTTATATTGGGATCGACGGTTCCAATAACGACATTTGGAATCTCATTTTCTATAATTAAATCGCAACAAGGAGGTGTTTTTCCAAAATGGCTACACGGTTCCAGGCTCACATAAAGAGTCGATTTCCTTAACAAGGATTTGTCTTTTACGGAATTTACGGCGTTAACTTCGGCATGTGGGGAGCCGGATTTTATATGCCAACCCTCTCCAATAATTTTACCGTCATACACAATCACGCTGCCAACTAACGGATTGGGATATGTTGTTCCCAAACCATTTTTTGCCAATTCAATACAACGGAGCATATATTTTTCGTATGTTTTCACAATTACAAAAGTAGTCATTTTTGAGTTTATGATTTAGTTTAGAAACTTTGAAAAATAACAATAAACAATTTCTATTTTTGTAAAAAAAATAAGTGTTTCAAAAAATGGAAAATCCAATCATCAGAAAAATAGAGGAAAAAGATAATCATGCAGTTGCGCAATTAATTAGAGCAATTTTTGACGAATTGAATATTCCAAAAGTAGGAACTGCGTATGCTGATCCTTATTTAGATTTAATGTTTGAAGAATATAATAAGCCAAAATCGGTATATTTTGTAGTCGAAAACAACGGCAAAATTATAGGAGGAGCAGGAGTTGCGCCACTCGAAAACGAAGTCGAAACTATTTGTGAATTGCAAAAAATGTATTTTCTTCCAGAAACTCGAGGATTGGGAATTGGAAGTCAAATGATGGAAATATGTTTGCAAAGTGCTAGAGAACTTGGTTTCGAAAAATGTTATCTCGAAACAATGCCTTTTATGCATGATGCCCAAAAACTCTATAAAAAAGTAGGTTTCGAATATATAAGTTCACCAATGGGTAGTACTGGTCACGTTTCTTGCCCGGTTTGGATGTTGAAGGATTTAGCTCACTAACTTTCTTAATGTGAATTAATAAAAACCAGAATAACCAATGAAAATTAAACAATACAGGACCGAATTTATTCAGAAACTTTCGCTACTTAATGGTTATGGAGAAGCGGAGAGTTTTTTCTATTTGATTCTGCAAGAGAAACATCAGCTGAAAAGAATTGACTTGGCTTTGAATCCTGATTTAACTTTTTCTGATAAAGAAATGCAACTTTGGGATTCGATTTTGGAAAACTTGCAGCAAGAAATTCCAATTCAATATCTATTGGGAAAAACCAGTTTTTATGGTTTAAATTTCCAGGTGAATGCTGCTGTTTTGATTCCAAGACCTGAAACAGAAGAATTAGTAGAATGGATTATTAGCGATTGCGTTGTCCCACAAAATGGCAAAAATTTAAGGATTCTTGACATTGGAACGGGAAGTGGTTGCATTGCCATTACTTTGGCAAAAAACATTCGAAACACTCAAGTTTTTGCGATAGACATTTCTGAAAAAGCTTTGGCTACAGCCCAAAAAAATGCTATAATCAATGATGTAAATGTCACTTTTATTCAAAAAAATATTTTGGAGACCGAAGAATTAGACTTGCAATTTGATGTTATTGTTTCTAATCCACCTTACGTTCGAGAGTTGGAAAAAAAAGAAATTAAAAAAAATGTTTTGGACAATGAGCCCCATTTGGCACTGTTTGTTGAAGATGAGGATGCGCTTATTTTTTATAGAAAAATAGCGGCATTGGCACAAAAAAACTTATCTCAAGAAGGTCAATTGTTTTTCGAAATCAATCAGTATTTAGGAAATGAAACGGTTGATTTACTCAAAAAAATGAATTTTAAAGACATCGAACTACGGAAAGATATTTATGGAAATGACAGAATGATTAAGGCTGTATTCAGCAAGAAGAGTTTTTAAACGGCACCCTTTTTACTCATAACGCAGGGCTTCAATTGGATCCAATTTTGCAGCTTTAATTGCAGGATATAAACCGGAAATTACCGCAACAATAAAACTTGTAATAAACGCTGCCATAATTGCTCCCCAAGGAATTACAAATGCAAAACTCATTGCACTTGCTATAACAAAACCTATTAGGATTCCGAAAATAATCCCAATAAAACCTCCCATTTGGCCGATAAGTAGGGTTTCTATAAAAAACTGGAAAGCGATGGTTGATTTTTTTGCTCCAAGGGCTTTTCGAACTCCAATTTCCCTTGTCCGTTCTGTAACCGAAACAATCATAATATTCATTAAAGCGATAGACGACCCTAGAATAGTGATGATGCCAATAATCCATGAAGCGATTCCAAGATATTGTGTAATACTGAGAATCCTATTGATTAGGTCATCACTTCGTACAATTGCAAAATTATTATCGTTAACGGGACTCAATTTGCGAACTTTTCGCATCGTATTAATGGTATTATCAATAGCTTGATCTATCATTTCTTTTTGGGCAACCATTATGCTTATGGTATAATTTATATTGGGAGCGGTAAACAAGGAGCGCGCCACTTGAATTGGAATTAAAACCCTTAAATCCTGGCTATTACCAAAGGTGGAGCCTTTTTCTTTTAACACACCGATTACTTTGAATTTTGCTCCACGAATAGAAATTATTTTGTCGATTGGGTTCAGGTCTTTGAGCAATCCTTTCATAAAATCGGAACCTACTATGCAAGTATAGGTGTTGTTTTGGATATCAAAAGGAGTAAAGTTTCGCCCAGAATTTGTTTCCAATCCGGAGTTAGTTATATAATTTTCATCGACACCTAAGACTGTGATTTCGGGATCCGTTTTTGTAGCTTCATATTTCACTTCAGCCCTTGTAGTTGCCGTAAAAGAAACAGAAGTTTCGGTAAACGGAAACTTATATTTGTTTTTGAAGTTAACTGCTTCGGGATAGGAAATGATAGGATTTATGATTACCCGTTCTTCACCACCACGGCGCCGAACGACATTTCCGTACTGATTTACGTTGAATGTATTAGCTCCCATTGATGCAAATTTTGTCGAAATGGTGTTTTCCAAAGCCGAAACTACGGTTAGAATCCCTACCAAAGCCGTTATTCCTATAGCGATTATCAATACGGTAAGTATGGTGCGCAACAATTGCGTTCTTATAGAGCCTAATGCAATGCGGACGTTTTCTCGGAATAATTTAAACATAGTGCCTATTTGACACGAAATTACAATTTTTGTTACAAGTTTGCTTTAGAAGATGGGATATTTATTTTAAAAATAAGATATTTGCAGAAAGAATTACGAATTTCAAATTCCAAATTTCGATTTTGAAGAAATCGATTTTATTTTTTGAAATTCTTAATTCGTAATTTCTAATTAATTAAAATGGCTCAAAAACCAAGTATTCCTAAAGGCACAAGAGATTTTTCACCAGCTGAGGTGGCAAAACGTCAATATATCATATCGATTATCAAAAGCAATTTCGAAAAATTTGGTTTTCAACCTATAGAAACTCCTTCGTTCGAAAACTCCGAAACCCTGATGGGGAAATATGGAGAAGAAGGAGATCGATTGATTTTCAAGATTTTGAATTCGGGAGATTATTTGGCGAAAGCCGATACTATTTTATTGCAAAATAAAGAAAGTAACAAACTCACATCAAGTATCTCCGAGAAAGCTTTGCGCTACGATCTAACCGTTCCTTTTGCGCGTTATGTGGTGCAACATCAAAACGAAATTGAGTTTCCGTTTAAGCGGTATCAAATCCAACCGGTTTGGCGCGCTGATCGTCCGCAGAAAGGGCGTTTTAGAGAGTTTTTTCAGTGTGATGCCGATGTTGTGGGCTCAAAATCCTTGTGGCAGGAAGTGGAATTGGTTCAATTGTACGATTCGGTTTTTAGCGAATTAGGATTAGAAGGCGTGACAATTAAAATCAATAACCGAAAAATTCTTTCTGGAATTGCCGAAGTTATTGGAGCCAAAGATAAATTAATTGATTTTACGATTGCCTTAGATAAACTTGATAAAATAGGCGAGGATGGCGTGAAAAAGGAAATGATAGAAAAAGGAATCTCGGAATCTGCTATCGAAAAAGTGCAGCCGCTATTTAATTTTACGGGAACTATTTCGGAGAAAATCAACCAACTTTCTACATTATTAGTTGCTTCCGAAGAAGGAATGAAAGGAGTGGAAGAACTGCATTTTATTTGCGATAATGTGGTAAATCTGGGTTTGAATAGCGCCATTTTAGATTTGGATGTGACTTTGGCTCGTGGTTTGAATTATTATACGGGTGCTATTTTTGAAGTAGCTCCGCCAAAACAAGTTGCGATGGGTTCCGTTGGAGGCGGAGGAAGATATGATGATTTGACCGGAATTTTCGGCTTGCCAAATGTGAGCGGTGTTGGAATTTCTTTCGGTTTGGACCGAATTTATTTAGTTATTGAAGAACTGAGTTTGTTCCCAGAAGCAGTAACTTCAGCCTCAAAAGCATTGTTTATTAATTATGGCGAAAACGAAGCTTTTTATGCGATGAAGGCGATAACAAAACTGCGTAGTTTTGGGATAAAAGTAGAATTATATCCTGATGATGCAAAAGTGGGAAAACAGTTTCAACATGCTGATAAACGGGGAATTTCATATGCAGTCATCGTTGGCGAAGCAGAAATGAGCCAAGGGAAGTTTGCCTTGAAAAATCTGATTTCCGGAGACCAAGTTTTACTTGATTTTGAAGGTTTGAAAGAAGCTTTAAAATAACCAAATACTATTTTTAATTTTTTGTCTGTAACAAAAAAACTTCCATTAGAGGAAGTTTTTTTTTTGTTAATTGACTGCAATTTTTTTACTAATATCTCCTTTTGAAGTTTTGACTATAACAATATATACTCCGTAATTAATATTTTTAATTGGCAATTTAATATTTTGGTGGACTTAATTTTAACTTTCTAAGTATAAATTTGTATTTGACAGACCAATAAATATTAAAAATCAAATAATTTAATTCCACCCAACGGGTTATTTATACTATTTATGCTATTTATGCTATTTATGCTATTTTTTTGATGCAATAAAAATTTGTTGTTAAATAAGCAAAACGATATAAATTAGCCCCGATAGTAATGTAAATCCAAAGTTTTTGGGTGTGGATTGAAATGAATAGCGGGACTACTGCTTTGGTAAACTGGTATGCTGTGCTCCTAAAAACAAAAAACCCAATCTTTCGACTGGGTTTCTCTTTAGTAAGTAATCTTAAATTGAGTTGATAAAACGTTTATTTTACTTTATTAAGTATGGCTTTGAAAGCTACTGGGTGATTCATTGCTAAATCGGCAAGAACTTTACGGTTCAATTCGATGTTATTTTTTTTGATTTTCCCCATTAGTTCTGAATAAGACATTCCTTCTAATCTGGCTCCAGCGTTAATACGTTGAATCCATAATGAACGGAAATTTCTTTTATTCACTTTTCTGTCACGGTAAGCATAGCACATTGCTTTCTCCACCGCATTTTTCGCAACTGTCCAAACGTTTTTACGACGACCAAAGAAACCTTTGGCTTGCTTCATTATCTTTTTTCTTCTTGCTCTTTTAGCAACTGAATTTACTGATCTTGGCATAATTTTTCTGTTTTTTTGTAGTAAGGCGACTTGAATTGAATCGAAAGTACTTAATGGCCCACTCCAAGGTTATTTTAAATTGTTTTAACCTAAAGAAGTCTTATAGAATTCTTAATTGTTGTTTGATGCTTTTCATATCTGTTTTGTGAACTAGCGCTGAGTGTGTCAAAGCTAATTTACGTTTTTTAGATTTTTTAGTCAAAATGTGACTTTTGAAAGCATGCTTTCTTTTAATTTTTCCAGTACCAGTAACTTTAAATCGTTTCTTGGCGCTAGATTTGGTTTTCATTTTAGGCATTTTTTCCTAGTTTTTTAATTTATTCTTACTTACTTATTTTCAAGTGATAAGCCATAGCCATAAGTCAATTGTTTTAAAACTTTTGCCTTTTGCCTTTTGCCTAATTACTATTTCTTTTTCTTTGGAGCAATAAACATAATCATTCTCTTTCCTTCGAGAACGGGCATTGCTTCTACTTTCCCAAATTCTTCAAGATCGGTAGCTAATCTTAATAACAAGATTTGCCCCTGGTCTTTATATATAATGGAACGTCCTTTAAAAAAAACAAACGCTTTCAATTTTGAACCTTCTTTTAGAAATTTTTCTGCATTTTTTCTTTTAAATTCATAATCGTGCTCATCTGTTTGAGGACCAAAACGAATTTCTTTTACTACAATTTGAGTAGATTTTGCTTTAAGCTCTTTCTCCCGTTTCTTTTGCATATAAACGAACTTTTTATAGTCCATTATTTTACAAACTGGAGGTTCTGCATTAGGAGAAATTTCAACTAAATCTAGTTCAAATTCGTCTGCTAATCGTAACGCTTCCGAAAGTTTAAAAACTCCAGGCTCAATATTTTCACCTACAAGTCTCACTTCTTGCACACCACGTATTAGGTTGTTTATTCTATGGGCGTCTTTTTTTTCTACTCGAGGCTGATAACCTCTATTGCTTCTTATTGCTATGGCTTTATAATTTAAGTTAAACTGTAAATGTTTTTAGTGTTTTGCCTATTTCTTCGTTTACAATTGCAGCAAATTCCTCAACTGTAACGCTAACATTCCCTTTTCCTTCTTGTCCGTGACGACGTATAGATAGGGTTCCGTTTTTCTCTTCTTCCTCGCCTACAATCAGCATAAACGGGGTTTTTTGCATCTCTGCATCTCTAATTTTTCTGCCAATTGACTCATTTCTGTTGTCAATTAGGGCGCGAATTTCGTGATTTTCTAGCAGATTTAAAACTTTTTTCGCATATATTTCATATTTCTCGCTCAAACACAAAATAATAGCTTGTTCTGGCATCAACCAAAGTGGGAATTTTCCTGCCGTATGCTCAATTAGAATAGCAATAAAACGCTCCATCGATCCAAAAGGAGCTCTGTGAATCATTACTGGTGTGTGCAATTGATCGTCAGAACCTTTGTAGGTCAATTCGAAACGTTCGGGCAAGTTGTAATCTACTTGAATGGTTCCCAATTGCCATTGTCTTCCCAAGGCATCTTTGACCATAAAGTCCAACTTTGGACCATAAAAAGCAGCTTCGCCATAAGCTATGACTGTTTTTAAACCTTTATCAGCAGCAGCATTGATGATTGCACTTTCTGCTTTCTCCCAATTCTCATCTGAACCAATGTATTTTTCTCTGTTTTCTTGATCACGTAACGAAATCTGTGCCGTAAAATTTTCGAATCCTAAAGAACCAAAAACATACAAAACCAAGTCGATAACATTTTTAAACTCTTGATCCAGTTGGTCAGGAGTACAAAAAATATGAGCGTCATCTTGAGTAAACCCACGCACACGAGTCAAGCCGTGTAACTCGCCACTTTGTTCGTAACGATAAACGGTTCCAAATTCTGCATAACGTTTTGGTAAATCTTTATACGACCAAGGTCTTACATTGTAGATTTCACAGTGATGTGGACAGTTCATGGGTTTCAATAAAAACTCTTCGCCTTCGGCTGGAGTGTTTATAGGCTGAAAGCTATCAGCGCCATATTTTGCATAATGACCCGAAGTAACATATAATTCTTTCTGTCCAATGTGTGGCGTAACCACTTGTTCGTAACCCGCTTTCTTCTGTGCTTTTTTCAAAAATTGCTCCAAACGATCGCGAAGTGCAGCTCCTTTAGGCAGCCATAAAGGCAGCCCTTGACCCACTTTCGCCGAAAAGGCAAACAATTCCAATTCTTTTCCAAGTTTTCTGTGGTCACGACGTTTCGCTTCTTCCAATAATTCCAGGTATTCTGTCAAATCTTTTTGTTTCGGAAACGAAATTCCATAAACACGAGTCAGCTGCTTGTTCTTTTCATCACCGCGCCAGTATGCACCGGCAACACTCATGATTTTCATTGCTTTGATGATTCCGGTATTAGGAATATGTCCACCACGACACAAATCGGTAAAAGTAGAATGGTCACAAAAAGTAATCGTTCCATCTTCAAGATTCGTAATCAATTCAGTTTTGTATACATTATCTTTATAAGTCTCTAATGCCTCGGCTTTCGAAACAGAGCGCAATTTAAATTCGTGCTTCTCTCTTGAAATTTCTAAAACTCGATCCTCAATCTTTTTAAAATCAGCATCCGTAATTTTTTGATCTTCAAAATCCACGTCATAGTAAAATCCATTCGAGATCGCTGGCCCAAGAGTCAGTTTTATTCCAGGATACATTTCTTCAAGGACCTGGGCCATCACGTGCGAGCTAGAATGCCAGAACGCTTTTTTGCCACCTTCGTCATTCCACGTATATAATATAAGACTTCCATCCGTTGTCAAAGGAGTTGTGGTTTCTACAATTGCACCATCAAAAGATGCCGAAATCACATTTCTAGCAAATCCCTCGCTAATGCTTATAGCAACATCCATAGGGGTTACATTCGGCACAAACTCTTTAACTGACCCATCGGGCAAAGTAATCTTAATCATTGTTTAATTATTTTAAGAATGCAAATATAGACCATTACAAAAACACATACAATATATATGCAAGATTATACATTATATAATGTTGTCCTTGCTAGAAACAAAGTAATCAGGAGCTATTTTCCTTACCCGAGGCTGAAAGCCGAACGGGCCTCAATCCAATACAATCTCTTATGAGCCGAACCTCGGCTCATAAGAATTTTGCTACTATCAGTGCTAGGGGAGT
>NZ_CAWURC010000010.1:0-26054 GCF_963925185.1 uncultured Flavobacterium sp. | reverse complement strand
TGTTATGTTTATTAGAGAATCTTCTATAGCCAATGAATTCCAATTTTTCCAATTATTAAAATTGTTGACGTAATTAAATACAGATAATTTTGGTGAATTGATAATTTTACTTCTTTCTACTGTGAAATTTCCTTTTTGTGTTGCTACAAAAATGAATAATGCTATCAAACTAAGTAATAATAATAGGAATAGGTACTTTAAAATTCTCATAATAAAAGTTTTAATTTCTGTTGTAAAGTTAAAAATTTTATTAATATGTATAACTTGCTTTAATGCAATAAATCAAAATCTCTTTTAATTTTGATTCATAGAATTACAGATATTCTAATTTATATTTAAATCTCAATATATCAAAAAGTTACATAAATAACAATAAAACACTAATCGCCGTAAATACTATTGTATTGTTTGATTTGGCTCCAAATAAATGTTAATTATTGTGTTATATTTAAAGAATATATATATTTGTTAAAATATTATTTATAAAATAACTAAATATCTTTAATAATGAAATTACTTAAAATCACAGGTGTTTTTATGTCAGTTGGATTTTCTTTTATTTGTAACGCACAAATAAAATCTTCTGAAGTAAAAACGATCGAAAATCACCCTTTTGAATATGTTGCAGAGCAATTTGCCGATATAAAAGTATTGCGTTATCAAATTCCAGGCTGGAAAAATTTATCGCTGAAAGAGCAAAAACTAGTATATTATCTTACTCAAGCAGGAACTTCAGGGCGAGATATTATTTGGGATCAGCATTATAAATATAATCTTAAAATTAGAAAAGCGCTCGAGAATATTTACAATAATTACTCAGGGGAGAAAACTAACGAAGACTGGAACAACTTTGAAATTTACCTCAAAAGAGTTTGGTTTGCAAATGGAATTCATCACCACTATTCGTCAGCTAAAATTAAACCAGATTTTTCTAAAGAATATTTTAATGTTTTGATGAATGAAACTAAAACGGTTTTGTCTCCGGAAATAACTGATGTTATTTTTAATGATGTCGATGCAAAAAAAGTAAATCTTGATGAATCAAAAGGATTGTTAGAAGGTTCTGCAATTAATTTTTATGATAAAGGGATATCAGTTACAGCCGCTGAAGATTTCTATGCTAAAAAAGCAAGTCCTGATGCAAAAAGACCTTATTCATATGGTTTAAATTCTAAATTAGTTCGCAATACAAGAGGACAATTAGAAGAAAAAGTATGGAAAAGCGGCGGTATGTATGGAGCGGCTATCGACAAAATAATCTATTGGCTGGAAAAAGCAAAAAGCGTAGCTGAAAACATAAATCAAGCCGATGCATTAGAATTATTGATAAGCTACTATAAAACAGGAAGTTTACAAACTTGGGATGATTATAATATTGCCTGGCTTCAGGCAACCGAAGGTAATATTGACTATATCAACAGTTTTATTGAGGTTTATAATGATCCGTTAGGATATCGTGGTTCATATGAAAGTATGGTCCAAATTAAAGATTTTGATATGTCGAAAAAAATGGAGGTTATTTCTAAAAACGCACAATGGTTTGAAGATAATTCACCTTTGATGCCGGAACACAAAAAGAAAAATGTGGTTGGTGTTTCTTATAAAACAGTTATTGTTGCAGGTGAATCTGGCGATTCTTCTCCAGCGACACCTATTGGTGTAAACCTTCCAAATGCCGATTGGATTCGAGCCGAACATGGTTCAAAATCAGTTTCGTTAGGAAACATTTTAGATTCGTATTCTAAAGCTGGGGGAAAAGGAAGATTGAAGGAATTTGCCAATGATGACCAAGAAATTGCCTTAGCTGAAAAATATGCTGAATTAGGAGATAAAATGCATACGGCCTTGCACGAAGTGGTTGGTCATGCATCGGGACAAATAAATTCAGGCGTGGGAACGCCAAAAGAAACTCTAAAAAGTTATGCTTCCGCTCTCGAAGAAGGAAGAGCTGATTTAGTAGGATTGTACTATGTTTTTAATCCAAAATTACAAGAACTTGGTTTGGTTGACGATTGGAAAAAAATGGGAATGGAATCTTATGATGGATACATTCGAAATGGATTAATGATGCAATTAATTCGATTAGAACCAGGAGCAGATATTGAAGAAGCTCATATGCGCAACCGACAGTTTGTGAGTGCCTGGGTTTTCGAAAAAGGAAAAGTTGACAATGTAATCGAAAAAATCACACGTGACGGAAAAACTTATTTCAACATTACGGATTATGACAAACTTCACGATTTGTTCGGACAATTATTACGCGAAATTCAACGAATAAAATCAGAAGGTGATTATGTCGCCGGGAAAGCATTGGTAGAAGATTTTGGTGTTAAAGTAGACCAGAAAATACACGCCGAAGTATTAGAAAGAAACAAACAATTTACATCTGCGCCTTATAGTGGTTTTGTGAATCCTGTTTTGGTTCCAAAATTAGACGAAAAAGGAAACATAATTTCTATAGAAGTAACGCAACCAAAATCATTTACTGAACAAATGTTGAACTACTCTAAAAATTATGGTTTTCTACCTTTAGAAAACTAAGAAATAATTGATTTTAAAAAAAGGATGTATTTATAGCATTCTTTTTTTTATTTCCAAAAATGAAAATTGCTATCGTTTAAAAAATGTTTTTATCAAAAACAAAATCAAGATAAAAAGGGCAAATCCAATTATAATTTTATAATTTCCTTTATAAAAAGTTTTATGCAACTTCGCATCTTTTCGATAGGCATAAATCATTGCGATAACAAAAGCAATAAAAAAACAGCCGGCAAACAACAATTGTCCTTGACTAAACATAGTTTAAATTTTTTGGACAAATTTAGGGTTTTGTTTAGTAAAAGTTGCTAATTTGCCACTTCATTTAATCAAATAAAATTATGCAAAAGCAAATCAACGCAGTCAAAGAATTTCATACGGCATTTGTCATTGGTCATAGCGAAACTCCTAGAGCTGATTTGGGGGAAACTAAGAATAGGCTTCGTTACAATTTGATGAAAGAAGAAAACGAGGAATACCTTGAAGCCATTCAGAATAATGATTTAATAGAAATCGCCGACGCACTGGGTGATATGATGTATATTCTTTGTGGTACTATTATCGAACACGGTTTACAACATAAAATAGAAGAAGTTTTCGACGAAATTCAACGCTCCAACATGAGTAAACTGGGTCAAGATGGAAAACCCATTTATCGCGAAGATGGAAAAGTGATGAAAGGACCCAATTATTTTAAACCAGATTTTTCTAAAATTTTAAAATAGCATCAGGCTGTTTAATCAGTTGAATTCCTCGAGGCTCTGCCTCGGGGTTGGAGAGGAAAGTTTGAAAACCTAAGGTTTTCATAAAACTAAAAAGTTACTTTCTTCCGTTTGATACCTCGATGGCTCTGCCTCGGGGTAATTCATTAAATAATTTCTTCCAGAAAAACCCCAATAAAAAAAGCGATTTTCAATTTGAAAATCGCTTTTTTTTAAATTTATCTTTCGAACGCTAAACCCAGCAAACTAGATTTTTACTGTCCAGCCAAAAGTGTCTTCGGCTAGTTTATGTTGAATGTTTGTTAATTTATCTTTAAGTTGTAATGCTAATGAATTTTCGATTTTTGGCAATTCATAATAAACATCTTGGTAAGAAAATCCAGTAATTGGATTTACTACTGCAGCAGTTCCAGCTCCGAAAATTTCTTTCAAACTTCCGTCTTTGGCACCTTCAACAAGTTCCGAAACTAGAACAGGGCGAATTACTACTTCTATATTTTCTCTTTTGGCCATGTCAATTAGACTTTTTCTAGTCACGCCATCAAGAATTCTTTCGCTTGTAGGAGCAGTATATAAAGTGTCGTTTATTCTAAAAAATACATTCATTGTTCCAGCTTCTTCCAGTTTTGTATGCGTTGCATCATCTGTCCAAATTACTTGATGAAAACCGGCTTTGTTAGCTAAATTTGTTGGATAAAATTGTGCTGCATAATTTCCAGCAGCTTTTGCAGCTCCAATACCACCGTTTGCAGCTCTACTGAAATGCTCAGCAATTAAAACTTTTACTTCACCTGAATAATAGGATTTTGCAGGCGATAAAATAATCATAAACTTATAATCGTCCGACGGATTTGCAATCACTCCAGTTCCTGTAGCGATCATAAACGGTCTTATGTACATCGTGTTTCCTTTTCCTTTTTTTATCCAAGTTTCATCCAATCGCAACAATTGTTTTAAACCTTCCATAAAAATTTCTTCTGGAACTTCGGCCATGGCCATTCTCTTTGCCGAATTGTTGAATCGTTTGAAATTTTCTTTGGGTCTAAACAACCATAAGTCGTTATTATCATCTTTGTATGCCTTCATTCCTTCAAAAATGGCTTGGCCATAATGAAAAACTTTTGCGGATGGATCTAATAAAAACGGAGCATAAGGTTTGATTATTGGTTTTTGCCATTCACCATTTGTAAAATCACATTCGAACGAATGATCTGTAAAAATTTCACCAAAATGTAAATTATCAAAATCAACTTCATTAATTTTTGAAGTTATGGCTTTTATTATTTCAATTTTGTTAGTTTGGGTTGTATTCATAATCTTTTATTATGTTTTAAAAATATTTTAAATATGGTTTTCTCCTAAAAAAAATGGAGATGGAAATCAAATTTTTGTTTTTGCAAAATTAAATAAAAATCGGCAACATCCTTGTCAAAAGTCTATTAATTATAGCATTTAAATACGATTTATTTAAATTATAAAAACACTTTAAAAAAGGGAGTCTATTTTATGCGATTTATGAAAATATTAGATTTTTTGAGCATTATAATTATTAGTTTTTAATTAAATTTGCCTGCATATAGCGTTTCACAATAATAACTCAAATGTCTATTTTGAAAAGAGAAATAATTCAAACACGCGATGGATCTACTACTATCCATATCAAAGAATGGGATGAATGCTATCATTCTAGATTTGGCGCCATTCAGGAAGCGCAACACGTTTTTATAAAGAACGGGCTTTCCTTGTTTGAAAACAAATCGATTTCTATATTAGAAATAGGTTTTGGTACAGGCTTGAATGCCTTCATAACCTTTTTAGAATCCGAAAAATTGTATCAAAATATTCATTATGTTGGAGTTGAAGCCTATCCAGTTTCGATAGATGAAGTTTTATTAATGAATTACGTTTCAGAGTTGAATGCCGAAATTGAAAGAAAAATTTTTGATAAAATGCACGCATGCAACTGGGAAGAACCATTTGTTTTGAGAAATAATTTTTCGTTCACTAAAAGAAAACAATTTTTTGAAGAAATTGATGATTATGAAAAGTTTGACCTAATTTATTTTGATGCTTTCGGTTATAATTCCCAACCAGAATTATGGAGTACGGCTATTTTTCAAAAAATGTATAATGCGCTTAAAAATAATGGGATATTAGTAACTTATGCAGCAAAAGGAGTAGTTAAAAGAAGTATGATTGAAGTAGGATTCACGGTCGAAAAGCTACAAGGTCCGCCAGGAAAAAGGGAAATGTTTAGAGCTAAAAAAATCTAATTTTTTTTAAATGCAATATTAAACACAAAAGGGCGTTTTTATAATTGTATTTTATTTATAAAAATAAAATATGTTTTTACTTAACTTATTAATTTTAAATCTTATAAGATATGTCAAAATTAATGTTTGATTACACAAAATCTATACTCGAAAGAGTAAGTTTTGATCCAATACTTTTTTGCAAAGAATTAGAAAAAGCAATAAAAGCCCTGTTACCATACGAAATTGAACAATTGAGAATCTGGCTACAACGCTTCACTGAAGCAAGACCTGAGCTAAAACAATATTTAATCATTGTGAATAGTAATTATGAAAAAATATTGCAAAATAAATAAACTTTTTATTTTTTTTGTAATGGGCTTATAATTTGAACATTTTGAAAAGTGATTGCGCCCTTTATAACTCCTGAAATAGTATTTCTAAGAGCATCAATTATATGAATTTTTAGTTCACTTTTTGGGTAAATCAAACTCACTTCTCGAGCCGGTTTAGGTTCCTTAAAATGTCTCAATTTTGATTTGTCTTTTTCCTTTAATTCTAAAGTGTGCAGATAAGGTAGAAGTGTCGTTCCCAATCCTTCATCAGCTAATTTTATTAAAGTTTCAAAACTTCCGCTTTGGAGTTGAAATAAATTATCGGAAACAGCATTTTGGTTTTTGCATAAATTTAAAATCCCGTCTCGGAAACAATGTCCGTCCTGCAAGAGCAAAATTTCGCTAAGATTCAAATCAGATATTTCTATTTCCTCTTTATGTGAAATATTATAATTGCCAGGATCATAGGCCACAAATGGTTCGTAGTAGAGAACAATTTCCTTTATTTTTTCGTCTTCTAAAGGTGTTACTGCTATTGCTGCATCGAGATGCCCATTTTTTAGATGTAGAATAATTTCATTAGTATTTAGTTCTTCGATGATGAGTTTTACTTTTGGATATTTTTTGATGAAATTATTCAAAAACATTGGTAAAAGGGTAGGCATAACTGTTGGGATAATTCCCAATCTAAATTCGCCACCGATGAATCCTTTTTGATATTCTACAATGTCTTTTATTTTACCTGCTTCGTTGACAATATTTTTTGCTTGGGTAACTATTTTTTGACCAATATCAGTGAGTTGAATGGGTTTCTTGCTTCTGTCAAAAATCAGGATATTGAGTTCTTCTTCTATTTTTTGAATTTGCATACTCAATGTGGGTTGGGTAACAAAGCATTTTTCGGCGGCAAGCGTAAAATTTCGGTGTTCGGCAACAGCCAAAACATATTGAAGTTGTGTAATTGTCATAAAAAATAGTATTTTATTATGCAAATATAAAAAACTATCATTTTTAATTATAATATAAATTCTATTATTTTTTTACAAAATTAGCCCAGATAGAAATGAAAAGATTGAAAAAAAAATGATTAATTTTATCGCTGTAAAAAAGCGACTAAAAGAAGCTCCTTTTACAGCATTATAAAATAATAATTTTTATTCAATTTTGCAATGGATAGCTGGATTGGCTTCAAAAAATAAATATAAAATGGACGATTTCTACAAAAAAATATTAGACAATAACAAAAAATGGGTAGAATCTACTTTATCTAGAGATCCTAATTATTTCAAGAATTTAGCTCAAGGTCAAACTCCGCCATTGCTATGGATAGGTTGTTCTGACAGCAGGGTTCCTGCAAATGAAATCATTGGCGCAAAGTCGGGTGAAGTTTTCGTACATAGAAACATTGCCAATATGGTGGTACATTCGGATATGAATATGCTGAGTGTTTTGGATTATGCGGTAAACGTTTTGAAGGTAAAGCATGTTATTGTTTGTGGTCATTACGGTTGTGGAGGTATTTTAGCAGCAATGAAAAATGAATCTATCGGGATTATTGATAATTGGATTCGTCATATTAAAGATATATATCGTTTGCACAAAAAGGGATTGGACTCTATTGAGAATGAAACGGAACGATTCAATAAATTTGTTGAGTTTAACGTGATAGAACAAGTTTTTGATTTGGCTAAAACTTCGATTGTACAATCTGCTTGGAGAAATGGACAAGAATTGTCCCTTCATGGTTGGGTTTATGGATTAAATTCTGGATTTGTGACTGATTTAAACGTGAATTTTAGTTCTGACGAGGATTTAGACGAAGTATATCAATTGAAGTTTTCGGAATAATTAAATTTATCAGTCTTCGTTATCAAGGTTTTCATTGAAGGCAGAAGGGAGCATTGTTGGGATAAATTTAATTAAAATAGGAAGTAACAAACCGCCGCCTGGAAGTAAGAATATAGTTAACGAAGGAATAGTTTTGCAAATGTCTAGCAATTGTTTTCGCACTTTTTTCTTTTCTTTATCGTCTAAATCTCTTTGGGTTGAATAAGCTAATAATAGCATCAATTCCTTGCTTTGTACAATTTCTTTAACTAATCTGTTTTTATTTCGAGCGATTAGTTTTATTACTGTCTGAGAGGTTTGCTCATAAAAATGCTTTACGGGATTTGAATAATTAAAATAAGGGATCTCTTTTTTGTAGTTGATAATAAATTCATTCGTTTTTTCTATACTTTCAGATACAAAACCATCCGAAATATTCATTGTTTCTGCGAGTTTATGTAGAAAATAAGCTTCGTTTTTTTCGATAATTCCATCACTCCATAACGCCATTCCGGCCATGTCTATCAAATATTTTTTTTCTAATTCATTAGTGAAATAATCTAGCTTTAATTCTTCTAAATTTTGGATATTGGATTTTGAAAATTTGCTGTAACGAACAGACGATTCGAAAAGTTTTATCAACAAATCATCGTGTTTTGATTTGTTTGATTTGGTTTTCAAAGCCAATGAAACGATACTTACGATGGTTTCTTCTATTCTTTTTAGATATTTTTCGGATATTAAACCGCTAATTAAGTATTGGCGAAAAGCCAAAACATCAATAAAAAGCAATGCATTAGTTACAATGTGGGAGAAATTTTTGCTAATAATATCGATATTTGTTTGGACTCTACTATCGATTATTTTTTCCAAATTTAAAGAAGATGAACTATTAGGCAGTACTTTTTTGAATAAATTAAAACCTTCAGGATTCATCTCATTGTAGAATGCAACAGCCTTTAAGATAAATTTTTCAGGGTTTTTCTCTTTAGTAGTCAGCCCATATATACCATATAATGAGTTGAGCAATGCTAATTTTGAAATTTCGTTTTCGAGCCAGCCTTTGGTTTCGATTTTTAGGGGAGTGTCAAAAGAAACTATGTGTCCGTAAATAAACCCTGTTTCCCTAACTTTTTTGTAAAATAAATTTGAATCTATGACATCGGAATAAGTAGAAGTTTTTTGCTTCAATAAAAATTTGTCTATCCAACCGTTTGCCGAAGGGTTAATCATTGTATTTTTTTGAAATTACAAATTCATGTTATTTTGTAGTATTCTATATTTTCTTACTTGATGATTGCAGAACAAGCAACTCTTGCACCAGCATTTCCTGAAGGCTGTGAGGTGAAATCATCTGTGTCTTTATGAACGATAAGACCTTTTCCAAGGATATTTTTTGTATTATCCTCACAGCCAATACACCATTCGTCAGTGGTTAAGGTGATGGTTCCATTTCCTTTTTCATCGGCAGTAAAATTACCAATATCTCCTCGGTGATATTGACCAACTCCCCATTTTCCATGATTTTTGAAGGTTGGATTCCAATGTCCACCAGCCGAACTCCCATCAGAAGTCGTACAGTCTGATTTTTCATGAATGTGTATTGCATGAACTCCGGGTTTTAATCCTGATAAATTTGCTACGAAAGTCACCTTACCTTTCTTTTCAGCAAAAGTAGCAGTTCCTGTTACAGTACTGTTGCTTTTCGATTCGAAAACAATATCTAATTTTTTCGAATCACTTGAATCACTTTTTGTTTTACACCCAATGATGGCAGCTAAAATTAGTACGATAGAGAAGATTATTTTTTTCATAGTATTATTTTAAATTATTTTATAAAAATACTCATTAATAAATACATACAAATTAAAGTTTTCTTAAAATCTACTTATTTTTTTAATGCAATTGGTATTTAATAATTGATTTAACTTTTTTGAATTTTTGTTTTTGTAATTGTTAATTTAGCCCAAATTTTAAATCGGGAAAATGGTAAATGTCTTTAAAAAGAAATGTTTGACTACTGCTTTTACAACTCTTATCTGGGTTTTGTTTATACAAGTCAGTGCCATTGCCCAAAAAACTAAAGATTCTATTAGTAAATGTCCAATAAAATCGTTTCCAGAAGTCTTCAAAAAGGGAGATTCTATTCTTGTAATTAATCCATTAAAAAACAGTTTTTTTCTAGTGATACCGCTTATTGGTTCTCAGCCTGCCACAGGTTTTGTGTATGGAGCAGTGGGTCAATATACTTTTAAGGGAAAGAATTTAAAAGACAAATATTCAGCCATTAACCTTGGAATAAACTACTCCGAAAAAAAACAGCTGATTGTTAATTTTAAAAATAATGTGATGCTTCGAGATAATAAAATATTTTTAAGTGGAGACTGGCGTTATTATATATTTTCCCTAGCTAATTACGGACTTGGCTCTGATATAATTCCTAGAAATAAAAATAATGTAAATTTTGATATTAGCTCTTTTATGGAGCCAATGCAATACAATTATCTAAAATTCCATCAAACGATTTCATGGAAGGTTAAAAGAGATTTTTATGTTGGCGCCGGAATACATATAGATAGTTATTCTTCGATTATCGACGAGAAACTTGATATTGCAAATGGTATTTACACCCATCATTTCAATTATAACAATAATAATGGATTTAATAATATTGCTTATTATTTAAATGGAGTAAGTCTCAATATGATATTTGATTCACGGGACAATCAAATTAATACGAATCATGGGTGGTATGGAAATGTCAATTTTAGAACAAATCCAGCCTTGAATAAAAATCAGGCGGCAAGTACCGTACTTTTTGCTGAGTATAGGTATTTTTTGCCGTTGAGTAAAACTAATGACCAACATGTATTCAGTATTTGGACATATGGGCAGTTTGTAACAAGTGGGAAAGTTCCTTATCTCAACTTGCCAGCTATTGGCTGGGATCAGCGTAGTCGAAGTGGGAAAGGGTATACCCAGGGATTATTTCGAGGTTATAATTTGACGTACCTTGAAACTGAATATCGGTTTCCCATTAGTTGCAACCAATTATTTAGCGGGACACTATTTGCGAATTTTACCAGTGTGAGCGACAAGGATAGAAATATTCGTCTTTTTCAATACATTCAACCTGCCGTAGGTTTTGGTTTGCGAATTCTAATCGACAAAGCAACCCGTACGAACTTAGTACTTAATTATGCTTGGGGCAACCGGTCAAAAGCTTTTTATTTAAATGCAGGTGAAAGCTTTTAATTAGATTATAGAATATTATTTGTATTTAAGTCTTTATTTATTGCTTAGTATTTTGTTCAAAATTAAAACCCGGAATTTTGTAATTTTTATCTAAATAGTTTTCAGGAATAGTAGTTTTATTTCCATCTCTTGCAGCTAAATAGTGTGGAGACATGATTTCAATACCTTTTTCATTGCAAATGTCCTGAATATTTTGATGAAGATTTGAATAAATTGTTGCCTGTTTTTTCACTTCTTTTATGTAGGCATTAATTTCATACGAAACATAAAAATCATCTAAGCTGGTTTGTAACACAAAAGGTCTAGGTTCTTGCAAAACCAGTTCTGTTTTTATGGCAGCATCTAATAAAGCTTGATGAATTTCTGACCAAGGTACATCATAGCCAATGGTTATAGTAGAATGAATAATTAGACCTTTTTCTATAGCATCGCTGCTATAATTTATGGTATATGTTCCCATTACGGTTGAGTTAGGGATTGAAATAATTTCGTTTTTTATAGTTCTAATTCGGGTAACAAGCATTGATTTCTCTATCACATCGCCCACAACGTCACCTATTTTAACTCTATCTCCAATTACAAACAATCTCATATAAGTAAGCACTAAGCCTGCAACAATATTAGACAATGAACCTGCTGAACCAAAAGTGAAAAGAAATCCAAGAAAAACAGATACTCCTTGAAAAACCGGAGAATCACTTCCCGGTAGATAAGGAAAAATGACTACTATTAGAAATGCAAAAACCAATACACGCATTATCTGGTAGGTAGGATTTGCCCAATCAGGATAAAACCCAGGTAAACTTAAATTGTTATTTTCAATTTCTGTTTTTAGAAAATGAATTCCTTTCAATACATAACTAAAAATAAATAAAATTACAATTATTGTAATTAAGTTGGGCAGATAATTCCAAAAAGCAAGTCCAATACTTTTCAAAGGATTAATTACATAACCAAATAAAGTCGCTGCAAAACCTTTTGTCCATGGAAAAATTCCAAATAGTATAGGTAAGGCAATATAAATAATTAAAAGAATGAGAAACCATTTAATAATTTTATTTAAGTTGAGTAAAACGTTTACTTGCCTTTTAGAATCAAACAGGGTGTAGTCTTTTATTTTTATTCCATTAATAAGTTTATTTTCTTGCTGTAGAATTTTAGCAGAAGTCAATTTAAAAAGTTTTCTAATGTAAAAAATTAATAACCAGGTGATTAAAATTATTAATAATGAAAGTCCAATTTCTTTTGCCAATAATGGAAAACTAGTTTCGGCCTTGTACGTTATTATACTTTTTGTAATGATTTCCTCGTACAAATTAGCTAATTTATGGGGTGTAGTATTAAGCCACAAGGCATCAGTTTTAGTAATACTCATGATAATGGTTTCTCCATAAGCAATATCAGTACTGTTTTCTGTCTTATTAATTTTTAGTGAATTTTGTTTAAATGTAGAATCACTTCCTAGTTTTTTAATTCGATTTCTGATAGCTTCTGCTCTTTCTTTGGCCGTAAATCCCCCCAGCTTATTATAAACAATAAACAAAGTGTCATTAAAAAAACCTGACACTGTATAGCCTATCGCGGTGCGTCTTAATGAATCGATATGTTCCTTTTTTTGAGAAATTCGTTCTAATTCTTTTTCATTCAATATTTGTAATTCCTTCAGTAAGTTCTGTTTTTTAATATTTTCATTTTTTTTTAAAGAATTGAGTGTAGTTTCTAATTTTACTTTTTCGATTGAATCAGTAGTTCGATTTACTTCAAGCTCGACTAATTTTTTATTGTATTTTTTAAGAATAGTAGTATTTATTGAATCATTATTCTGATTTAAATTTTTAGTTTGCGCCAAAATATAGCGTGGACTTAAAATAAAATGTGTAACGAATAGTAAAAAAATTATTTTTTTCATATCTAATTTATTGTTGGTTTTCAGACCATTTTATTTTGCAGTATTCTAATTTATAAAGTTATAAAAAAAAGTGTAATTAAAAATGGCTATTGAATTGTTTTTATTATTATTAGATAGTTGATTTTAATAGTTGAAAAATTAGTGTGTAAATAATAAAAAAAAACCGTACAGTCATTACGAAAGTAGCGGTTTTTTCAACAAATTGAATTAGTTAAAAACAATCTTTACATTAGAAGCAGTATTCATTTTCTGCAACTAATTTAGAGGTAATAATATTTCTCAACCCAATGATATTAGGCATGTTGGTGTATTTTGTAAAACGGCGTAATCCCATTAACATCATTCGTTGTTCATCACCTTCGGCAAAAGAAATAACGCTTTCTTTCCCTTTCTGCGTGACAACGTCAACCGCTTTGTATAAGTACAATTTTGCCATTGCAATTTGTTCTTGTACTTTATCTTCCCCTTCTTTTTTGATCAATTTTTCAGTTCTCAAAAGGGCAGATTCCGCCATGTAAATTTCGATTAATATATCTGCTGCTGCCATTAACAATTGTTGGTGTGCATCTAAATCGGGTCCGTATTTTTGTACAGCTCCACCCGCAACCATAAGGAATGCTTTTTTTAATTTGACAATCATTTCCTTTTCTTCGGCAAATAATTCAGAATAATCAGGAGTATCGAAAGATGGGATTCCCATTAATTCTTCTTGAACTTTCGTGGCTGGACCAATCAAATCTACATGTCCTTTAAATGCTTTTTTAATCAACATTCCTACTGATAACATTCTGTTTATTTCATTAGTTCCTTCGTAAATACGTGCAATTCTGGCATCACGCCAAGCACTTTCCATTGGAGTATCTTCTGAAAATCCCATTCCTCCAAAAATTTGTATTCCTTCATCGGCACAATTTTGTACATCTTCAGAAACGGCAACTTTTAGAATAGAACATTCTATTGCATATTCTTCAACACCTTTTAATTCTGCTTCCTGATGTGAAGTTCCTTCTAATTCTCGAGACGTAATTCTATCTTCAATATCTTTTGAGGCTCTATAAGTGGCACTTTCGCCTGCATAACAGGAAGTGGCCATTTCAGCTAATTTTAAACGAATGGCTCCAAATTGAGAAATTGGAGTGTTAAATTGAATTCTTTCGTTAGCATATACTATTGCATGAGTAATGGTTCTACGTTGTGCATCTAAGCAAGCTGCGGCCAATTTTATTCTTCCTACATTTAACGCATTCATGGCAATTTTGAAACCATTTCCTCTTTCAGAAAGCATGTTTTCAATTGGCACAACGGTATCATTAAAGAAAACTTGACGTGTCGAAGAAGCACGAATTCCCAATTTGTGTTCTTCTTCACCCATAGAAATTCCGTTGTCCTTTGTGTTTTCTAGTATAAATCCAGTAATGTTTTTATCGTCTCCAATTCTTGCAAAAACAATGAATAAGGAACAAAAACCAGCATTTGAAATCCACATTTTTTGTCCCGTGATTTTATAATGAGTCCCATCTTCTGATAAAACTGCTTTTGTTTTTCCCGAGTTAGCATCAGATCCTGCTCCTGGTTCTGTTAAACAATATGCTCCAAACCATTCGCCAGAAGCTAGTTTCGGAACATATTTTTGCTTTTGCTCCTCTGTTCCGTATAAAGTAATTGGCATTGTTCCAATTCCAGTATGCGCCCCAAAAGCGGTTGAGAAAGATCCTGTCGCTCCTGAGATATAATCGCAAACCAAAACCGTATTTACAAATCCCATCCCCATTCCGCCGTATGCTTCAGGAACTGCTACACTTAGAAAACCTAAATCACCAGCTTTTCGCATCGTTTCTTCAGTAAGCGCATAATCTTTATTTTCAAATCGGCTTTTGTTTGGCCAAATTTCTTTATCCACAAACTCTTTTACCGAGTCACGCATCATTATTTGTTCTTCGTTGAAATCTTCGGGCGTGAAGATGTCTTCGCATTTTGTTTCTTTTACGATGAATTGACCACCGCGAGTTTTATCAGCCATAACTATATTTTTTTATTCTATTTATAATAATTCATAAATCCCAGCACTTCCTTGTCCAGTTCCTACACACATTGAAACAATACCATATTTATTTCCTCGGCGTTTCATTTCATCGAATAGTTGAACTGATAACTTAGCACCGGTACAACCTAATGGATGTCCAAGAGCAATTGCCCCGCCATTTACATTAACGATATCCGGATTCAAATCTAATTCTCGAATTACAGCTAATGATTGAGAGGCAAATGCTTCGTTCAACTCAATTAAATCAATGTCTTTTAATTGTAATCCAGCTTGTTTTAGAGCTTTTGGAATCGCTTTTACTGGGCCAATCCCCATAATTCTGGGTTCAACTCCTGCAGAAGCAAAATTCACCAAACGTGCAATAGGAGTGATGTTTAATTCTTTAACCATTTCTTCGCTCATAATTAAAACGAAAGCTGCACCATCACTCATTTGTGAAGAATTCCCAGCTGTTACACTTCCGTCAGCAGCAAAAACCGCCCTCAAATTTCCTAATGCTTGTACCGAAGTTCCAGCTCTAGGTCCTTCATCTTTATTAACGACATAAGATTTGGTTTCTTTTTTACCATTTTCATTAATGAATGTTTGCTCGATAGTAATTGGAACAATTTGTTTATTAAATTTACCTTCGTCTTGCGCTTTCAATGCTTTATTGTGTGACTGAAAAGAAAATTCATCCTGATCTGCTCTCGAAATATTATATTGTTTTGCAACGGCTTCAGCAGTCAATCCCATTCCCCAATAGTAATCTTCGTGTCCTGCTGCTGCAACAGCATAATCTGGAGTTGGTTTGTAGCCACCCATTGGTATGAAACTCATGCTTTCGGCACCACCTGCAATAATGCAATCTGCCATCCCGGATTGGATTTTGGCTGTCGCCATCCCGATAGTTTCTAATCCTGAGGCACAATATCTGTTTACTGTAACACCAGGAACATCCTCGATTTTTAATCCCATAAGCGAAATTAATCGTCCTACGTTCAGTCCTTGCTCGGCTTCAGGCATTGCATTACCTACCATTACGTCATCAATTCGTTTCTTATCAAAATCAGGTAACTCATCCATCATAAACTGAATGGTTTCCGCTGCTAATTCATCAGGACGTTTAAATCTAAATACACCTTTTGGTGCTTTTCCCACTGCGGTTCTGTATGCTTTTACTATATAGGCTGTTTTCATATTTTTTATTTTTTAAGATGATGGACAAATAGTTAATAGATTGATAGTCTTTTCGTATTACAGATTTTGTCTGTCTTCTATCCGTCTTTTATCTATTTTCTAATTTCTCAAGGGTTTCCCTTTGGTTAGCATAAACTGAATTCTCTCCAATGTTTTTCTTTCTGTACAAAGCGATAAAAAAGCTTCTCTTTCTATATCCAATAAATATTGTTCGGATACTAATGTTGGTTCGGATAAATCTCCACCAGCCATTACGTAGGCCAGTTTGTTAGCAATTTTCTTATCGTGCTCCGAGATGTATTTTCCAGCTTCCATTTGGTCAGTACCTACAAGGAACATTCCCAAAGCTTGTTTTCCCAATACTTTCACGTCATTTCTGTGAATAGGTTGGGTATAACCGGCTTCTGCCATTAGTAAGGCGTGTTTTTTTGCTTCGGCAATTTGACGGTCTTTGTTGACTACGACAATATCTTTCCCGTGTTGCAACACCCCTAAATCAAAGGCTTCATAAGCTGAAGTGGAAACTTTTGCCATGGCAACAGTTAAGAAATATTCTTGTAAAACATTTAGTTCCACATCGTTTTTACGAAATAAATCCGAAGCTCTTAATGCCATTTCTTTCGATCCACCACCACCTGGAATTACTCCAACTCCAAATTCGACTAATCCAATATACGTTTCAGCAGCAGCAACCACTTTATCAGCATGCATACTCATTTCGCAACCGCCACCCAAAGTCATTCCGTGAGGTGCAACAATTACTGGAATACTGGAATACCGTACTCGCATCATTGTATCTTGAAACATCTTAATAGCCATATTTAGCTCGTCATATTCTTGTTCGACTGCCATCATAAATATCATCCCGATATTTGCACCAACAGAAAAATTTGCTCCTTGATTTCCAATAACCAAACCTTGATATTCTTTTTCGGATAAATCAATAGCTTTGTTGATGGCTTGTAAAACGTCACCTCCAATGGTATTCATTTTAGATTGAAATTCTAAATTTAAAATTCCATCACCTAAATCTTGTATAATTGCGCCACTATTGCTCCATACTTTTTTACTTTCTCTGATGTTGTTCAAGATGATAAAAGCATCTTGTCCTGGAACTTTAGTTTGTGTTTTATTTGGAATATTATAGAAATAAGTTGCTCCTTCTTTAATCGAATAAAAACTTGAACTTCCAGATGCTAACATCTCACTAACCCAAGCTGGTGGAATTAAACCTTCTTCCTTAATCATTTCGATTCCTTTTACAACGCCGATGGCATCCCAAATTTCGAAAGGACCATTTTCCCAACCGAAACCTGCTTTCATTGCATCGTCGATTTTGTATAATTCGTCCGTAATTTCTGGAATTCTATTAGAAACATAAGCGAACATTCCGGCGAAACTTCGTCTGTAAAATTCTCCCACTTTGTCTTTCCCTTTTACCAGAACCCTGAAGCGATCAATAGGCTTGTCTATGGTTTTTGTCATTTCCAGAGTTGCAAACGAAGCTTTTTTAGCAGCACGATATTCTAAAGTGTTCAGGTCTAATGACAGAATATCCCTTCCTTCTTTTTTATAAAAGCCTTGCCCCGTTTTACTTCCGAGCCAATTATTTTCCATCATTTTGTTAATGAAATCTGGTAATTTGAATAATTCGTGTTGCTCGTCATCTGGGCAATTTTCATAAATTCCGTTGGCAACGTGTACTAAAGTGTCTAAACCAACCACATCTACAGTTCTGAAAGTTGCCGATTTTGGTCTTCCAATAACTGGTCCAGTAAGTTTATCAACTTCTTCAATTGTTAATCCTAATTCTTTAACTAAATGGAACAAGCTTTGAATTCCAAAAATCCCAATTCTGTTTCCAATGAAAGCAGGTGTATCTTTGGCCACGACCGAAGTTTTGCCTAAGAATTTTTCTCCATATATAGTTAGGAAGTCTAAAACCTCATTTGAGGTTTGTGGTCCAGGAATGATTTCGAATAATTTTAAGTAACGTGCAGGGTTAAAAAAATGCGTTCCACAAAAGTGTTTCTGGAAATCTTCAGATCTACCTTCGCTCATAAAATGAATAGGAATTCCAGAAGTGTTTGATGTAATCAATGTTCCTGGTTTTCGGTATTTTTCTATTTGTTCGAACACCATTTTTTTGATATCCAAACGTTCAACAACAACCTCAATAATCCAATCAACATTGGCAATTTTTGCCAAATCGTCCGTGGTATTTCCGGTAGTGATTCTATTGGCAAATTTCGGGTGATAGATAGGAGATGGCTTCGATTTTAAAGCATTTTGAAAATGTTCGTTGACCAGACGGTTACGGACTATTTTACTTTCAAGGGTCAATCCTTTCTTAGTTTCGGCTTCTGTAAGTTCTCTTGGTACAATGTCTAAAAGCAATACTTCTAGTCCAATGTTGGCAAAATGACAAGCAATTCCAGAACCCATAATCCCAGATCCAATTACTGCTACTTTTTTAATAGTTCTTTTCATTTATAAAAAGCTTTAGGCTTTATGCTTTAAGCAATAAGCGTTTAGTTAAAATATTTTTTTTTCTGTAATTAAATCATTGATTATTTCTGAAACTTCCATAAAATGTTGAAGTTTTTCAGTCGAAACATTATGTTTTACTGCCTCGTTAAATTTTAAAACTGTTGATTTTGACAACTCTCTTTTTTCTTTTCCAACTTCGGTCAGGTAAATTAAAACTCCTCGTCCGTCTTCTGGATTTTTTTTTCGGATTATTAATCCTTTTTCTTCCATAGATTTTAGGGTTCGGGTTAAACTGGTGGCCTCCATTCCCATTTTTGGACCCAATGTTGTTGAAGGGGTTCCGTTGTCTTTGTCAATACTTAATAAAGCAAAACCAGTTGCCATAGTGGCTCCATATTTTGCAGCTTCTTCATTATACATTCTTGCAACACCTTGCCAAGTTGCACGAAGAATATAGTCAATAGTTTTGTCTTTCATATTTTCGCAATCAATTTTACATTGTTTTTTATATAGTGTTGTTTACGACAACGATTTAGTTATGTTTTCAAAGATAACAAAAAATACTATGCACGCATAATAAATTTAAAAATATTTTTTATATAAAAAAAAAACTCCTCAATTTGAGGAGTTGAATTGAACTTCAAAATTTTAAAATTTAAGATTTTTTTATTCTGTTAATTTATTATTAGTAAAGGCGATGAATGTTTTAACTAAAGCTGCTAAAACTACACTTATTATGAAATTGGACCTTGGATATGCTAACTTTACCCGCATAAAAAGTTAATAATAAAACCATTCTAGTAAAAAGTTAGCAACAGCACCCACATTCACTAAAACTAAAAATTTAACCTATCTCTTTTCTTGAGAGTTGCATTAATTAATTGAATCTAGTTTATTTATAATGTTGATAACGTTTAATTTATGAAAATTTAAGTTTTAGATTTCATGAAACTGTTATCATCTACATCTTTTAAAAATTTAATCAATCCTTTAAAATAATTTTTTTGATCATCATATTGGGAGAGGTGACTTCCGTTGGGGCAAAATAAATAACGTCCGTTTTGTACTTCTTCTGAAATCCATTTCATGTGTTCTGGATCCATGGTATCGTATTTTGCTCCTATAGAGAGCGTTGGAATAGTAAGGGTTTTAAGTTTTGATTTTACATCCCAATTTTTCAAAGTCGCTTCTCCAGTAATCCCAAATTCACTCTGACCTTGCATATAAACATACACATTTGGGTTCAGATGTTTGAATGCTCGTGTGATTGATTCTGGCCATTCTTCCAATGGTTTTCTAAGGATATGTTCAGTGTAATAATATTTAAAAAGTAACTCCTCATATTTAGGATTGGAAAAATCATTGTTTTTCTCCATATCTAGAATTTGTTTCAAGATTTTAGGATCCATTTTTGGACCTAAAATATCTTGAGCATATTTATTGTATTCTGGAGCACTTGCCATCATATTTGAAATAATCAAACCTTTCAAGTTTTTTTGATATTTCAAAGCATATTCCATCGCCAGAATTCCTCCCCATGATTGTCCCAATAAATAAAAATTAGTGTTGTCTAATTTCAATGCTTTTCTGACTTGTTCCACTTCTTCAACGAAACGTTCATTTGTCCACAGGGTATTTTCATTGGGTTGGTCACTATAATAAGAACCTAATTGATCATAATAAATATATTCAATGCTTTCATTTGGAAAATAACCATCAAAACTTTCAAAGCATTCATGTGTTAAGCCAGGTCCACCATGAAGCAACAGTACTTTTATTTTTGGATTGTTTCCAACGGTTTTTGTCCAAACCTTGAAATTACCAATAGGAGTAGTTATTGGTATCATTTTTATGCCCCCTGTGAATTGGTCATCACGATTTGAGAAGTCTAGATATTTTGCTTTTATAAAATCTTTTGGATTTTCTTTGCAACCGTTAAATAAAAATAAACTAAGGAATAAAAAAAATAAACTTCTGATTTTCATAATTTTATGTTTTAATATAAATTCTATTTTTCAATTGCTATAAAAAGTGTTAGCCATATATTTTATGGAATAAATCAATATATTTTTCCATAACTATTTTCCGTTTTAGTTTTAGAGTAGGTGTAAGGTGACCTCCATCAACAGTCCAGAGATCTGGAGTTAGTTCAAAACGCTTGATTTTTTCCCAATTTCCAAATTTTCCATTCAATAGATCGATTTCTTCTTGTATACGCTCAATTACTTTTGGATTATTAATGATTTCTTCGTTGGTTTTACCAACACTAATTCCGTGGATTTTTTCCCATTCTTTAACAAATTCAAAATTGGGTTGAATGATAGCTGCGGGCATTTTTTGACCGTCACCAATAACCATTATTTGCTCAATGAAACGAGATTGTTTCATTGCATTTTCGAGTAATTGAGGTGAAATATATTTTCCTCCTGAGGTCTTGAACATTTCTTTCTTTCGATCAGTAATTTTTAGAAAACCATCGCTATCTATTTCGCCAATATCTCCTGTGTAAAAATAACCATCAACAATCACTTCTTTAGTCAACGCTTCGTCTTTGTAATAACCCATCATAACATTTGGACCTTTACAAAGAATTTCGCCATCTTCGGCAATTTTCACTTCTACGTCATCAATAATTTTTCCAACAGTTCCTACTTTGAAACCACGGTTTCTAATATCATTTACAGAAATTACGGGTGAAGTTTCGGTTAAACCATAGCCTTCCATTACTGGAATTTCAGCAGCGGCGAAAACTCTGGCGAGTCTTGGTTGTAAAGCAGCACTTCCTGTAATCATTAAATCTAAATTTCCTCCCAAGCCTAATTTCCATTTGCTGAAGATGAGTTTTCTAGCGATTTTTAATTGGGTTTCATACCAAACACCATTGGCTCCGTAAGGTTCGAATCTTAATCCTAAATCGACGGCCCAAAAGAATAATCTTCTTTTAATTCCAGTTAGTTGCAAACCTTTTGAATAGATCTTGTCATATACTTTTTCAATAAGCCTTGGTACAACTGACATTACATTTGGTTTAACCTCATTTACATTATCACTTATTTTATCTATTGATTCTCCAAAATAAATCGAAACACCATAATATTGGTATAGATACAAAATCATTCTTTCGAATATATGGCAAACAGGCAAGAAACTCATCGCTCTACTTTTTCCCTTTTCAAAAGGAATTCTTGAGGCGCTATCCAAGACATTGGATACTATGTTTTTATGTGAAAGCATGACTCCTTTTGGTTTTCCAGTAGTTCCAGAAGTATATATTATGGTGGCCATGTCTTCGGATTTGACGTTTTCTTTCCTTTCTTCGACAAGATTTTGATTGCTTTGATCTTCTCCAAGAACAAGTAATTCGGCCCAATTTTCACACCCTTCAATTTCGTTAAAAGAATAAACATCTTTTAAGTTGGGGACATTTTGCTTTATTAAATTTACCTTTTTTAATACTTCTTCATCCGACACAAAACAGTAAATAGCACCAGAATGATTCAATATGTATTCGTAATCATTTTCAGATATCGTTGGATAAATTGGAACAGTTTGAGCTCCAGTTTGCAAAACCCCAATATCCATAATATTCCATTCGGTTCTATTATTAGTCGAAATCAGGGCGATTTTATCATCTTTTTTAATTCCCATTCGTAATAAAGCTCTCGAAACAGCATTTGCTTTTGCAATATATTCTTCGGTTGATGTTTTCACCCACTCCCCATTATACTTAGTAACTAATGCGTCTGGAATATTATAATGCTCTAATTGAAAATATGGAAAATCAAATAATCTGGTAATTTCTGTCATTTGTAGGGGGTTAATTTATCGCAAATTAAGTAATAATTATTTATCGAGCAATTTTTATGCTTTTAAATATTTTTATGCAATAGATTTTGAAGTTCTACTATTTTTTCATTTTTTTTTTTTAACAATTTGGATTAAATTAATTGTAATACCTTTGCTGAGTTTAATTAATTTTTATAAGATGTACTATCACTTACGACTTAATGAATATAAAGTCTTGTTTTATAGATTATTATTGGCGTATGTTTTTTATTTCATTGCGCGAATCCTTTTTTATTTTTATAACGCTGATTTGTTGCGAGTTGAATCTGTTTCTGATTTTATTTCTCTATGCTATTATGGCTTGGCTTTTGACACTACAGCAATTTTATATGTAAATCTTCTTTTTATCCTGTTGTCGATATTGCCCTTTTTAAAGAATACAAATTCCGGATATCAAAAATTTCTTTTATACCTCTATTTTATTACAAACTTGTTGGCTTATGCCATGAATTTTATCGATTTTATATATTACAAATACACTTTTGCGCGAACTACAATTGTAGCACTTGAGGTTGTAAAACATGAAACTAACAAAAAGGTTTTGTTTCTTAGTTTTATATTCGATTATTGGCACGTAATCGCTTTGTTTCTTTTATTTTCAATGCTTTGGATTTATTTATACAAACAAGTTGATGTCAAATTTTCGAGTCCAACTAAGAAACTGCCTTATTTTGGATTTTCGACAGTTGGATTTTTGATAATAGTTTTGTTTACAATTGGCGGCATTCGTGGAGGAGATTTTAATAAATCTACTCGGCCTATAAATATACTGGATGCAAGTCGTCATGTCAAAAATATAGTTCATTCTGACATTGTGCTCAACACCCCTTTTGCTATTTTTAGAACACTGTTTACTAATGGTTTTCATAAAACAAACTATACAGGAGTCAATGAAAAATTAATTTTAGAAAAAGTACAACCAATAAAACAATATCATAATAATCCCAAAACAAAACCTAATGTGGTTGTTATGATTCTCGAAAGTTATGGACGTGAATACATTGGCGCGTTCAACAAAAAGGCTTCTATTCCAAATTATAAAAGCCATGCTCCGTTTCTAGATTCGTTGTCGCAACACAGTATGATTTATACCAATGCCTACGCAAATGGCCGACAATCCATACACGGAATGTCATCTGTTTTAGCAGGAATTCCATCTTTTAAAGATGCTTTTACGTCTTCACCTTTCCCAAAACAGAAGATTGAATCGCTGGTTTCTACCTTGATAAGTGATGGATATGACACCTCTTTTTTCCATGGTGCGGCAAATGGTTCGATGGGTTTTTTAGGATTCGGGAACATTCTTGGTATCCAAAATTATTATGGAAGAACAGAGTTTAATGACGATTCACAGTTTGATGGTTTTTGGGGAATTTGGGACGAACCTTTTCTTCAATTTATGAAAAATACATTAGACAAAAAGAAAACCCCTTTTTTTGCCACAGTCTTCACAGTTTCTTCACACGAACCCTATAATATCCCTGAAAAGTACAAACATCGTTTTCTTGAAGGCGGAGTTCCAATTCATAAATGTGCCGAATATACTGATTTTGCCTTGAAACAATTTTTTACAGAAGCCAAAAAACAGCCTTGGTTTTCCAATACAATTTTTGTTTTGGTAGCTGATCATTGCAACCAAATTTATTATGATGAATATCAAAAACCAATAAACCGTTACGCAGTTCCCATCATTATTTATAAACCCAACAGCAAATATGTAGGGGTTGACGATGATTTTGCGCAACAAATTGATATTTACCCAACGATTTTGGATATGATAGGATACAAAAAACCTTTCAGAAGTTGGGGCAGAAGCCTCTTTGACAAGAAATCTAGTGAGCCATTTGTCATTAATTCAACTGGAAGTATATACCAGTTTATGCGAGGAAATTACATTTGTACTTTTGATGGAACTAAGGTTTTTGGGTTTTACGATAAAAATGATAAAGCATTAAAATACAATTTGATAAAAAACAGAAATCCAGAAATGGATGATATCGAATTGAGTTGCAAAGCGTTTATTCAAGATTATATGGATCGGGTTATGGATAAAAAAATGTATTATAAAAAATAATCGCCAACTATTTTTGACCGGATTGCTAATAAAATTCCTTTAATGATTTTAAATCTGAAGAATTTTTTTTTGTTCCAATAGTTAGTTAAACTTCATTTAAATAAAAATTTTAAGATATGATTTTTGTCTCGACGAGAAGCCTATTTTTTATTAATAAATTTTTATATATTTGAATGATGGCGAAAAAAATTGCATTTATTATCAATGGCGCGCGGAAACTTTCGTATCAGGTAAATCAAACCATTACCAGATGCGAAAACCAAAGCAATATTGAATCTCATTCTTTTATTACTAAAGGTCCAAAAGAAGCTATTTTATTCGCTAGAGATGCCTGTTTGAATTTATTTGATGTTGTCATAGCCGTTGGAGGTGATGGAACTGTAAATGAAGTGGTAAACGGAATAATCGAAAGCAAAAACAGTGCTGTTACTTTAGCAATCTTAGCAAATGGTACTGGAAATGATTTCCTTCGGGGAACTAATTTTTTGCTAAACCAGGACTCTTTTATTGAGGCTTTACTTGCAAACACAACAAAATTAGTTGATGTTGCAAAAATCGAATCTTCCATTGGAATATCTTATTTTATAAATATTGCAGATATTGGTTTTGGAGGGAAAGTGGTGCAAATTTTAGATAAACAACGACAATTTTCTGGAAGAAAAGCATCCTACGGATTAGCGATATTACGTGCCTTTATTGGATTTAGAAAACCTTTTTTAAAGATAGAAACTCCCGATTTCAATTTCGAAGGACCCATACTAATGGTGGCAATTTGTAATGGAACGATTTTTGGGAACGGACTTACAATTAATCCTTTTGCTCAAATTAATGACGGAAAATTAAATGTCACTCTCCTCGGAAAAGTAAGTTTGTTAGACTACATAATGAATTTGAAAAATTTAAAATCCGGAAAAAAAATAAGTCATCCGGAAGCTATTTATTTCGAAACTAAAAACATAGAAATTAAGGTTGTAAAAGGAATAGCAGTGTCTGAAGCAGATGGAGAATATTTAGGATCAGGAAATTTAAGTGTTTCAGTTTTAAATTCTTCCATTTCATTACTTGTATATTAATTTCGGTTTAGACCCATTAATAATTTCTTCACTTTCGAGCCTATTAAAAAGCGAATCATCTATTATTTAGGTTTGTACTCCTATAAAACAGGAATTCTACTCATCAGTGATACTAGCGTGTTTGATAAATAAAATTTTTAAGGTTCATATGTCAATCTTTATTCTGAAAAACCCCTGTTCCATCTGTATTTAATGTAACTATAGGTTCTGATATGTTTTCGTATTGATGAGTGCCTGCAATTGAATATTTAATTTTTGTAGAGATATAATGGTCTTGGTTTTTTGCCGTAATTTTAATGACTTTTATTTCGGAAAATGATTGTGTTTTACACAAAATTAGAGTAAAAAAAAAGATTTTTGAAATTTAGATATATAGCTTTTTTGATTCACGAATATATAAAAAAAACAGAAGACGTTTATGATTAGGATGTTTTTTGCTTTCTATTTTTAAATCTTGTCTATCCACTTCCTAGCATTCACAAAGGCTTCGTGCCAAGGCGAAACTTCATC
>NZ_CAWURC010000009.1:0-57465 GCF_963925185.1 uncultured Flavobacterium sp. | reverse complement strand
CTTCTGATTTTTCCAGAACTCTGTATTTATTGGCATATCTAAAAATACCTGAATAGCTGTCATTTTGCCTCTCCCGGGAATTTCAAATTTATCCTTTCTTGAAATTTTATGCATCACGTCAACAGCCAATGTGTGCACTGGCGCAAATCTGCCTTCATAAGTTTGAACGATCACTTCCCCAAATTTATCTGCATGTTCAGCACTCACAGTCCTTTGAGTCTCTTGGTGTTCATGACTTTGTGGCAATTGCAGCTGTGCAAAAAGCCCCGTAGTGCTTACAAGCATTAGAACCAATACCGTTAAGGCTTTTCTTTGCTCCCGAAGTTGTTTTATTTTACCCATTAAATCCCAATACCGTGAATTTTTGTTAAACAAGGTCCAAACAAAGCCTATTATCATTAAGATATAACCCAAATAAGTAATTAAGGTTCCCCAATAATCATGATTTACAGATAGTACAGTTCCTTTTTCATCTTGATCAAAGGAAGATTGAAAAAAACGATACCCTTTATAATCTAAAATATTATTCATAAAAATTCTATAATCAAAAACAGACGATTTGTCTAAAACCGTAACCTGACTTTCAAAAGAAGAGAAACTTCGTTCTGTTCCTGGATATTTTTGTGCGATGAAATCATTCAATTTGATGCTGAAAGGCAGAGTATATGCTTTATTACCGTAGAAAAAGGTGTAATCTATATTTTCGATTTTCACTGTTTTTGCTTCTCCAACGCTGCCTTTTGTTCCTATTAAAGTGACTGTTTTTTCTTGACCATCGGCAGTTAGTTTTAAAATCAAAGCATCGCTATTTCCCTTGGCTCGATAGTCGTTTTTCGAATCGTAACCAATAGTTCCTTTTGTTGGATGGTCAGGAAATACAACTCTCATATCACCAATGCTGTACAAAGAGCGCATCATTAAAGGTTGCACAATATCTTTAGCCACTTTGCCCTGTAACTTGTCTGCCATTCGCATAAACTCCCCTTCAAATGGGGTTTGAATAGTAGCCTTAAGGTCGACAGTTCCAATTCCTGTAATGGAGATATTTATTGCTCCAGGCGTAAATTTATTAAAAGCAAAAAGGGTGTTATGAATGTTTTGAACTTCGCCTTCTTTCAAGAAATGCTCTTCACGTCCTCCATCGCCAGCCTCGACAAGTTTAAAATAGAAACTTCCTTTTGCATCGGGCTTAATAACTTCTTTAGCACCCATAATAAAGTTTTCGTAGTTTACATTAAATTTGGTATCTGCAAACTGGTCTGAAATAGAAAAGTTATTGTTGGTCACAGGCGAAATTCGCAATGCTTTTTCGAAAGTTCTTCGCTTCATTGCGCCTTGGTATTCTCCATCTACAAAAAGCGTGAGGTACATTTTATCTGAATAAAATACGTTTTCAGTTGCGCCTTCACGAATGGGCATCATTCCTTCAAAACTGATGTAACGTGTAACAAAAGCTCCGGAAATGATAAAAACAAAAGACAAATGCAGCATAAGAGTTGCCCATTTTTCCTTTTTCAATAAGTTGTAACGCTTTATGTTTCCGATAAAGTTCATCATAAAAAGCAACATAATTCCTTCGAACCACCAGGCATTATAAACCCAAATTCGGGCGGTATCTGTATTGTATTTACTTTCTATAAAAGTTCCTGCAATCATTGCAATTGCAAAAGTCAGGAAAAGGATGGCCATTAATCGTGTAGAAAATAAAATGGATGTCAATTTCTTAATCATATCTACGAATTTATATTTTAAAAATTTACGCCAAAAGTACTTAAAATTGTTGAGTTCTATAATTGGTAAATTGTTAATTAAAACCAAAATTAACAATTAAATATTTTATTTAACAATGATATATATCCTTTCAAATTCCAATTAAATTACTATGTATTAGTTTTGTCTTTTTTTGCTAATTTTGTCAAATGATTAAAATAGTAATTATCGGTTCCGGAAATGTTGCCCAGCATTTGATTACAGCTTTTGCCAAAAGTAATGAAGTCGACATTGTACAAGTGTTTTCAAGACAAAAGAAAAGTACCGTTCCCCTACTCGATCCTACTAAAATAACCAATGATTATAAGGATCTAACCGAAGCCCATTTGTATATCATTGCCGTTTCTGATAATGCAATCGCATCAGTTTCATCAAAATTACCTTTCGAAAATCGCCTCGTGGTTCATACCTCGGGAAGCGTATCTATAGATTTATTAGACAAAAAAAACAGGCGTGGCATTTTTTATCCACTTCAAACATTTACAAAAAATGTAGCAATCGATTTTAAACCAATTCCTATTTGTTTAGAAAGCGAAAACGAATCCGACTTTGATTTATTAGAAAAAGTGGCGCAGTCCATTTCGAATAATGCTTTCAATAGCGATGAAAAACAACGAAAGGCACTTCATGTTTCGGCAGTTTTTGTCAATAATTTCGTAAACGAAATGTATCGAATTGGCAATGAAATTTGTGAAGAAAATAAAGTTTCTTTTGAAGTTTTAAAACCATTAATTTTGGAAACCGTGAACAAGGTTATGGTGCTTTCGCCAAATGAAGCACAAACCGGTCCCGCAAAACGAAACGACACACAAACAATTGAAGCACATTTAGATTTTTTATCAAATGAAAATCAGGCAACAATTTATAAAATACTAACCCAATCAATACAGAATAATGGCAAAGAGTTATAAAGAAATAATGAACGATATTACCACATTTATCTTCGATGTTGATGGTGTACTTACTGATAGTTCGGTTTTTGTTACCAATGAAGGTGAAATCTTGAGAACAATGAATATTCGCGATGGTTATGCGATGAAAGCAGCTGTAGAATCTGGTTATAATGTTTGTATTATTTCTGGTGGAAGCAACGAAGGTGTTCGGGTACGACTGAGAAATCTTGGAATAACCGATATCCATCTTGGAACGCCAGACAAAGTTGAAACTTATAAAGAATACATAGAATTGTATAACATAAAACCCGAACAAGTTTTGTATATGGGGGATGACATTCCTGATTATCACGTAATGCAATTGGTAGGGTTACCAACTTGTCCGCAAGATGCTAGCCCTGAAATAAAAGCTGTTTCTAAATATATTTCACATAAAAACGGAGGAAAAGGTGCTGCTCGTGAAGTAATCGAACAAGTAATGAAAGTACAGGGGAAATGGACAATGCATTTTGATGGAAAGCTTGATTAAATAGTTCTAGGTCGGAAAAACCAATACAAAACTCAATTTCCAATACCCAATACCCAAAATGATACAAACCGTAATTTTCGATATGGACGGCGTAATTGTTGATACGGAACCCGTTCACCGTTATGCTTATTTTCAACAATTTTCTGAATTAAATATTGAAGTTTCAGAAGAAACATACACTTCATTCACAGGAAATTCGACTCGAAATACATTTCAAAAATTAAAAAATTTATTTGATATCGAATATGAAGTGGAAGAATTAATTCAACGGAAACGAACTATTTTTAATAATGCTTTCGACACTAAAGAAGATTTAGAATTGCTTGAAGGTGTCGAAAAATTAATCAAGGATTTATATGCTAACGGGATGCAATTGATCGTGGCATCATCCGCTTCGAAAGTAACGATTGAACGCGTTTTTAATCGATTTAATTTGCATCAATACTTTACCCATATTGTTAGTGGAGAAGATTTCCCTAATTCGAAACCACACCCTGCCATATTCGAATTTGCCGCAGCTTTATCAATTGCTTCAAAAGAAAACTGCATTGTTATTGAGGACAGTACTAATGGAATTGTTGCTGCAAAAGCTGCGGGGATTTTTTGCGTTGCATACGACAGTGAACATTCAAAAAGGCAAGATTTATCAAAGGCAAATTTAATAATTAATCATTTTGATGCGTTGAGTTTTGAAAAAATAGTTCAGTTTTAGGGACAATTATGTAATAATTAACATATATAATCACTTGAATTTGTAAATTTGAAAAAACATTTAAATTTTATACTATGAAAAAATTAATTTTTATTTTGGCGATGATTATCGCTAATTATGCTATCGAGGCACAAATAAAAACACCTCAATTAAGTCCGAAGGAAACATTAACTCAAGTTGTTGGGTTGACTGATGTAGAAATTAATTATTCAAGACCAGGCGCTAGAGGTAGAGCTGTTATTGGAAACTTAGTTCCTTATGGAAAATTATGGAGGACTGGGGCTAATGAAAACTCTACGATTTCATTCAGTGATGATGTGATTATAGACGGAAAAACTTTGGCAAAAGGGAAATATGCCATTTTTACAACTCCAAAAGCTGATAATTGGGAAATAGTTTTCTATTCAAAAACTGATAATTGGGGAAATCCTCCAAATTGGGATGAAGCAAATGTGGCATTACGAACTAATGCTATACCTGAAATGATCGATCGAAAAATTGAAAATTTTACTATTGGAATTGCTAGCATAGACACTAATTTCGCTTACTTAGAATTGTCTTGGGAAAACACATTGGTTGCCATCAAGTTTGAAGTTCCTACACATAAAAACACGATGGCAAGTATCGATAAAACATTAGCAGGACCAGGTGCTGGAGATTATTTTTCATCGGCACAGTATTTATTTCAATCTAATGGAGATATTGTCAAAGCACGAACTTATGTTGATAAAGCTCTAGAAATGAATACAAACAAACCCTATTATTATTTTCGTTTGAAATCATTAATACAGGCTAAACAAGGTGATAAAAAAGGAGCCGTGGAAACTGCAAAAATTTCACTTGCTGCTGCGGAAATCGCCAAAAATCAGGATTATGTAAAAATGAATAAAGAGAGTATTGCGGAGTGGAGCAAGTAATAAAACACTCCTAAAAAAAAATAAAAAAATCCAGTAAGACTAAACAAAGCTTACTGGATTTTTTTGTTTAAATAATTACTAGCCTATGCTAAATATTTTTATTGAATGCTAAAACCTTAAAATCTTATTTTTTTAAGGTTTTCAAATAATTAATAAATTTTATTATAACAAAACAAAATTTATTTTATGAAACGAATTAAATTAAATGCATCTAAAGTATATTCTATGCTTAAAAAAATTAATTACATCCAATGGGTAAATTTTATACTCTAAAAACAGGAATCTTATTTAATAATAGTTTTATTTCTAAAAACAATTGCTTGCATTAGCAACGACAAAATAATGGTTAGTATGGCCCCAATAAAGTTGAGCCACAAATAACCCAGTTTTTCTTCACCACTCGGAAAAATAAAAATCGCATAATAATAAATAATAAAAATGGTGATTTGGCTAATAACAGCGCTGTAAAAAACTGCTTTTGCTTGCACATATTTTAAATAAAAACCAACTAAGAAAATTCCCAAAACCGTTCCGTAGAAAATGGAACCCACGATATTAACCAATTGAATTAGGTTTTCGAATAAAGTGCCAATACTAGCAAAAAGAATGGCGATAATCCCCCAAAAAAAAGTAAAAAATTTAGTAGCATTCAAGTAATGTTTTTCCGATTTTTCTTCCTTAATATTACGCTTATAAATATCAATAGCAGTTGTCGATGCTAATGCGTTAAGTCCAGAAGCTGTCGAGGACATTGCAGCCGAAATAATCACTGCTAGCAACAAACCGATGAGTCCTTTGGGTAAATAATTCAGGATAAAGTGAAAAAAAACGTAATCCTTATCATTGGTCTCACTGTTGCTGTCGGCTTTCAGGATAATTTCCTTGGCACGATCCCTCAGGTCTTTTTCTTTACTGGATAATCCAACGAGTTCTTTTCGGAGAATGGGATTGTCATAATCCTGATTCAGTTGGTCGATGTATAAAAGATTAATCACTTTTTTGTCTTCAGAAAGGGCTTCTAACTTTTTTTCTAATAGATGGTATTCATTTTTATAAGCCGATTTCTCTATGATTATTTTGTTGTTGGGATTAAAATTTAATGGAACTGGATTGAATTGGAAAAACACAAAAACCATAACACCGGTCAGCAATATGAAAAATTGCATTGGCACTTTAAGTAGCCCGTTCATGATCAAACCCATTTGGCTCTCCCGTACTGATTTTCCAGATAAATAGCGCCCCACTTGGGATTGATCGGTTCCGAAATAAGCCAAAGCCAGGAAAAAACCACCCGTGATTCCACTCCAAATGGTATATTTTTCTTCTGGATCGAACGAAAAATTAACGATATTCATTTTGTCATTGGCTCCCGCAATATGTAAAGCACTTGTAAAAGTCATATCATTGGGCAAAAAATGCAAAATAAGAAAGAATGTGATAATCATACCAGACATAATCACGAACATTTGCTGTTTTTGGGTAACGTTTACCGCTTTTGTTCCGCCAGAAACCGTGTAAATAATTACAAGTACACCGATGATAATGTTCATTAAGGTAAGATTCCAACCCAACAATGCCGACAAAATTATGGCTGGAGCATAAATGGTAAGTCCCGTTCCCAATCCTCTTTGAAACAAGAATAGAATAGCGGCTAGGGAACGCGTTTTTAAGTCAAATCTTTTTTCGAGGTATTCATAAGCCGTGAAAACTTTGTATTTGTGGTAAATTGGAATAAAAGTGAGGCAAATAACAACCATGGCGAGAGGCAAACCAAAATAGAATTGCAAAAAACCCATTCCGTCATGATACGCTTGTCCTGGAGTCGAAAGAAAGGTGATCGCACTGGCTTGTGTTGCCATAACCGAAAGTCCCACGGTGTACCATGGAGTTTCGTTGCCACCAAGAATATATTCTTGTACATTCTTGCTTCCACGGGTTTTCCAAACACCGTAAACGACGATAAACAATAAGGTTACTGTAAGTACGATCCAATCGATTAGTTGCATAGTCTAGGAATATAATTTCATTATTAGATAAAATATCAAAATATAAAGGGCGTTCGCGATAAGAACCCAACTATAGCTTTTTTTCCAGATTTTCTCTTTTTTTGTTTCCATAATTAAATTTCTTAAGGTTTAATTTTCCCCGCAGGAATTGTTACTGTAGACTTCAATGAAATCGTGTTAGCCAATAATTTAAAAGCTCCAGAAACGCCTTCGGGCAATTCCCTGAAAAAACTTAGTCCGGTATAAATGTAATATCCTTTGCCATAAGGAGCAATTAACAAGGCGCCATTTTTTGGGGTTTCCCCTTTGTCATTCGATGATAAAATAGAAGTGAAGGCTTTATCAAATTCACTAGGATAATACAAACCTTGCTCTTGCTTCCAACCTTCGAAATCTTTCGTGGTGATTTTATTTGGATAATTCAAAACCGGATGATTGGGTGCTAGAAACCGAACTTCGGCATTTTCCTCCGTTACTCTGTCATGAGAAATTTTTAAAGGATATGGAGCAATGTTTGGTGTAACTAAATCTCCAGTTGTATTGTATTGTACCAGCATTGTTTTCCCACTTTTCACAAAATCAAAAAGAATATTTTGTGAGTTTGCCAATGCTTGTACTGTATTGTAAGCCCTAATTCCAGTCATTACGACATCAAGGCCTTCTATTTTTTCGGGAGTTATTTCTTCGGGATTGAGAATAACAACTTTGTAGCCCATTTGGGTTAAACTATTAGGAACTTCGTCGCCAGCACCCATAATGTAACCAATTTTTTCTCCATTTGTTTTCAAGTCAATTCGAATGCATTTGGCCTCGGCAGGGCTCAATACTTGTTGTTTTGAAATGTGACTGTAATCGATGATAATTTGGTCTTTTTCATATCGTTTATTATCAACAATGGCAATGCTTTTGGCAATCACTTCATCGGAATATTTTGGAGGAGTTACTTCAAAATACATAGTTTGTTCCGTTCCTTTTTTATCCAAATTAAAAGCAATTGCTTTTGGAGAAACAATCCAGTTTTTTGGTAATTCTAGATGTAAATCACCTTTAATATTGTCTTTTCCTGCTTTTACTTTAACTGCGACCGATTTACTTTCATTGTCTTTAAAAAGCAACACTTTGTCAAGAATACACGTTGTAACTTCGGGAACAATATCAAGATGATTATACATTTCGCCTTTTACGCCGTCATTATATTTATATACCACGGCACGTTCAAACTGAATTTCAATTCCGCTGATTTCGATATTGAAAACGACTTTTACTTCACGGTCACTTTCCGGAAGGCCAATTTTTTTTTGATCAGAAACCGTGTACATTCCAACGGTTGAATTTTCTTTTAACCAATATGGCTGCGTATAATTGATGGTTTCAGGTAATTGTAAATCGAGAGTGATTTTTTGATTAATATTATTTTTTAACTCCAAATTTTTTGGTGTTTTATCTGCGTTGGGCAAGCTAATAACGCTTAGTAATTGCATAGGTACTAAACTTCTGTTTATGGCTTCGATTTTTAATTTCACTAAACTTCCAGGTGTAGCTTCTTGGTTTTCAACAACTGCTTCAAGGTACAAGCCGGAACAAGCGGCAATAATTTTTTTTATTTCAGTAGTTTTTATTTCCTTCCAGTGGTTTTCGTCCAATGATTGAATCATAGTATAGGTTTTAACCAAATCAGGAATACTCGCTGATGGATTTTTAAAATCGAATTTTGACAGTATATATAAAATCAAATCGCCAATAGGTTTCCCTCCTTTTATTCGATTCCAAGAAGTATCAATTCCATCAAAAATAGAAGATTTATCCTTTGGAATCTCCCCATTTATAAATTCTAAATATTCCGTTTCTTCTCCACGTGTCCCAGTACTCCCAAAACCTTGTGACTGGTGAGAACTTCTACTTAATGCAGCAATTTCTTGGTTTGATTTTCCAATTGTGGGATAATAAACTCCGGTTTGTATTGAAAATAAATTGGTTTTGTCTGCAGCATCAAATTTCTCCTTGCTTCCATAAAACCACCACGAAGTATTAAAAAACTGGCGTTTGGCTTGCCACGGCTCTACTAATTTTAATTGCTCAGGAAAAATAGTTGAGTTGTTAGCCATGTCGAAACTTTCGACACTCAACATCGCCGATGCAGTATGATGACCGTGAGTTGTTCCTGAAGATCGATGGTCAAAACGATTGATAATTACATCCGGTTGAAATTTACGAATAGTCCAGATAATATCTGAAAGGACTTTTTCTTTATCCCAAATTTCTAAAGTTTCTTCAGGATTTTTAGAAAAACCAAAATCATTAGCACGTGAAAAAAACTGTTCACCACCATCTATTTTTCGCGCTTCAATTAATTCTTGGGTTCTTATTACTCCTAATAATTCCCTCAATTGAGAACCTATCAAATTTTGCCCGCCATCGCCACGTGTTAAAGATAAATATCCGGTTCTTGCCTTTTTTTCATTGGATAAATAGGAAATTAATCGGGTGTTTTCGTCATCGGGATGTGCTGCAATATAAAGTACAGAACCTAAAAAATTAAGCTTCTGGACTTGGTTATAAATTTCTACCGAATTAGGTTTCTGAGGTTTTTGTGCAGTTAATATTTGAAAAGAAAGAAGGAATAAAACAAGAGAAAGAATAAAAGTTTTTTGCATTTTTTTAGAATTTAATTTGCAATTAGTCCAAATGTACTAATTAAATAAATTTTAAATACTATTTTATATTTTCTTTAAAGAAATTTTGTTTCATCAAATTCTTTTCTCAGCTTTTGGTATCTCGTCTATAATTGGTATTCTTCTTCGGATCGCATCTCTTCGAGGAATCATTTTTTATGATAAATCGTTCAAATATTCGTAGACTTTATCCGTGGGCATTCCCATAACATTAGCATAAGAACCTTCAATTTTTGAAACTCCAACAAAACCAATCCATTCTTGAATACCATAAGCTCCAGCTTTGTCGAAAGGTTTATAATTTTCTATATAATAGCGAATGGCTACATCACTTAATTCATTGAAAGTTACTTTGGTGATTTCATAAATTAGTTTGGTTTCGGCATTGGTTTTAAAACAAACCGAGGTGATTACTTCGTGTGTAGCATTCGATAATGATTTCAGAATATCAAAAGCATCTTGGGTGTCTTTTGGTTTTCCTAATGCTTTATTGTTGTGCCAAACGATGGTGTCGCTGGTTATAAGAATCTCATTGTCGCTTAATTCCCCTTCAAAAGCATTGGCTTTCAATTGGGCTAAAAAGTTGGTGATTTCCTCTGCTTCCAGTTCTGGCGGGAATATTTCTTCGATTTCTTTCAATCTAATTTCAAAATCTAAATCTAAATCTTTGAAAAATTGCTGGCGTCTTGGTGAGCCTGAAGCTAAAATTAGTCTGTATTTTTGTAATTTATTTTTAAGCATTGTATTTTATGTTTAGGCTGATGACAACAATCGAAAGTATTCCAAAAAATAAAATCCATTTTAAAACGGAACTCAAGTGTTGAAAATCTATTGTATTCTTTGCTGTCCAAATTTTTGCGGTAAAATAAAGTAAGGGAGCCATTATAAAAATTATTCCATATAATGTTCCAAAGAATAAACTTGACACAAACAAATTAGTATAGACATAATTCACGATACAAACTAAGGGGGCAAAACTCAACACAAAAACAAGTTTTGTGGTTCGCTTTACGCCAAAAGCTATTGGTAAAGTGTTGATTCCTTGGTTCAAATCACCTTCTACGCCTTCTAAATCCTTGACGATTTCCCGAATAAAATTGATACTGAATGCAAATATAGCATAATCGAGAAGTATCCCAAAAAGCAATCCCATAACAGGTCTATTTTCTTCGAAAGTCACGGGATATAAATCGAAAAACCCAATAATTAAAACACTAAACGAAAGTAAAAAAGCCACGATGAAGTTTCCTATTAGCAAGCTTTGTTTCAAGCTCGTTGCATAAAAATAAAGCGTTGCCGCAATAATTATAAATAGGGAGGCGAAACCCGGTTTATCGATCACATTCGATAAATAAAAACCTGTTATAACTCCTATGATGGTAAAACCAATGTAGAGATTATAAGCTTTTGCTTCGGAAATAGTTTTGCCAATAATCACATTTTCAGGCTTGTTCTCCATATCAGTTTCTACGTCAAAAATATTATTGATAATATAACCTCCAGCCGCAATACTAGTTGTTGCTAAAACCAATAAAAAATAGTGCCAATCGGCCAAAGCCAAAGGAACATTTTGTAATTCTAGAAAGCCATACCTGAAAATAAGCTGCATCAATGCAAGCATAAGTAAGTTTTGGTAACGAATGAGTTTTAGGTATTTCATGTTTTAATTTAAAATCTATTCTTCTCCCTTTTTACTATTCACTATTCCTTTTTTTTAAGCAAATATCGAATCACTGTTTCGGCAGCATACAAACCAAATAATCCAGGCATATAACTATTTGTCCCATAAAATGATTTTTTAAAATTGGATCCATCGGTCATTTTTAAACTAGCATCATCTTGAATTTCCGATGAAAAAACAACTTTCAATTTGTCAATTTTCACTTCTTTCAATCGGCGACGAATGGTTTTTGCAAGGAAACAATTAACCGTATTGGTAATATCGGCAACCTTTACCTTAGAAGCCTCCATCTTTCCGCCTGCTCCCATCGAAGAAATAATTTTAACTCTTTTACGTTTGGCGGCGATAATCAAATTCAGTTTTGGCGTAATGCTATCAATGCAATCCAAAACATAATCAAATTCATCCGAAACTACTTCAAAAGCGCGTTCCGGAGATAGAAATTCCTGAATTCTTGTCAGTTTCAATTGGGGATTTATATCCCTTAATCGGTCGCCAACAATGTTTACTTTTAATTGTCCCACTGTCGAATGCAAAGCAGGCAGTTGTCGGTTTATGTTTGTAATATCGACCACATCGCCATCAACAATGGTCATAGTTCCCACTCCGGCTCTCGCCAAAAATTCGGCAGCAAAAGATCCTACGCCTCCAAGTCCCACAACCAAAACATTGGCATTTTTTAATTTTTCTAATCCTTCGGCTTTAAATAAAAGTTCCGCTCTTTCTGTCCATTCTGCCATTTTTTCCTATTTAATCGGTAATTAGTTTATTTGCTAAAAACCGTATTGCAATTATTATTTATGATTTCTTGTAATTCGCTTAATGTTAAATTTTTATATTTAGCCGCCAATACATAAACCTCTCTAATTCCTTCCTCAATAGTATCGGTTTCTAAGAAAAATTTATCGTTGGGAATGCTTTTAAAAACCGATTCTAATTCTGGATTTCGTAACAAATTTTTTCCAAACGAAACATAAAATCCATTATCAATCAATTGCTTGGCTACTTGTTCGTTTTTCGAAAATCCGTGAATTACCATTGGAACTGTAATATTCAACTTTTTCTTAATTTCAATCACTTCCTGAAAAGCCGCAACACAATGAATAACGACTGGTTTTTGATGTTTATCAGCCATTGCCAATTGCTTTTCGAAAACCAATTGTTGCACCTCAAACGGAGTTTCGGCACGTTTGTCCAATCCGCATTCTCCAAGAGCCAAACATTCCGGCAAGGCCAATTTTTCGTCTACCACTTGAAACTCTTTTTCCAATCGGTTTTCGTCAATAAATAATGGATGTATCCCAATCGAATAAAACGGAATCGAATCATCAAATTCTTGCGGATATTGATTGACTAATTCCAACACTTCGGGTTGATTCGTGAACTGGTGTGTATGTAAATTGAAGTATTTCATTAGTCGTGAAATTTTTTGACACCGGCTTTTATCTCGATATCCAAGTCATTTTCTAAAGGAACAATTGGGCAAGAATAGCGATGACTGTAAGTACAATACGGATTATAAGAAGTGTTAAAATCTATGGCGATTGTGTCGCTTTTCGGAATTTTCAAATCAATATATTTACCCCCAATATAGCTTTCGGAACCTGAAGTCAAGTCGGAAAATGGCAAAAATAAATAATCAATATATTCCTCCTTTTTTGACAATTCAATATTCTTGTATACATTCAATTGAAATGATTTTCCGTCGATAGTAAAAAGTACCTCTCCATATTTTATATACATTGGTCTCCTATCAGTTGATGTTTTCATCTCGAAAGGTTTTTCATTTTCCGTTATTACGAATTTAGCCGTAACAAAGAATTTTTCATTAATTGGATAAAAATCCAAAGTCTTGAATTTCTTTAGATCTTCGGCATCCAAAGGACTTTTTTTGGCGTCAGCAAATTCAATATTTAAGTCTTTTTGAAATTTTTCGACAGCAGCAACATCAAATTTTTCTTGGGCATAGCCAAAATTTACTATTCCTAAAAAAAACAAAATTAGAATTGTTCTCATCTTTTAAATTTTAACAAAAATAGTTTAAAAGTTGTAAAGCTACAAAGTTAATATTTTGATAAACATTGCTTCGCTCAACACAAGGGTGTATAATAAAAACGTTGTAAATTTGCCAACTAGAAATTTACCCAATGCTCAAAACCGCTCTCAAACAATATATCAATAATTTCAAAGGCTTTAGACGTGAAGTTTGGATTCTTGCACTGATCACTTTTATCAACAGAGCAGGCACGATGGTTTTGCCGTTTTTATCGAAATATTTGAAAGAAAATTTACATTTTACTTACGGTCAGGTAGGGTGGATTATGGTTTCCTTTGGAATTGGCTCAATGCTTGGTTCGTGGCTAGGAGGCAAATTATCCGATAAAATTGGGTTTTATAAAGTGATGGTTTTTAGCCTTTTCACGAGTGGAATTTTATTTTTTGTACTGCAATACATCACCACTTTCTGGGGATTATGCTTCGGTATTTTTGGCATTATGTCAGTTTCAGATATGTTTCGACCAGCAATGTTTGTTTCGCTTGGCGTGTATGCAAAACCTGAAAACAGAGTTCGCGCTTTGTCATTAATCCGATTAGCAATTAATTTTGGTTTTGCCGCTGGACCAATGCTTGGCGGACTTATAATACTAGGAATTGGATACAAAGGATTATTTTGGATTGATGGTAGTACCTGTATTTTGGCCATTTTGATATTTGCCGTTTTAGTAAAAGAAAAGAAAAAGATACCAGAAATTCAACAAACATCAAGCAAAGCTGTAGTTATAAAATCGATTTTCAAAGACAAACCGTTTTGGGTTTTCTTGTTTATCAGTTTCTCGACAGCAATGTTATTTTTCCAAATATTCACCACCTTACCCCTATTTCATCACGAACATTTCGGCTTAAGCGAATTTGAAACAGGATTATTAATTTCGTTGAATGGAATTTTAATCTTTCTGTTCGAAATGCCCTTAGTTAGTTTCTTGGAAAGAAAACAGATTAACCGAATAAAAATCGTTTTTTGGGGAGCTTTTTTAATGGCAATCAGTTTTTATGTTTTATTGCTGGATTCTTGGGGTGGTATTTTGATCATTGGCATCATAATCATAACCTTTGGCGAAATATTTTCATTCCCGTTTTCGAATGCATTTGCGATGGGAAGAGCTCCAAAAGGTCAAGAAGGAAAGTATATGGCTTTGTATACAATGAGTTTTAGTCTTGCCCATATTGTGAGTTCAAAACTAGGTCTCGAAATTATAGGGTATTTTGGTTACGGAGTTAACTGGTTTGTGATGGGAAGTTTCGGAATTGTGGCAATGCTTTTTTGTGTTTGGTTACAGCGATTGTTGAAAGAAGAAAACCGTCTGAATTAATTTTTTTTTACATTTACACTAAAATCTAAAATATGTTTAAAATTCTAGCGCAAATAAACAAACTTATCCTTCCCAGTTTTACTAAAAATGGCATGGATATTACCAAGGCCAAGAAATGGCAAATGGCAATCATAGGATATCGGTATTATGTAACTACAAGAGCATTAGACTGATGAATATTTGTTAGGAAATTAAGATTTTGGATTTAAAAAAAATAGATTTAATTTTGATTTCCCATTTGCAAATCACATAATTATAACTATATTTGCACCCACAAAATAGGCCTTGTGGCGCAACTGAATAGCGCACTTGATTACGGCTCAAGAGGTTACTGGTTTGAATCCAGTCAAGGTCACTTAAGAATGGAAAGCTCAAACGAAAGTTTGGGCTTTTTTTGTAAATATTTGGTTTTGAGCTCGCTCAGGAAGCCAAATGTTTACAAAAAAAGTTTTTCAATCCCTGATTGAAAAAGCTTTCCATTTCCATTACGGAGCTTTGTTTGGATGTTGCGAAGCAAAATCCTAAATTAAACACTCAAAATAATTTATTAAAGTGAAGTAATTTAAATTTTAAAGAAAAATGACAGACTATTTCCTTGACGTCGAATACAAAAACCTTACTTATGGGGAGCAAGAAATCAATTTAAAGGAATTTGAATGTTGCACTTTCAACAATTGTGATTTCTCGCAATGTGTATTTGTAGCGGTTACTTTTATTGATTGTACCTTTAATGATTGCCTTTTTAGCGGTACAAAAATAAATTATGTGGCTTTCAGAACGGTGTTTTTTAATCGTTGCAAAATTGAAGATGTAAATTTTGCAATGTGCGACAAACTGATTTTTGAGATTCATTTTAAGGAATGTGTTTTGGATTTCTCCAAATTCTACACCTTGAAAATTAAAGGAACAACATTTGTCGATTGTAGTATTGTGGCTGTTGATTTTATGAGCGCTGATTTAACCGAAGTAGTTTTCGATAATTGTGATTTGTATCGTTCTGAATTTGGCAAAGCCAATGCCAACAAAGCAGATTTTAAAACAAGCTACAACTATACGATAGACCCGACGAAAACCAAAATTAAAAAAGCCGTTTTTTCGTTTGACGGCTTAAAAGGATTGCTATATAAACACGAAATCATCGTGAAATAAATTACAACTTTTTCTCCATTTTGTAATCTTCCATTAGATAACCGTTTCCAATTTGCAAGTCTTCTTCGTCAATGCTTTTAAAACCCATTTTTTTATAAAAAGAATAGGCTTTGTTGAATCTGTTCACATTTAATGATATTATGTTTGAATGATTTTCTTTGGCTAAAATCTCAATTCTTTCCAATAATAATTTGCCCATTCCTTTGCCTTGAGATTCTGGCAAAAGGTATAATTTATGCAATCTGGTGCCATTTTTATTCAAATAATGATGTTCGAAAGAGGCAAAACCAAGCGGAGTTGTGTTTTCATTTACCAGTATAAAATGATGCTTTTTATTTAATAAATTATCCGTTAAAGTAGCATCAGAATAGAATTTTTCAAGCATATAATCTATTTGCGCTTTCGATAGAATATCTCCATAAGCAATTGGCCAAGTTGCATAAACAATTTTTCGGATTGTTCCGAAATCTTCAATACTAGCTTCTGAAATTGTTATCATTTTACAATTGGTTGGTTTGAAAAAAAGGCTATAAGTTTAGCAAAAACACCAAACTTATAACCTTTTAACTATAAAGTATGCCTTTTTTTAAAAAACAAACATGGCTCTTTCGCTCATCATTTCGTTCACCTCATTGGCCACTTCTTCGATTATTTCTTCATTGGTGTGATTCATCAAAACTTTATCAATTAAGGCAACTATCGTTTCCATATCTTCTTCAACAAGTCCACGAGTGGTAATTGCAGGAGTTCCAACACGAATTCCAGAAGTAACAAATGGCGATTTATCATCAAATGGAACCATGTTTTTATTCACGGTGATTTCTGCTTTTACTAAAGCATTTTCAGCTTCTTTTCCTGAAATGTTTTTGTTTCTCAAGTCAATCAACATCATATGATTATCAGTTCCTCCAGAAATAATGTTGTAGCCTCTTTTTACAAAAGCATCGGCCATTGCATTTGCATTTTTTTGCAATTGCAATGCATATCTAAAAAACTCATCGGTCAACGCTTCACCAAATGCAACTGCTTTTGCAGCAATAACATGCATCAAAGGTCCACCTTGATTTCCCGGAAAAACAGCTAAATCCAATAAATTAGACATCATTCTGATTTCTCCTTTTGGAGTAGTCAAGCCAAATGGGTTTGGAAAATCTTTTCCCATCAAAATTAAACCACCTCTAGGGCCACGCAAAGTTTTATGAGTAGTTGTAGAAACAATATGGCAATGCGGAATTGGATCGTTCATCAATCCTTTGGCAATTAAACCGGCAGGATGCGAAATATCAGCGAAAAGGATAGCACCAACGCTATCAGCAATAACTCTAAAACGCTCAAAATCCATATCACGAGAATATGCTGAAGCACCAGCAATGATTAATTTTGGTTGCTCTCGTTTAGCAATTTCTTGAATTTGGTCGTAATCTAAACGCCCCGTTTCTTTGTCAACACCATAAAAAACTGGCGTGTATATTTTACCCGAAAAGTTTACAGGTGAACCGTGAGTTAAATGTCCTCCATGTGATAAATCGAAACCTAAAATTTTGTCTCCAGGTTTCAAACAAGCGTGATAAACCGCTGTATTTGCCTGAGAACCAGAATGTGGCTGAACGTTTGCATATTCTGCACCAAACAATTCTTTAGCACGATCTATGGCAATTTGTTCAATAACATCGACTACTTCGCAACCTCCATAGTATCTTTTACCCGGATAACCTTCGGCATATTTATTGGTCAAGCAGGAACCAGCAGCTTCCATTACTTCGTCACTTACAAAATTCTCAGAAGCGATAAGTTCTAATCCGTGAATTTGTCTGTCTTGTTCCTCTAAAATAAGGTCAAATATTTGTTCGTCGCGTTGCATTACATTGATTTTAGTTAATTTGAGGCAAAAATACAAAAAAACGGTTGGTAAACAATTAGATTATAATATATTTGATATGTAATCTCAACAAAAATAATTCACATCATTATGCTAATAACAGCCAATAATATTAATATAAAATCGTGGTTAGAAGTAGCTATAGACACTGATTTTCCTATTCAAAACATTCCTTTTGGGGTTTTTCTCACTAAAGAAAATGTAGTGACTGTGGGAACACGAATCGGTGATTTTGCTATTGATTTTGGGGCTTTGCAACAGTTAAATTACTTTGACGGAATCGAACTTACAGACGATATGTTCCTGCAGGACACACTGAACGATTTTATTTCTGACGGAAAAAAAAACATGGCGATTAGTTCGAAATCGCATCGCTGAAATCTTCGACGAAAAAAATTCAAATTTACGTGATAATATAAAACATCGTGATATTATCATTTTTAACATGAATGATGTCGACACCGTAATCATAAAAGGTTTTTGTAGAAATAATGGCGTTCGTATAGGCTTCGGTGAAGTTTCAAGTAAATTGCCGCCTCCATTTGCAAGAAAATAAATATAGTGTTTTGAATCCGACTTTATTTAGTCGGATTTTTTTTTGAAAGTATCTTAACCAAAAAAGTAAAAACAATCCTCAAAACTATTTATTGGGTTCAAAAATTTAATATTAAGTTTATAAAAACACTTTTAGCATAAAAAAACATCTTTTATATTAGTATTTAAACTCCTTGCATCTTGTGGAGTAAAACACACTCGAACCTTGCTAACCTCGAGAAATTATGACGAAGCTATTGATAATGCGCGTTCCAATTTGCGTCCCAATAAAGATAAAAAAGCAACCAAGATCACTTTTATTTACTTGAAGAAGCTTTCGCCAAAGCCAAAGACCATGACTTGAATTCAATCTATCTTTTAGAAAGCGATTCCAATTCCGCAAACTTTGAAAAAATATACAATACCTACTTTGCATTTAAACAATAGTCAGAAAAAAAAATTACACTGAAGTTATTAAACGAAGGCCTAAATACTATTTTCCCTTTTGATAATCATGATGACAAAATTATTTCCAGCAAAAATAACTTGTCAAATTATCTATATATATAAATGCGAAAGAATTGATAAAAACTTTTGATAAAAAGAATTTTCGAAAAGTTACGACGATTTGAATTACTTAAATCAGATTAATCAAGATTATAAAAATGTTCTGGATCTAATGGATGAAGTTCATTTTAAAGGCATTGATTATATAATTGTTTCTACTAAAAACGAAACCAATATGATTATTCCTAGTCATCTTCAATACGATTTGTTGGATTTTAGCACCTATGGAATGAATAACCCCGAAGCAGAGATGTAATTTTCATGCAATTTACTTTTGTAAAAATTAAATAGTTCAGCTTCGAGGAATTCTTTTGATTATATACCTTATTAGCGGAAATACATTTAGAAACTAAATGATATTGACTGAATTTTGCTTTGAATTATCCTTTTAAAAGTAGCGTTATTATGAATAAAACTAACATTTTTTTTTGTTTTGTTACAAAAAATATTCATTTCTTTAATTTATAATTGTAAATTTGCACTAATGAATAAATCAAGTTTACATATAACTTCTTTCTCCCGGATAAACAGACCTGTGACTTCTCTCGAAGTACGGATGCTATAACTATAGTCTCTACAAAGTTTTTTTATATTTATTCATTTCTCATTTTTATTATTTTGAAACCATCACAATTATCCCTCGGATTAATACATCCTGAAAATAATATTATTTTCAAAACAGCAACTTATGTCTTAATTTTTAACACATTAGAAATTATTAATGTTTTTTCAGCATCAACAAATAGCATTATTTTTAACCTAAAATTCAACTCTTGAAATGAATATCTCTATAGTAGTAACTCAGGAAGAACATTATAAATTTTCGCAAGAAATATGTGAAACCATCGAAACATCAGCCCAATTGAGAGGGACAGGAATCGCTAAAAGGACTCCTAAATATATTAAGAAAAAGATGGAACAAAAAAATGCAGTTATCGCCTTAATTGATGGTGAATTTGCGGGATTTTGCTATATCGAAAGTTGGCAACATGGCAAGTTTGTCGCTCATTCTGGATTAATAGTGCATCCTAATTACAGAAATCATGGTTTGGCCAAGAAAATAAAATCATTTGTTTTTGATTACTCTTTGCAAAAATATCCAGATGCCAAAGTATTCGGAATCACAACTGGTTTAGCAGTAATGAAAATCAATTCAGATCTAGGATACAAGCCAGTCCCTTTCTCTGAATTAACAACAGACCCAAGCTTTTGGGCGGGTTGCAAAACCTGCACTAATTTTGAAATTTTAAAAAGTAAAGACAACAAATTGTGTCTGTGCACCGGAATGCTTTATGACCCAAAAGAACAACTAAAAGACCCACCAAAACATCCCTTTAATATTAGGGTTTTAAATAGATTAATATCAATAAAAGAAGCTTTGTTCTTAAAAAACAACTGAAATGAAAAAAGTAGTATTAGCCTACAGCGGAGGATTAGACACCTCGTATTGTCTAAAATATTTGAAAAACGAAAAAGGATACGAAGTTCATACCGTATTAATAAACACTGGTGGATTTGATGAAGAGGAATTAATGGCCATTGAAGAAAGAGCTTATGACTTAGGAAGTGCACAACACACTAACCTGACTATAATAGACAAATATTATGACAAAGCCATCAAGTATTTGATTTATGGTAATGTTTTAAAAAATAACACCTATCCATTATCTGTAAGCGCCGAGCGTGTTTTTCAGGCTATGGAAGCAATTAAATATGCGAAATCTGTTGGTGCAGAAGCCATCGCTCACGGAAGTACCGGTGCTGGAAATGACCAAATTCGTTTTGATTTAATATTCCAAACCATCGCTCCCGAAATTGAAATCATCACTCCTATTCGTGACATGAAATTATCTCGTCAGGAAGAAGTAGCTTATTTACAAGCTAATGGAGTTGAATATTCTTGGGAAAAAGCACAATATTCCATCAATAAAGGATTGTGGGGAACAAGCGTTGGCGGAAAAGAAACCTTAACTTCAAACCTTCCACTCCCTAGCGAAGCTTATCCTTCGCAATTGTCAAAAGAAGGAGAAGAAAAAGTGACTTTAGAATTTAAAAAAGGGGAATTAATTGCTGTGAATGGTAAAAAAGACAAACCATCTAATAATATTGTTACTCTTGAAAAACTGGCAAGTGCTTACGCCATTGGCAGAGACATTCACGTGGGTGACACTATAATCGGAATCAAAGGAAGAGTTGGTTTTGAAGCTGCGGCTCCAATTATTATCATCAAAGCACACCATTTATTAGAGAAACATACGCTTGGAAAATGGCAACAACATTGGAAAGAACAACTAGGAAACTGGTACGGAATGTTGTTTCATGAAGGTCAATTTCTTGATCCTGTTATGAGAAATATTGAAACTTTTCTTGAGTCTACTCAAGAAACCGTAAACGGCGCCGTAACGGTATCTTTGAAACCTTACCATTTTTCATTGGACGGAATCGAATCGGATAATGATTTGATGAACACCGGTTTTGGTCAATATGGCGAAATGAACAACGCTTGGACATCAGACGATGCCAAAGGATTTATCAAGATTTTAGGAAATGCACAAAACATATTTTCATCAGTAAATGATTTGAGTTATGATTAATATTGGAATAATTGGCGGTTCAGGTTACACGGCTGGGGAACTCATCAGAATATTGATGTTTCACCCCAATGCCAAAATCGATTTTGTTTACAGCACTACCAATGCTGGAAAACCACTTTCGATAGCGCATCACGATTTGCTTGGCGATATCAAAATGGATTTTACCGACACCGTGAATCCTAACGTAGATTTAGTTTTCTTATGCTTAGGACATGGAAAATCTATTTCATTTCTAGAAAAAAATTATTTTTCCAATACAACTCGAATCATCGATTTAGGAAATGATTTCAGATTGACAAAAGACAAAAATTTCAACGGAAAATCATTCGTTTATGGTTTGCCGGAATTGAATAAATCGGAAATCAAAAACGCTCAATTCATAGCCAATCCGGGATGTTTTGCAACTGCAATTCAACTCGCATTATTACCCATGGCAAGTCATAATTTACTAACAACCGACGTGCATATCAATGCCACGACTGGAAGCACCGGAGCCGGAGTTACTCCTTCGGAAACGACACATTTTAGTTGGAGATCGAATAATATGTCTCATTATAAAGCGTTCGACCATCAACATTTGGGCGAAATAAACCAAAGTGTGAATCAGTTGCAAGCTGCATATAAAAACGAATTGATTTTTGTTCCCAACAGAGGTGATTTTGCCAGAGGAATTTTCGCCACTTTATACACAACTATCGAAGAAAGTATAGAAGATATTGTATCAAAATACGAAACTTTTTATAAAGACCAACCTTTTGTGACCATTACTACAACTGCTATCAATATGAAACAAGTACTTCAAACAAACAAATGTATTATCAGTTTAATGAAAAAAGAAAACCGATTATTGATTACTTCGGTTATTGATAATTTAACAAAAGGAGCTTCGGGACAAGCCATTCAGAATATGAATTTAATGTTTGGATTAGACGAAAGCACAGGATTACATCTAAAACCAAGCGGATTTTAAAAAATGATATTATAAAATATGATACAATTAGCAACTCCAAACGATATTCCAAAATTAATTCCAATTTTGAAGGTTTTACGACCAACAAGAACCGAGGAAGAATTAGCAAAATTATTGAAAATTTTATTTAAAGAAGGCTATAAAATGGCTTTCATTGGCGATGGTGAAATTGCTTTTTCTGCTATTGGATTTCGGATTCAGACCTTTTTATACAGCGGAAAAACATTGTATATTGATGATTTAGTAACTCTCGAAAACCATAGAAAAAAAGGCTACGGAAAATTATTATTAGACTTTGCAAAAAAATTTGCAAAAGATACTAATTGTGAAACATTATCGCTTGATTCGGGAATTCTCCGAAAAGACGCCCATCGACTATATCTAAACGAAGGTTTATTCATAGACTCCTTACATTTTGCGGGCAAAGTAGACATATTTAAAATTTAAAATTCAACATTTAAAATAATTTTTTAATGAACTTATTTGACGTTTATCCATTATACAATATCACGCCTGTAAAAGCACTTGATTACACGATTACAGACGAAAACGGCGTAGAATATTTAGATTTATACGGCGGTCACGGAGTAATTTCTATTGGTCATACCCAACCGGATTATGTGGCCAAATTAAAAAAACAATTGGATCATATTGGATTTTATTCCAATGCGATTCAAAATCCATTGCAAGTGGAACTAGCCAAAAAACTGGGAAAACTTTCCCGTTATGAAGATTATACTTTATTCTTATGTAGTTCTGGTGCTGAAGCCAATGAAAATGCATTAAAATTAGCCTCTTTTCATAACGGAAAATCACGTGTAATTTCTTTTGATAATGCTTTTCACGGAAGAACTTCGGCGGCTGTTGCGGTTACTGATAACAAAAAAATTGTTGCACCTATCAACGCACAACAAGTTGTTACATTCTTGCCATTAAATAATATTGATCTCGTGGAAGCCGAATTGAAAAAAGGAGATGTTTGTACCGTAATTATCGAAGGAATTCAAGGTGTTGGAGGATTAGACGAAGGAACTACAGCATTTTTTCAAGCATTAGAAAAAGTTTGTAAGGCTAATGATGTCGTTCTAATTTTAGACGAAGTACAATCAGGATATGGAAGAAGCGGAAAGTTTTTTGCGCATCAACATCATAACATTAAAGCGGATATTATTTGTCTTGCCAAAGGAATGGGCAATGGATTTCCTATTGGTGGGATTCTTATTTCTCCAAAATTTACAGCGAGTTACGGATTGCTTGGTACCACTTTTGGCGGAAGCCATCTTGCTTGTGCCGCAGGAATTTCCGTTTTAGAAGTAATGGAAAGCCAAAAATTAATGGACAACGTGAACGACGTTTACGCCTATTTCTTAGAAGCCATAAAACAAGTTCCAGAAGTAGTAAAAGTAAAAGGGAAAGGCTTGATGCTGGGTGCTGAATTTGCTTTTGATGTTTCGGAATTACGCAAAAAACTAATTATCGAAAAACACATTTTCACTGGAAGTGCCAATAATAAAAATTTATTGAGAATCTTGCCTCCTCTGACAATCAAAAAAGAAGCAATTGATATTTTTATTAAAGCCTTGAAAGAAGCTTTATTAGAACTAAAATCATAAAAATGAACACATTATTATCCATAGAAAAACGAAATGCTGTTTTAAATCTAATGGCAGAACTTTTGGAACAAGAAAGAGCCAGCATTAAAACGGTTAATAAACAGGATTTAAACAATTATTCTGGGGAAGATTTGGCTATGGAAAAACGCTTGCTGGTTGATGATTCCAAAATTGACGGAATGATTTTATCAATGCAACAATTGGCAAGTCAAGAAGATCCCGTTGGAGTCGAAAGATTTAATTTCGATCACGAAAACGGACTGAAAATCATCAACAAAACAGCGGCTTTTGGAACGATAATGATTATTTACGAATCTAGACCTGACGTAACCGTTGAAGCGGGTGGAATCGCTTTCAAATCTGGAAATAAGATTTTGCTGAAAGGCGGAAAAGAATCTTTGTTGTCGAATTTGAAAATAGTTTCTCTTTGGCATCAAGCTTTAGAGGAAAACAACATTTCTAAATATTGGGTGGAGTTTTTGAATTATAATAGGGAAGAAACCCAAGCGTTTTTAGAGAAACCAACACAAAAAGTCGATTTAATCATTCCTCGTGGTGGCGAACAATTGATTGCTTTTACTAAGAAACACGCAACTTGTCCGGTGATTGTCAGCGGTCGTGGAAATAATTTCGTTTATGTTAACAAGGAAGCTGATTTGCAAAAAGCATTGGACATTATCATCAACGGAAAAACTACAAATATTGGTGTTTGTAATGCTTTGGATAAAGTATTAATAGATTCAAATTTAAAAAACTGGCAAGAATTCGCAACAAAATTAGTTACAGAATTACGCAACTATCATGTTGAAATTTTGGGAGATAAAATCTTTTCAAAAGCAACAAATGTTCCTCAAATCGAATCGGATTTGATTTGGTATGAAGAGTTTTTAAATTATAAAATTGTCATCGGAATCGTGAATTCTAACGAAGAAGCGATTGCTAAAATCAACAATTATTGCGGAGGACATTCGGCTTCAATTATTACCGAAAACAAGTCCATAGCGCAAGAATTTATGGAACAATTAGATTGTGCAGCAGTTTACCAAAATGCTTCCACTCGATTTACCGATGGAGGGCAATTTGGTTTAGGAGGAGAATTGGCGATAAGCACTGATAAATTGCACCAACGCGGACCAATAGGATTGCAGCATTTAGTTACTAATAAATGGTATATATACGGAAATGGACAAATCAGATAAAAAAAGAATATTATTAAAACTCGGAAGCAACACGCTCACCAAGGAAACCAATCACATTTCGAGAGGAAAGATTGAAGATATTGGAATGCAAATTGCTGCTTTACAAGACGATTACGAGTTTATAATCGTTAGTTCTGGTGCCATAGCAGCGGCAAAACAGTTTGTAAAATTAGACAATCACGACAAAGATGTTTTTGTAAAACAAGCTTTGGCTTCTATTGGACAGCCTCATTTGATGCGCATTTACCAAGAAAATTTTAAAGATTTAGGTTTGCATACCTCACAATGTCTGCTTTCGTATTCCGATTTCGAAAAGGAAAAAACAAAAAATAATATCGTCAACACGATAAATGTGTTAGTCAAAAACAGTTACATCCCTATCATCAACGAAAATGATACCGTTGCTACGGATGAAATCCAGTTTGGTGATAATGATAAATTAGCGGCCTTAACGGCAGTTTTGTTGAATGTTGACATTCTGATTATTGCAACAAATACGAATGGAATTTACACCAAAGAATCTATCAATAACGAAATTCCTGAAACCATTTCTTTAGTTAATGATTTAGAATTATTAAAAAAAGAAATTGGAGATTTTACATCTTCCCACGGTACAGGTGGAATGCAATCTAAAATAGAAGCTGCTGCAATAGCCAAAGCGGCGAATATCGAAACCTGGATTGTGAATGGTCTGAATGACAATTTTATTTTGAATGCCTTAAATAACAAAATTCCTTTTACTAAAATTCTTTAAATGAATTATACCTCCATAAAAAATATCGACAACCTTTCGCAATGGGTTCAAGACGCTCTTGAAATCAAGAGAAATCCACTTAAGAACAAGAAATTAGGAAAAAACAAAACCTTAGGAATGTTGTTTTTCAATCCAAGTTTAAGAACCCGGTTGAGTACGCAAAAAGCAGCTCTGAATTTGGGAATGAACGTGATGGCAATGAATTTTACCAGTGAAGGTTGGACTCTAGAATTTGAAGATGGCGTGATTATGAATCAAGCGGCATCAGAACATATTAAAGAAGCCGCAGAAGTTATCTCTCAATATTGCGATATCATTGCTATTAGAGCATTTGCGGGCTTAATTGACAAAGAAAAAGACAATGCCGAAACTGTAATGGCTGGATTTTTAAAACACGCTACGGTACCAATCGTCAATATGGAAGGCGCTACCGGACATCCGCTGCAATCCCTTGCTGATGCAATTACTATGGAAGAGCATAAAACTACTCACAGGCCAAAAGTAGTGCTGTCGTGGGCACCACATCCTAGAGCTTTACCGCAGGCTGTTGCCAATTCATTTGTCGAAATGATGCAGCTACAGAATGCCGATTTCGTGATTACACACCCCGAAGGTTACGAACTCAATCCGGAAATAACCAAAGATTCAAAAATTGAATACGATCAAGATAAAGCGTTTGAAAATGCCGATTTTATTTACGCCAAAAACTGGAGTAACTATAACGAATATGGACAAATCACAAATGCCGATTCTAATTGGACGATAACTGCAGATAAAATGAATTTGACAAATAATGCCAAATTTATGCACTGTTTACCCGTACGTAGAAATATGATTGTAACAGATGAAGTGATTGATAGCGAAAATTCAATAGTTATCGAACAAGCAAACAATAGAACTTATTCGGCACAATTGGTTCTAAAAAAAATATTAGAAAATGGAAAATAAAAAAAACCTTTCAATCATAAAAATTGGTGGAAACATCATTGATAATCCAACGGAATTATCACAGTTTTTATACGATTTTTCAAAGGTTGAAGGCAATAAAATTCTCGTGCACGGTGGTGGAAAATCAGCTACAAAAATGGCCCAAAACATTGGTCTAAATCCTCAAATGATTGACGGAAGACGGATTACCGATACTGCAATGCTTGATGTTGTCGTGATGATTTATGCAGGCGAAATCAACAAAAATATCGTAGCTCAATTACAAGCAAATAATAGTAATGCTATGGGGTTTTCGGGTGCCGATGGAAATTTGATTCAATCAACCAAAAGAAACCATCCAACAATTGATTATGGTTTTGTGGGCGATGTGCAAAAAGTAAACACTAGTCTATTGGAAACATTGATTTTCAATGAAATTACACCCGTTTTTTGTGCCATTACACACGATAAAAAAGGACAATTGTTAAATACAAATGCTGATACAATTGCCAGCGAATTAGCAATTGCTTTATCGGATATTTTTGAAGTAACTTTGAATTATTGCTTCGAAAAACCAGGTGTTTTATATAATGCCGAAGATGATTCTTCGGTTATTTTTACTATCAATCAAGAATTATACTCCAAATTAAAAACCGAGAAAGCAATACATTCCGGAATGATTCCTAAATTAGACAACTGTTTCAATAGTTTGTCGAAAGGCGTTCAAAAAATAAGAATTGGTCACCACAAAATGTTACAAGATGCAAAATCAATTTGTACCACAATTGAACTGTAAAACCAAATCAGTTGTGTAATATTAAAATGCAAATAAAAAACAAAATGAAAAACCAAGAAACACTTGCACAAGAAGCAGTAACACTATTAAAAAACCTAATTGAAACTCCTTCCTTTTCTAGCGAAGAAGATCAAACTGCACTTTTAATCGAAAAATGGTTTATTCAAAACGTGATTCCTTTCAAGAGAGATAATAATAATGTATGGGCTTTCAACAAGTATTTTGATAAAACCAAACCCACCCTTTTACTAAATTCGCACCACGATACAGTCAGACCAAACCAAGCCTACACAAAAGACCCATTTAAAGCAAATGTAGAAGACGATAAATTATTTGGACTCGGAAGCAACGATGCCGGAGGATGTTTAGTTTCTTTATTAGCTACTTTCGCTCATTTCTATACAAACGAAAATTTACCTTATAATTTAGTTGTTGTCGCTTCGGCAGAAGAAGAAAGTAGTGGCAAAAAAGGCTTAAACAGTGTGCTACAAAATTTACCTGAACTCGAATGTGCCATTATAGGAGAACCTACTTTAATGCAATTAGCCATTGCAGAAAAAGGACTTTTAGTGCTTGATGTTAAAATAAAAGGAACGCCAAGCCACGCTGCCCATCAAAATGAGGACAATTGCATTTACAAAACAATTCCGGTAATAGAATGGTTAAAAAACTATAGTTACGATAAAATATCAGAGCAATTAGGACCAGTAAAAATGACCGTAACCCAAATAAATGCAGGAAAACAACACAATGTTGTGCCTTCAGAATGCAATTTAGTAGTTGATATCCGAGTAAATGATTGTTATACAAATCAGGAAATTTTACAAATCATAAAAGAAAATGTAGCCGCAGAAGTAACGCCAAGATCCATGAACTTAAGCGCTTCTTCAATTCCAGAATCACACGGATTAGTACAAGCAGGAATTGCCTTAGGCAGGACAACTTATGGCTCTCCTACCCTTTCGGATCAGTCGGTTTTGAGTTGTAAATCACTGAAATTAGGCCCTGGAGACACTTTGCGATCGCACTCGGCAAACGAATTTATTTACATCAACGAAATAAAAGAAGGAATCGATTTATATATAAAAATATTGACTGATTTTTTTAAAAATAATTAGGTAAAAACAACCCTAGGGTTAGAATTAAAAAACACAGATATGAAACTTTGGGAAAAAGGAATACCTACAGATAAACAAATAGAACAATTCACCGTTGGTAACGACAGAGAATTGGATTTGGTTTTGGCCAAATATGATGCACTCGGTTCTATTGCTCACGCTAAAATGCTAGGGCAAATTGGACTACTGACCGATGCAGAAACAGATTTTTTGGTTCTCGCTTTGGAATACATTATCATTGACATCGAAAAAGGAAATTTCGAAATCGAAGATACTTTTGAAGACGTACATTCTAAAATTGAATATTTACTAACAGAAAAATTAGGCGATGCCGGAAAGAAAATCCATACCGCTCGTTCCCGAAATGACCAAGTTTTAGTAAATGTTAATTTGTATCTCAAAGACGTAGTAATCGAATTCAAATCCCAAGTCAAAACCCTTTTTGATTTGCTAATGAAATCGGCAGAAAAACACCAGAATGTGTTGTTGCCGGGGTATACACATTTGCAAATTGCAATGCCATCTTCTTTCGGAATGTGGTTTTCTGCTTATGCCGAAACATTGATTGACGATATAACAATGCTCAACGCAGCTTTGAAAATTGTAGACCAAAACCCATTAGGTTCTGCAGCAGGTTATGGAAGCTCCTTCCCTATCGACAGATCATTCACAACTAAAGAATTAGGTTTTGAAACCCTAAAATTCAATTCGGTTGCGGCACAAATGAGCCGTGGAAAATCAGAAAAAACAGTTGCTTTTGCAATGAGTAGCGTGGCCGCAACCTTGGCAAAATTTTCAATGGACGTGTGTTTGTATATGAGCCAGAATTTTGATTTTATCAGTCTTCCTGCACATTTAACGACGGGCTCCAGTATTATGCCACACAAGAAAAACCCTGACGTTTTTGAATTAATTCGTGGAAAATGCAACAAAATCCAAGCCTTGCCTTATGAAATTACTTTGATCACAAACAACTTGCCAAGCGGTTATCACAGGGATTTACAATTATTGAAAGAAGGCTTATTTCCTGCCATTCAAAACCTGAAAGCGTGTTTAGACATTTCCATTTTTTCCATCAAAGACATCAAAGTAAAAGACAATATTCTTGCGGATCCGAAATATAATTATCTATTTACTGTTGACACTTTAAACGAAATGGTAGTTGCGGGAATTCCGTTTAGAGATGCTTATAAAGCGGTTGCTGAACAATTGGAAAACGGAACTTTCAAATCTCCAAAAGAAACGAAACACACCCACGAAGGAAGTATTAATAATTTGTGTTTGGAGGAAATAAAACAAAAAATGAAGAGCGTTTTCTAGTCTGGAAATTAATTCTAAAAGGCTTTTTTTATTCTGTCAAGATCGCGTTTTGTATCTTGTTCTTTAAGAGATTCCCGTTTGTCATAGGTTTTTTTTCCTTTGCAAAGTCCTATTTCCAATTTAGCCATTCCTTTTTCATTGGTAAACAATTTTAGAGGAACAATGGTCAATCCTTTAGCTTGAACACTTCTTAACAGACCTTTTAATTCTCTTTTATTCAACAAAAGTTTACGCTCGCTTCTGGCTTTGTGGTTGAACTGGTTGCCAAAAGTATATTCTTCGATGTAAGTATTAATTGCAAACAGCTCGTTGCCACTAAATTCACAAAAACTTTCGGTGATGTTAGCTTTTCCCAACCGAATTGATTTTATCTCGGTTCCTGCCAAAACAATTCCAGCCGTAAATTTTTCGATTATCTCATAATCGAAACGAGCTCTTTTGTTAAGTATGTTGATTGTTTTTAGCATAGGATTGCAAATGTAGGAACAAAACAACGAAATGCCAATAGTTATTTAAAATTGCTTTAAATTTGCTAAATGGAAAAATTGCAATCAAAAAACCCATTACACGGAATCACTCTCCAAAAAATAATTGAGCAACTCGTCGATTATTACGGTTTTGATACTCTTGGTGAATTGATAAAAATTAAATGTTTTACTGACAAACCAAGTGTAAAATCAAGTTTAACTTTTTTAAGAAAAACAGATTGGGCAAGAAGAAAAGTCGAAGAATTGTACGTTAGAACAATTCCTAAATTCAAAGTTTAATTTACTCGATAAGAAATCATAATTCCTCCTCTGTATGGCAACCAATCACCACTCATATTCCAATGTTTGGCTTTTTCATACCTGCCTGGAGTTCCGTCATTATAGTAACCATGATAATATCCTTGATGCCAACCACCTCCAACAAAGAAATCTAGCATTAATCTATCATTTAGTTTTTTCTCGTATCCAATTGTTCCTCCAAATTTGTATCCAAAACCATCTTCGTAGTTATTAGAACCCCAATAGTTCCATTTTTGAAGAACAAATCGATCAGCTCCCGCATGTCCTCCAAAATAAAAGCCATTGTATTTTTCATTAAAATGATAGCGAACTTCTGCAATTAAAGAATAAAACTCCATTGGATGATGTCCATTAAATGATTTCCAAAAAGAGGCCATAACGTCAGCTTGAAAAGTGATTTTTTTTCCGATACTAGTTTCTATTCCAATATTTGGAACAAGTAGCAAAGCTGTTACCGCATTACCTTTTATATAAGTTTGGGCTTGAGAAAAAATTGAAAATAAAATAATAGTTATAATAAATATTTTTTTCATTTAATAAATTTTTTAGTACTTTCTGAAAAACAGAATTAGTATCGGCGGCAAATATAGAGATAATGAATGTAGGAATTTGGGGTTGCTTCATTAAATTACTATTATTAAACAATAATAAAAATTAGCGATTAATCAAAATCGAATAAATTACAGTGTCTAAAAATCTTCCCTCAAAAAACGAATTTTCTTTTAGATGAGCCTCTTTGACAAAACCATTTTTTTGCAAAACTTTAGCCGAAGCAAAATTTTCGGGATCAACAACAGCTTCGATAGAGTGCAGTTTCATCACTTTGAAACCAAAACTCACAACTTCGTTTATAGCTTCGGTAATAATACCTTTCCCGTGATGTTCTGGAAGCAACATATAACCAATTTCAGCTCGGAAATGCTCCGGTTTTATCCTGTAATGCCCAATCATTCCAATAAGTTTTGGACTGTTTTTTAAAGTAATTGCCCAATTTATTCCTTCGCTATTTTCTATTATTTTGTCAATCATTGCAATATGTTCAAGAGCATCTTCCGTGGTTTTCAACAATGGTCTCGGAATGTATTTCATTGTTTGCTCGTTAGATCGAAGTTCGAAAATTTCGTTCACATCCTCCTTTACAATACGTCTTAATATCAACCGCACTGTTTCAAGATTGGGAAATGGCGCGAAATTTAAGTTTAACATTTTGATATAAATTAAAGGATTTCAATACTAAATTTAGAATCGAAGGTTTCGTTTTTATTTAAAATTTGAATACCCTCTTTCTCAAAAATATTTCCCAAACTTTCCTGCGTGTCCGAATATCCAAACCAAGGCTCAATGCAAAGAAATGGTGCATTATTTTTTGTCCAAATTCCTAAACTAGGAAAATCTTCAAAGTTCACTTTCACTATTGGTTTGAAATTTTCTAAAATAATCAAAGAATTAGATTGCAATGATTTAAAAATTAAAGCGTCGTTTTCAAAAAGTTCATAATTCAAAGAAACTATTTTATTATTGGCGGCGAGTTTCTTTTTTTTATTCGAAATCAAATCTTTTTCCAAAAGATGATATTCCAAAGATTCTTCTTTTTCAAATTCAAGTGAATAATTCCGAAAATTTCCTGGCAGGGCAAATGCTGGATGAGCACCAATAGAAAATGGCATTTGTGATTCGCTATTATTAATGACTTTATAATCAATATTTAAACTGCTTTCATCCAATGTATAAATAATTTGAAATTCAAAATCAAAAGGATACACTTTCCTTGTTTCTTCTGAAGCAATTAAAGAAAAAGTGACGCTATTTCCATATTTTTCTATCCTTTCAAATTGCATATCTCTAGCAAAACCGTGTCTTAACAAATGATATTCGACCCCATTATAATGATAAAAATTGTCTTTTAATGTACCCACAATTGGAAACAATACAGGAGCATTTTTCCCCCAAAAAACTGGATTTCCTTCCCAAATATATTCTGTGTTATTATTGTCTTTTAATGAAAACAATTCTGCGCCAAAGTGCTTTATTTGAGCCGTAAGATATGAATTCGAAATTGTTGTCGTCAAAATGGTTACTTGTTGCTTTTTAATAAACTTGATGATGTAAATATATTTCATAAATTTAATTTTCAACCAAAAATGGGACTAATTATAAAATTGATGTTTTTTTGTCAAAATTTTAAATTTATATTCAGTCTTATGTATATTTTTCATTTATTTGCTGTATAAAATTTAAAAAAATGAGAAATAACCGTTTCAAAGTTATACTTCAACTGACTTTAATATTTGGAATTTCGACCTCGTGGTCACAACAAATTCCAGCTTCTACAGCAAAAAAACAAATTTCAAATTATAATTATCACGATGCTTTTGCCCCATTTTTTTATACGAAAGATGGGACAAATACACGTTCTGCAAGTGGTCAGCCTGGAGCAGAATATTGGCAGAATAGAGCTGATTATCACCTTACGGCAAAATTAGATGACGCAAAGAATGAAATTTCTGGAACAGGAGTTATCACTTATACGAACAATAGCCCGGATAATATGTCTTTTGTTTGGATGAGTTTAGATCAAAATTTATTCAAATCTGATTCCCGTGGAAATGCCTTAATTCCAATAGAAGGAAGTCGCAATGGTGCGCAAGGGCAAACTTTTGACGGTGGAAATAAAATCAAATCGGTTAAAATAGTTACAAGCAGTAAAGGGAAATCGACGGAAACCGATGCCAAATATAGTATCAGTGATACACGAATGCAAGTTTTAATTCCTCAAATTTTAAAATCTAAAGGAGGAATCGTCAAAATTAAAATTGAATATTCTTTTATATCCCCATACGAAGGTTCAGATCGAATGGGGATTTTGGAAACAAAAAATGGTAAAATTTTTACCATTGCGCAGTGGTATCCAAGAATGTGCGTGTATGACGACATAAAAGGTTGGAATACAAATCCATATTTAGGTGCTTCTGAATTTTACTTGGAATATGGTGATTTTGATGTAAACATCACTGTACCTTCAAATCAAATCGTAGTTTGTTCTGGAGAATTAGTAAATTCATCAGAAGTGCTTAACGTTGAACAGCAAAAACGTTTCGTAAAAGCTTCGCAAAGTGATAAAACTATTATAATTCGTTCTGCTGAAGAAGTCACTGCTACGGCTAATATAGCTGCAAAATCAACAAAAACATGGCGCTATAAAATAAAAAATGCTCGTGATGTGTCTTGGGCTTCTTCTGCTGCATTTATTTGGGATGCTGCGAGAATTAATTTGCCAAGTGGGAAAAAAGCGATGGCATTTTCTGCTTATCCAGTAGAAAGTGACGGAATTGATGCTTGGTCTCGTTCAACGGAATACACCAAAACATCAATTGAAAATTATTCAAAAAGATGGTTCGAGTATTCTTATCCAGCCGCAACAAATGTTGCTGGAAATGAAGGAGGAATGGAATATCCAGGAATTGTTTTTTGTGGATGGGAATCAAAATCAGAAGGTTTGTGGGGAGTAACTGATCACGAGTTTGGACACAATTGGTTTCCAATGGTTGTGGGCTCTAACGAGCGTTTATATGGATGGATGGATGAAGGATTCAATACTTTTATTAATACGCTGAGTTCCGTTGATTTTAACAATGGAGAATACAAAGATAAGCCCGCAGACCTGCATGAGGACACAAAAAAATATACCGATCCAACTCTGGAAACCATGATGAGTTCTCCTGATAATATGAAAGAAGTTAATATTGGTACTTTATGTTACTCAAAACCTAGTGCTGGATTAGTAATGTTACGTGAACAGATTTTAGGGCCAGAGCGTTTCGATTTAGCTTTTAGAACTTATGTCGAACGTTGGGCATACAAACATCCTGCGCCAGATGATTTTTTCAGAACAATCGAAAATGTTTCAGGCGAGGATTTAAGTTGGTTTTGGAGAGCTTGGTTTGTAAATAATTGGCAGTTAGATCAAGGTGTAAATTCAATAAAATATGTAGATAATAACCCTAAATTAGGTGTTTATATTACAATCGAAAACTTCGAAAAAATGGCGATGCCAGTAATTCTAGACATAAAAACAAAAAGCGGAAAAATTTCTCGTGTTAAATTACCAGTGGAAATTTGGCAACGAAATAAGGAATGGGCTTTTAAACATGATTCTACAGAAGAAATTGAAAGTATCATCCTTGACCCAGACCACGTACTTCCAGATAGCAACGATGTTAACAATAGCTGGACTTCAGCAACAGGAATCATTGAGAAAGACGCAAATTTGGATGCGTATCTTGGTACTTTTTTCAATAGAAATGCTCCAATAGAAATTGTTTTTTCAAAAAAACGAGGAATTATTAATGTTGAAATAACAGATTACCCAATATTTACGGTAAAACTTATTGCTGATGATACTTTTGAGTCTGAATTAGCTGGACTCAAATTCGAATTTAATGTAGACAAAAGTGGCTTAAACATGTTTTTGAGTGATGGTCAAAAAATACCGTTTAGAAGAAAGTAAATCAATTCTGATCAAACATAAAAAAAGTCCCATTAGGGACTTTTTTTATGTTTAAAAAGGAAATTTAATCATTCATAGAGATCAAAAATTCTTCGTTATTTTTAGTTTTCTTGAAACGATCATTGATAAAATCCATTGCTTCCACAGGATTCATGTCTGACAAGTATTTTCGCATAATCCACATTCTTTGCAATGTTTTTGCGTCTAATAACAAGTCGTCACGACGTGTGCTGGAAGAGGTCAAATCAATAGCAGGAAAAATTCGTTTGTTTGCAATTTTTCTATCCAATTGCAATTCCATATTTCCTGTTCCTTTAAATTCTTCAAAGATAACTTCATCCATTTTCGAACCAGTTTCTGTCAATGCAGTTGCAATGATACTCAATGAGCCACCATTTTCTACATTTCGGGCGGCTCCAAAAAATCTTTTTGGTTTTTGTAATGCATTTGCATCAACACCACCACTTAAAACTTTTCCAGATGCGGGTTGTACTGTGTTATAAGCTCTTGCCAAACGAGTAATTGAATCTAATAAAATCACAACATCGTGACCACATTCGACCAAACGTTTTGCTTTTTCGAGAACAATATTGGCAATTTTTACATGTTCTTGTGGTTCTCTATCAAAAGTCGAAGCAATTACTTCGCCACGAACACTTCGTTGCATATCGGTAACTTCTTCTGGTCGTTCATCTATTAATAAAACGATTAAATAAACTTCGGGATGATTGGCGGCAATGGCATTTGCAATGTCTTTGAGCAACATTGTTTTTCCTGTTTTTGGTTGGGCCACAATCATGCCACGTTGCCCTTTTCCTATTGGTGAAAACAAATCGATAATTCGGGTTGAAATGGTGCTTTGCCTTTCGGCTAATTTGAATTTTTCGGATGGAAAAACTGGTGTCAAATGCTCGAATGAAACTCTATCACGAACTACTTGCGGATCGTGTCCATTGATTTTTAAAACGCGAACTAATGGGAAGAATTTCTCGCCTTCTTTTGGAGGACGAACTACTCCTTTAACTGTATCTCCGGTTTTAAGTCCGAATAATCTAATTTGCGAAGTCGATAAATAAATATCATCTGGCGAAGCTAAATAATTATAATCCGAAGAACGAAGGAAACCATAACCGTCAGGCATCATTTCAAGAACACCTTCACTTTCTATGATTCCATCGAATTCAAAATCAGAATCCCTAAAATTGTTTTTCTTGCTTTTGAAATTTGGATTTACGTTTCCGTTGCTGTTTCCATTTCCGTTTTGATTCGGATTTTGGTTTTGATTTTGTTTGTTTAGTTGGTTGGGATTTATTTTTTTGGAAGGAACACCAACTTCAGCGCTCTCAGAAGTTTCAGCATTTTCAGCATCAGAATCAGATTCGTTTTCTCCAGCTGATTCTTTTACTTCTACTTTTTCTTTTTGTAGTGCAACCTTTTTTTCGTAAGCCGATTTGTTGAATTTAATAACTTTACCGACTTTCTTCTCAGCTGCTATTTCGGTTGGAATCTGATTTTCTACCTCTGGAGCACTTGTCTCAACTGGAATTTCTTCATCGGCAAAAAGAGAAGTAGTTGCGTTTTTTTGAATAGCAACTTTTTTGGGAGCTAGAATTCTGGCTCTTTTTGGCTTATCATCTTCGGCTTTATTTTCAACTGCGTTTTTTTCAGGAGCAGAATCAGTGCTTGCTGACTGACTGTCTAAAATTTGGCTAATTAATGCCTCTTTTTTTACACCGTTAAATTTTATTATTTTAGCTGCTTTAGCTATTTCTTGAAGCTCAGAAAGCTTCATTTCTTTTAATGCAGAAAGGTCAAACATAAATGTTCTATGAGTTTAATTTATTGTGGGAATACTTTAAAAAGTGTGTAGTGAATTTTTATTTTTGAATTGACCGAAGAATGAAGTACTTACGGATTTGTTATGCAATAATACGAATAAATTTTAATCTACAATAGTTTTTATTAAAAAGAAAATATATTTTTGTAGAAGAAATTAAGAAAATGCTACAAAGAATTCAAACCATATATTTACTTCTTGCCTTCGTAACAACTGGAGTTTTACCGTTTCTTGTTCCGCTATGGACAATGACCGATGGTACAGCTTATCTATTTATGCAAAACCAAATCTATGTTGTCGCTTTTGGTTTAAGTACAACACTATCTTTGTTGGGCGTTATTTCCTTTAAAAAAAGACAAACACAATTTGTTATTGGCAGATTGAATATAATTTTAAATTTAATTTTATTAGGCTTGTTTGTATATCGTTCACTAAATGTATCTGGAGAAACACTAGCCGTTTCTGAGAAAGGTATTGGGATGTTTCTACCTATTGTTGCTATCGTATTATTAGCCTTAGCTAATAAAGCCATCAAAAAGGACGAAGATCTTGTAAAATCTGTGGATAGATTGAGGTAATCCTATAATCTTAGTTTATTAGTGCGAAGGAAAACCGAATGTAAAAGTTCGGTTTTTTTTATTTCTTTCCGATTTCGATAATTTCCAAGTCTTTAATCTTGTCACCATCAATCACGAAACGCAACATTGTCTTAACTTGATGAAAACCACTTTTTCCAGCAGCACCAGGATTCATATACAGGAGATTGTACTTCTTGTCAAACATCACTTTTAGAATGTGAGAGTGTCCACAAATAAACAATTTTGGAGGATTTGAAGCCATCTCGGCCTTAATATTTGGGTTGTATTTGCCTGGATAACCTCCTATGTGGGTAATCCAAACAGCAACTCCTTCACACATAAATCTATAGTGCAACGGAAATTCCATTCTAGCTTTGTCGTTATCAATGTTTCCGTAAACACCACGCAAAGGCTTGACTTTTTTAATCCTGTCCGTAACAATTAAATCCCCAATATCGCCAGCATGCCATACTTCATCAGCCTCCAAAACATATTTTAGAATCGTGTCGTCAATATGACTGTGCGTATCGGAAAGAAGAAGAATTTTTTTCAAAATTGTTTAATTTGGAGCCATTTCCTGCTATTCGTTACAATCTTCTTCTCTATTAAAAAATAGAGAAGAAGGATTTTTACTACTATCAGGGCTATGATTTTGTAGCAAAATTAACCTTTTCGTTTCCAAATAAAAAATTAATGAAAATTAGTGAAATTCGCAGCAAAAAAAAATTGCATTAATTAAGTATCTTTGCAGCTTCAAAAGAAATCACTTGAGGTATTTTATAAAACTGGCATACAACGGAACTAATTATCACGGATGGCAATACCAACCCAATGCCACTTCTGTGCAGGAAACACTGAACAAGGCGTTTTCGGTTGTGCTAAATTCAGAGATTAATCTTATGGGAGCAGGTAGAACTGATACTGGAGTTCACGCAAAGGAAATGTTTGCGCATTTCGATTTTGAAACTGCTTTCGATACACAAAGTTTAGTCCACAAACTCAACTCCTATTTACCAAAAGATATTGTGGTTTATGAGATTATCCCTGTTCCAGATGAAGCCCACGCTCGTTTTGACGCCTCAAAAAGAACCTATGAATATCACATCAATACCTTCAAAGATCCCTTTTTGCAAGAAGGAAGTTGGTGTTTTAATCAAGAATTAGACCTCGATTTGATGAATGAAGCCTCAAAAATATTATTCAAACATACCGATTTTCAATGTTTTTCAAAAGTAAATACCGATGTAAACACTTTCGATTGCACTATTTTTGAAGCGCAGTGGACTCGAGGTATGGCAAAACTAGGCACAGACAAACAAGAAAAAGAAAAACTTATTTTTACAATTTCGGCAAATCGTTTTCTTCGAAATATGGTTCGTGCCATTGTGGGAACACTAATAAACGTGGGATTACACAAAATCACCTTAGAGGATTTCAACGAAATAATTTTAAGTAAAAATCGTGATAATGCAGGTTTTTCAGTTCCAGCACATGGATTATATTTGACAAAAATTGATTACAATTATTTATAACGGCGAATTGCTCCACAAGCTCGCAATGACAAAATTATGAAAGCAAAAGCATTCGATACCAAAGTTTTTAAACGACTATTAAAATACATTAAACCCTACCAATGGCGATTTAATGGCGTGATTATTTTCGCGATTTGTTTGTCTGTTTTTGCGGCGATTCGTCCTCTAATTTTACAAGGAACCGTCGATACTTATATTAAACCCAAAGACGATTATGGTTTGTTGATGTATATAACCTTAATGGGAGTCACTTTATTATTAGAAGTAATATTCCAGTTTTTCTTTGTTTATTGGGCAAACTGGCTCGGACAAGACATCGTGAAGGACATTAGAACCAAGCTCTTCGAACATATGCTGAGTTTCCGAATGAAATATTTTGACAATGCTCCTGTTGGTCAATTAGTGACCCGTTCCGTTTCGGATATCGAACAAATTGCACGGATTTTTAGCCAAGGTTTGTTTATGATTGCCAGTGATTTGATGAAAATGGCCATTTGTCTAATTATTATGTTCTGGATGAACTGGCATCTCTCTTTAATTGTAGTACTTGCTATGCCAATACTGCTCTATATTACCCGAATTTTTCAAAGAAAAATGCAAGTAGCTTTTGAAGAAGTAAGAGCTCAAATTGCTAATATGAATTCCTTTGTTCAAGAAAGAGTTACTGGAATGAAAATTGTTCAGCTCTTCAATCGCGAAGATGTTGAATTCGAAAAATTTAAAAACATCAATAACAAGCATAAAACGGCTTGGATAAAAACAATTTTATACAACTCCATCTTCTTCCCTATTGCCGATATTATTTCTTCATTAACCCTAGGATTTATCGTGTTGTATGGTGGACTTCAAATTATAAACGGAAATCCGTTTACGACCTTAGGACAAATGACCGCTTATACAATGTTCATAGGAATGCTTTTTAATCCGTTACGCCAAATCGCAGATAAATTCAACGAAATGCAACTAGGAATGATTGCCGCTAACAGGGTTTTTGATATTCTGGATACCAAAGATCAAATTCAAGATAAAGGTACAATCAAAGCTCCTGTTTTCAGCGGAAACATCGAATTCAAGGACGTTCATTTTGGATATATTGCCGAAGAATATGTAATTAAAGGAATTGATTTATCAGTTTCTGCCGGAAAAACAATCGCCATTGTAGGCTCGACAGGGGCAGGAAAATCAACGATTATTAACTTACTGAATCGTTTTTACGAAATCAATAGCGGCACAATTTTTATTGATGATCAAAACATAGAAAACTACACCCTAAGTACTCTGCGCAAACAAATTGCTGTAGTTTTACAGGACGTTTTCCTTTTTGCAGATACCATATTTAACAATATTACCCTAAACAATCCCGAAATATCTCGCGAGCAGGTTTTGGCTGCTGCCAAAAAGATTGGTGTTCATAAATTCATCATGAGTTTACCCGATAATTATGATTTCGATGTTAAAGAGCGTGGTGTAATGCTTTCTTCTGGACAACGCCAATTGATTGCTTTTCTTCGTGCCTATGTTAGTAATCCAAGTATTTTGATTCTTGATGAAGCGACTTCATCTATCGATACGTATTCCGAAGAACTAATTCAAAAAGCTACTGAAACAATCACCAAAGGAAGAACTTCAATTGTGATTGCGCATCGTCTGGCAACCATAATAAATGCTGACAAAATTGTTGTTATGGACAAAGGTTTGATTGTCGAGCAAGGGACCCATCAAGAATTATTGGGAAAAACTGGAGGTTATTACAAAAACCTGTATGACTCACAGTTTATTACAGAAGATTAGCAGTACGGTTTTCAAACAATACCAGTTTAAAACTTTAAACGGTAAACTTTTTCTTTAATCAAATAAATCCCTTAATTTTACCAGCTGAGACCAACATAAAAAAATATTTTTCTTCCGATAATACGAAAAAGTGGGTTCCTGACTACCAAAATTTAAATACATTTCAGGAAGAAATTAATTAAGAAATTATACAAATATGACAAGAGCTTTTGCGACTGCATTTTTACCAAATTAAAATAAATACAAAAAAAATGAAATACGATATTATAGTTTTAGGAAGTGGCCCAGGCGGTTATGTAACTGCCATTAGAGCATCACAATTAGGCTTTAAAGTTGCCATAATCGAAAAAGAAAACTTAGGTGGAGTTTGCTTGAACTGGGGTTGTATCCCAACAAAAGCATTACTAAAATCGGCGCAGGTTTTTGATTACTTAAAACACGCTTCCGATTATGGGTTGACTATTTCAAAATTTGACAAAGACTTTTCGGCTGTTGTAAACCGCAGCAGAAACGTGGCTGGAGATATGAGCAAAGGAGTTCAATTCCTGATGAAAAAAAATAAAATAGACGTGATTGATGGTTTTGGAAAACTGAAACCAGGTAAGAAAATCGATGTTACCGCTGCTGATGGAAAAGTAACCGAATATACTGCAGACCACATCATTATCGCAACTGGTGCACGTTCACGCGAATTACCAAACTTGCCGCAAGATGGCGTAAAAGTAATTGGATACCGACAAGCGATGACAATGTCAACCCAACCAAAATCAATGATTGTAGTAGGTTCCGGGGCCATAGGAGTTGAATTTGCGCATTTTTATAATTCAATGGGAACTGAAGTAACCATAGTTGAATTCTTGCCAAACATAGTGCCACTGGAAGACGAAGATATTTCGAAACAAATGGAACGCTCTATGAAAAAATCGGGCGTTAAAATTATGACCAACTCTTCAGTAGAAAAAATTGATATTTCGGGTTCGGGCGTTAAAGCATTTGTGAAAACGGCAAAAGGAGAAATAATTCTGGAAGCCGACATTTTACTTTCGGCTGTTGGAATTAAAACCAACATCGAAAACATTGGATTAGAAGAAGTGGGAATCGCCACTGACAGAGATAAAATTCTGGTAAACGATTTTTACCAAACTAACATTCCTGGTTATTATGCCATTGGCGATGTAGTTCCGGGACCAGCATTAGCTCACGTAGCTTCTGCCGAAGGAATTACTTGTGTTGAAAAAATCGCAGGATTGCACGCGGACCCAGTAGATTATGGTAATATTCCGGGTTGTACCTATGCCACTCCTGAAATTGCTTCTGTAGGTTTAACAGAAAAACAAGCCATAGAAAAAGGATACGAATTAAAAATAGGAAAATTCCCATTCTCTGCCTCAGGAAAAGCAAAAGCTGCTGGAACTCCAGATGGTTTCGTAAAAGTAATTTTCGATGCTAAATATGGTGAATGGTTGGGTTGCCATATGATTGGTGCAGGAGTTACAGATATGATTGCCGAAGCTGTTGTAGCCAGAAAACTAGAAACCACAGGACACGAAATCCTAAAATCAATTCACCCTCACCCAACTATGAGTGAGGCAGTTATGGAAGCCGTTGCCGAAGCTTATGGCGAGGTGATTCATATTTAATGAAATTTCGAACGCGTAAAGAAACGATCAAAATTTACCGTTATTTTAACAATTAAACAATCCGTTTTGTGAAAGCAGAATGGATTTTTTATTGAATTTATTTATAAAAAATTACTTTTGATGTTATAAAAATTGGATATACAAATTAAAATCTATTCAAGAACTAAAATTACATTTCCTTTGGCAATTCTATAATAAATCAATACTTTAGGCACATTAAATATCACAATATCACAAAACTGTTGAGAGATATTCGTAAACCCATAAAATTAAAAAAAATATGACCAATATAATTGTTTTAGGAGCCGGAATGGTGGGTAGCGCGATGGCGGGAGATTTATCAAATAAACACTGTGTTACCATCGCAGATTTAAGCATTGATCGATTGAACCACATCAAAGAAAAATATTCAAACATCAACATATTGCAGATCGATGTTTGTGACAAAACTAATCTTCTGGACACACTTACTAATTTTGATTTTGTTGTGTGTGCCGTTCCTGGATTTCTTGGTTTCCAAACAATAAAAACCGTAATCGAAGCTGGAAAAAACGTAGTAGATATTTCCTTCTTCCCTGAAAACGCCCTCGAATTAGACACATTAGCAAAGGCAAAAGGAGTAACCGCCATAGTAGATTGTGGTGTTGCACCCGGACTGCACAATATCATCTTGGGACATTACAATGAGATACTAAAACTGACAGATTTCGAAACCTTGGTAGGTGGTTTACCAAAGGTTAAAAAATGGCCTTTCAATTATAAAGCTCCCTTTTCACCAATTGACGTAATCGAAGAATATACCCGTCCTGCGCGATATGTCGAAAACGGAAACATCATCATTCGCGAAGCGTTGACCGACTGTGAATTCGTGAATTTTGACAAAGTAGGAACTTTAGAATCTTTCAATTCCGATGGATTACGATCCATACTTTTCACGATGCCACACATCAAAAATATGAAGGAAAAAACACTCCGATACCCTGGCCATGTTGAATACGTTAGGGTTTTGAAAGACAGCGGATTCTTCAGTGAAAACAAAATAATGATAAATGGGTCAGAAGTTTCACCACTTGATTTTACTAGCAAAATCCTTTTTGGAGAATGGAAATTGGGCGAAACCGAAGAAGAACTAACCATTATGCGCGTCACCCTAAAAGGAGAAAATAAAAAAGGAGAAACGGAAGAAATAGTCTATAATTTATACGATGAATATTGTTCAAAAACACAAACTTCTTCGATGGCAAGAACTACAGGATATACTGCAACTGCTGTTGCTTCGATGTTTCTAGAAGGCTTGTTCGCCGAAAAAGGAATTTTTCCTCCAGAATTAATCGGAAAACACACGACTTGTTACGAGTATATTTTGAACTATTTGAAGGAGAGAAACGTAAATTATGTTAAAACACAATCCATACAAAAAACAAAAAACTAATTTTTTTATATTTGAAATTGTAAAATATACATTTTATGAAAAACACACAAATCCTGGTTTTATTCCTGATTGGCGCTGTGCTAACAGTTATTGGAGCGTATTTCAAAATTACCCACGAACCTGAGGATTGGTCAAGTTTATTCCTAATTATTGGTATGACTTTTAATGGTGTTGCAGGAATATTGTTACTTATAAAATTATTCCAGAAAAAAAATCAGATACTTTTCTGGATAGTTAATCCTCTTTAAATGAACATAAAACTCATCGCTATCGGTAAAACCGACAATAAAAATCTTCAATCCTTAATTGACGAATATCAAAAACGTTTGTCATTTTACATCAAGTTCGATCTAGAGATAATTCCCGATATCAAGAACGTAAAAAACTTGTCCGAAAGTCAGCAAAAAGAAAAAGAAGGCGAATTGATTTTGGCTAAAATATCGCCAACAGACCAACTTATTTTATTGGACGAAAACGGAAAAACCTTTTCGAGCGTGGCTTTTTCAGAGGAATTGCAAAAGAAAATGAATTCGGGTGTTAAAACTTTAGTTTTTGTAATTGGCGGTCCTTATGGTATTTCTGAAAATGTTTACAACAAAGCAAACGGCAAAATTTCTCTTTCTCTAATGACTTTTTCTCACCAAATGGTGCGTTTGTTTTTTATCGAACAATTGTATCGTGGATTTACGATTTTGAAAAATGAACCGTATCATCATCAATAATTTACGAATTACGATTAGGGATTTCCGCTTTTTAATAAATAAATTCTTCTTTATGTTCAATTTTTAAACTTTGAATGAAAATTTCATATTGAATGTATGTCCCATAACTCATGTTTTCATCAAAACAGAATCTTATCATTTTAAGGTATTCTTTTGGAAAATTGTTTAAAAAATATCTTAACTCTGCGCGATTACTAGGGTTATTGTCGACAAAAAAACACAACAAAACTAGACATTGGTTTTTCCATTTTATAAACCACTTTAGTGAAAGGTAAAAAAGCCATATTCTTGCCAATACTATCCGCATACGAATAATAATTTTGGGATGATTCACTTTTATGGGCAACTTAATTTCGTTTTTTTTTTGCAATTTCATCAATTCTGGAATCACTAAGCGTAATAGCAATCGCTTGTAAATATTAAAATACAATGAGTCGAATTAATCTCATTTTTCTTATTAACTTCAGCCAAGTGTCTCTTCCATTAATCCTAAAAAAAATATAAATAGGCGAATGATCTAATACATTAGAAACAACTGTCAAATTAGATTTTAGTAATAAAATAGCTTTCTTATTTCCACATTAAAATAGAAGGAAAGAAAAATTAAACTAAAAAATTTCATTTGAATTGATTGTTTTATTAAATAAGGTGACACATTCCATCGCTTCTTTTACATCGTGAACACGAAGTATTTTAGCTCCATTGGTCAAAGCTATGGTGTTTAAAACAGTGGTTCCGTTTAAAGCTTCTTCTGAATTCAAATTTAACGTCTTATAAATCATAGATTTTCTAGAAAACCCAACCAGGATGGGCAATTTTAACATTTCTAACAATCCAATATTTTGTAAAACTTCATAATTTTGTTCTAATGTTTTGGCAAAGCCAAAACCTGGATCAACAATCAAATCATTGATACCACAACTTCTGGCTTTGGCAACTCTATCCGAAAAATAGAAAAGCATTTCTTTAACTATATTTTCATAATCCGTCATCGATTGCATTGTTTGCGGAGTTCCTCGCATGTGCATCATTATATAGGGAACATTATATTTGGCAATGGTTTCCAGCATTTTATCGTCAAGATTGCCTGCCGAAATATCGTTTATAATTGCCACCCCGCTTTCGATACAAACTTTGGCAACTTCACTTCGAAAAGTGTCGATAGAAATTATGGTTTCTGGAAAACGTTGTAAAATCAAATTTACAATGGGAACAATTCGACTTAACTCTTCCTCTTCCGAAACAAATTCGGCGTTTGGTTTACTAGAATAAGCACCAATATCTATAAAAGTCGCCCCTTCATCCAACATTTTTTTAACTTGAAGCAAAATTTCATTTTCTCCAATAAACTTACCTCCATCATAAAAAGAATTTGGAGTAAAGTTCAAAATTCCCATAACTTTGGGAGTAGATAAATCGATAAGTTGCCCTTTGCAGTGTATTGTCATTTTCAAATCAAATGTCGTTAATAGTCTCTCAAAAAAATCGGAACTAAAAATTAAATAATTATTCTTATTTTTGTCACAAATATACAGCATTAAATGAACATAACTTCACAAGAATATGATAAGGTGGTCGCAATTTGCCGCGCGCTATTCGTCAATAAAATGAAAGATTACGGCAGTGCTTGGCGCATCTTGAGATTGCCATCATTGACAGATCAAATCTTTATAAAAGCACAAAGAATAAGAAGTTTACAAGAAAACGAAGTTCGTAAAGTAGACGAAGATGAAACTGGAGAGTTTATAGGAATAATCAACTATTCCGTTATGGCCTTAATCCAGTTAGAGCTTGGCGTTGCTGACCAGCCAGATTTGAATGTGAAAGAAGCAACTGAATTTTACGATGCGAAAATCTACCTAACCAAAGAATTAATGGAAAACAAAAACCATGACTATGGCGAAGCTTGGCGCGAAATGCGAGTAAGTTCTTTGACAGATTTGATTCTTCAGAAGTTGCTTCGTGTAAAACAAATTGAAGACAATAAAGGTAAAACTTTGGTTTCTGAAGGCATCGACGCTAATTATCAGGATATGATTAATTATGCTGTTTTTGCATTGATATTAATGAAGAAATTTTAATTTAATTTTCAGCTTTCAGAAGCTTTATCAAAGTTTTGAATTTTGATAAAATTGTTCCAATTTAGTTCCTAAAAAACATAAAAAAAGCTATGAAAAACTTCATCACCCAATTTTCCAGACTATTCGTTGGGATTTTATTCATTATTTCTGGATTGATTAAACTAAATGATCCTTTGGGTTTCTCCTATAAACTAGAAGAATATTTCAGTGAACCTGTATTTAATATACCGTTTTTTGTGCCCTATTCATTGGCAACAGCCCTGTTCTTAGTGATTTTAGAAGTGGTTTTGGGCGTAATGTTGCTCCTTGGTTACAAGTCAAAATATACGATTTGGAGTTTGTTGCTTTTGATAGTCATGTTTACTTTTTTAACCTTTTACTCGGCTTATTTTGACGTGGTAAAAGACTGTGGATGCTTTGGTGACGCCTTGCATTTAACTCCTTGGCAATCTTTTTCGAAAGACATAATTTTATTGTTCTTGATTCTTGTTTTATTTTTTAACCAAAAATTAATAAAACCGTTGTTTTCAAATACGATACAAAATATCCTAGCTTTTTCCGGCATGGCTTTGTGTGCTTTTATGGGATATTGGGTTATTAATCATTTGCCAATAATCGATTTTAGGCCTTATAAAGTGGGAAACAACATTTTAAAAGGAATGGAAATTCCTGAAGACGCACCCAAAAGTGTTGTTGAAATGGTATTTATTTATAAAGTAAATGGAGTCGACAAGGAATTCACAGAAAAAGATTTAATGGCTATTCCTGAAGGAGCCCAGTTTGTAGATCGAAAAGACAAGGTAATTACAGAAGGTTATGTACCGCCAATTCACGACTTTGCAATGGAAAAAGACGGTTCAGATTATAAAGAAGAATTCCTTCAAGAGCCAAAATTACTGATGATTGTAGCTTATGATTTGGCGAAAGCCAATGAAAAAGGAATGTCTCAATTGGAAAAACTAAATCAGAAAGCCTTAGTAAATGGATACAAAGTAATTGGAATGACAGCTTCAAATCCAGAAGAAATTGCAAAATTTCAAAAACAATTTAGACTTCATTTTGACTTTTATTTTTGTGACGGAACAGCGTTAAAAACCATTGAAAGAGCCAATCCAAGTTTCGTAATTCTTCAAAAAGGAACGATAACACAAAAAGTACACTATAACGATATTGATAAATTAAAGCTATAAAAAGAGTATTTAGTTTTCTTTAAAATCTGTATTGAACAGTGATTATCGAGCTCTAAATTTGGGTTTTTAGTTTTAAAATGTAACTTTGCCAAAATTAAAATAAATGAAAAAAATACTTGCCTTGCTTATTGTTTTTGCGAGCTTTTCTTGTTCCCAAGCACAAAAAAAATCATTTTCGAAAGAAGCTTTATCTCAAACATTATTGGCTTCAGATGGAAGTCAAATTGCCTTTCAGGATATTCTAAAAAAATATAAAGGAAAAACCCTCGTTATCGAAGTTTGGGCTTCTTGGTGTGGCGATTGCGTCAAAGCAATGCCAAGAATAAAAGAACTCCAAGCTAATAATCCAAACGTTGCTTATGTCTTTATTTCGATGGATAAAACAATTGAAAATTGGAAAATTGGAATTGAAAAACACCAACTCAATGGTGAGCAATTTATGGCAAATGACCAAATGAAAGGTATTTTTGGGAAAGCTATCGATTTAGACTGGATCCCAAGATATATCATTATTAACAAAGCTGGAAAAATAGTGCTTTACAGAGCCATTGAAACCGACTTTGAAAAGATTAATGCCATCATTAAAGAGTTAGAAGTTAAAAATTAGAAAAAACTCCATTTCCAACGGTTTCATACATTGAAAAAAAATAGAAATTAAAAATAGAAAAATCAAATTACAAACACAACTAAAATGAGAAAGAAGATTGTAGCAGGAAACTGGAAAATGCATAAAAACGCGGAGCAAACCGAAGATTTATTGAACGAATTAATAGCACTAATCCCAACTGATATTGCCGCTCAAGTTATTGTGGCGCCAACTTTTGTTAACTTAGCTTCGGCAGTAGATCATTTAGAATTTACCAATATTAATGTTGCTGCACAAAATATGCATCAGGCAGAAAGTGGCGCTTATACCGGCGAAATTTCGGCAGATATGTTAAAAAGTGTTGGCGTAAATACCGTGATACTTGGACATTCAGAACGAAGAGCGATTTTTCATGAATCTGATGCATTAATTGCAAACAAAGTGGATACCGCTTTGAAACATGACATGACTGTTATCTTTTGTTTTGGTGAAGAGTTGAAAGACCGTCAATCTAAGAATCATTTTAACATTGTCGAAAATCAATTGCGTGATGGTTTATTTCATATCGAGGCAAAGGAATGGGAAAACATAGTTTTAGCTTATGAGCCAGTTTGGGCAATAGGAACAGGAGAAACTGCTAGTCCGGAACAAGCTCAGGAAATGCATGAATTCATCAGAGAAACGGTTCGTAAATCCTTCGGAAGCGACATTGCAGAAGATGTTTCAATTCTTTACGGAGGAAGCGTGAAACCAGACAATGCAAAAGAAATTTTCTCTAAAGCAGATGTTGACGGTGGTCTTATTGGTGGAGCTGCTTTAAAAGCAGAAGATTTTGTAGCTATAGTGAAAGCCATTTAAAAATACTGATTTTTACTAAAAGCTAGAAATTTAAAAATCTTTTAGCTTTAAAAATATATTATTAATCCTCAATTATAAAAATAGTTGGGGATTTTTTATGCTCAAAACTAATCGTTTACAATATCATAATAACTAACAAATTAAATTATTAAAGTATTGTTAAATAGCTACTTATAAAAATAAAATACCTAAACAACAATACTTTTAGCGCGAATTTAAGTAATATTTCATTAATTTAACTGTATTGGCTTTGGCAAACAGAAAAAACTACTACTCTCTTCTATAGTCTATTTTATATATTAATAAAGATAATATAGGGGAAAAATTTAATAAAATGAGATTGACGAACTCAAAGTTAATAAAACAAAAATAGCTACAGACAGGGCAAAATTATTTAATGAAATAAATAGTGTTTTACAGCATCACATCCTTTTAATTTAAATTATTGAATAATCCCGTTTTGATCTATCAAATACATCATTGCAGCCATAGTAGCGGCTCCTAGTTCCAACTCTCTTTTGTTAATAGCGTCAAATTTGTCATTTGCAGCGTGATGATAGTCGAAATAACGTTGCGAATCAGGACGTAAACCTGCTTTCACAATTATTTTTGAAGTTAAAGGCTCAATATCAGATCCGCTGTGTCCCTTTGTAAAACTATGAATTAAGTAGGGTTCAAATAGGTTTTTCCAATCCAATATTTTATTAAAATTAGCATCATCACTTTCGAAAGAAAAACCTCTTGGTGAAAACCCTCCTGAATCACTTTCCAAAGCAAAAATGTGATTTTCATTTTTGGCCTGAGCCAGTTCTTCGTATTTCTTACCGCCTCTTCCACCATTTTCTTCATTCATAAAAAGCACAACACGAAGGGTGTTTTTTGGCTTGTAACCAATGTTTTTGAAGATATTTACCACTTCCATACTTTGCACGATTCCGGCACCGTCATCGTGAGAACCATCGGCAAGATCCCAAGAATCTAAATGTCCTCCCACAATCATAATGTTTTCGGGATGCTCACTTCCCAATATTTCGCCAATTACATTATAAGACAAAACGTCTTCTAATTGCTGGCAAGATTGTTTTAAGTAAAACTGTAAATGGGAATTTTTTTTCAAGGATTTACTTAACAATTCTGCCGCATTTGTACTAATTGCAGCAGCTGGAATATATTGCGATTTTGGAATATCGCCATAACTTTGATTGCCTGTATGTGGGAAATCGTCTAATCTTAAATTCATCGAACGTACAATTGTAGCAACGGCACCATACTTCGAAGCTTCTTTTGCTCCGGCAAATCTTTGATCGACACAACTTCCGTAGGATTTGAATGTTTCGATATTTTCTTGTTCCATCGGACGATTAAAAAACACAATTTTACCTTTTATTTTATCGCCCAAAGACTCTAATTCTTTGATGCCGTTTACTTCTATTACTTCGGCTGTAATTCCGCCTTTTGGTGTGGCAATAGAACTTCCTAATGCACAAACAGGAATGTTTATTTTGGTTTTATTGTCTAAAATATAGGCTGTCTCTTTTTCTCCACGAACCCATTTTGGCACCATCATTTCCTGAAGATACACACGGTCAAAACCCAAGGTTTCTAGTTGTGTTTTTGTATATTGAACCGCTTTTTCGGCGTTGGCAGAACCTGATAATCGCGCTCCAATGGAATTGGAAAGGTAATCCAACCAAGAATAGCATTTAGAATTAGTCAACGAGGATTTGTAGATTTCCTTTATAGTTTGCTCGTCGTTTGTTTGAGCAAAAAGTGTAAATCCGGTAAAAAACAAGGTTGTTAAAAAATGTGATTTTTTCATTGTAGTCTAAATTCGTTTTATTCTGATTTTTTTATTTCGGTTCGTGGACCAATTCCGTTATTGTTAAAGGCTTCAATTTGGAAAAAATAAGCTTCTGATTTATCCAATCCATTGAAGTAATATTCGTTTTTTCCGTATACCATAATCGAACCGTACATTTTTTCAGGCGATTTGCCAAAATAAATGACATATCCATCCGCTAAAGGTTCTTGCTGCCACTTGAACCAAACATTGCGGCGTTCCCATTTATTTTCAAATATAATCACTTTTTTCAAATTAAGACATAAAAAAGAGCTTCCTGAATTGGAAGCCCTTAATTTATATTTAAAATGGTTGATATATTTATTTTCCATCAACATAATCTTGTAAATATCTAAACCTCGGAGTAAGTTGTTCTTTTTCGGTTATTTTGGCTCTTTGTAAAATACCGTCTTTATCTCCATTAAAAAAGGCGGGAATCACATGTTCCATAAACATTTCGCCAAAACCTTCGCTGGCATCTTTTGGTAATTCGCAAGGCAAATTATCAACTGCCATAACCACGATTGCAGCAGGATGAAAGATATCGACCTCTTTGTTTTCACTTGGCAAATAACCATAAATGGGTTCGGCAATTGTCGATGACCGCAAGGTGCAAGCAATTGGTCCATTAACATCACAAGAAATATCAGCAACCACTTTTATTTTACAATCCTTAGCTTGAAGCATTTCGCATGTGAGGATTTTTGGGGCTTCATTGGCATGAAAATGTCCCGTTAGGTATATATCAGAAACTTTGGTAAATCGTTCAAAATCGGATACATACTCTTTCGGATTTTGGAAAAAATCATTACAATCGACTATTTTTCCATCTTTCCGTTTGTTATAATCCAACACATCAATTTGTGTATAAACGGGTTGGGTGTAGTTCTTAGTCAAATAATTTTCAATAGAGACTTCTGTGATTTTTATAGCATCAAGAACTTCCTTTACACCACTTCCCACTTTTCCTGTTCCTGTAATAACGAATTTTAAAGGGGGTAAAACCAAGCGTTTTAAATGGGCAATTAATGCCTCTTTTCCAGAAAGCGTTTCTGCTTTTGGAAGTTTGAACAATCCGAATTTTATTCCAAAAGCGCGAATGCTATTATATGCGCCAACAATGCCAGCATATTTTCCAAAACCAATTAATCTAAAGTTATGGGAGTCAACTAGTGTTTCATGATCATAAAAATCTATGTTTTTTTCCAGTAAGGCTTGCAGCAATTTTCTGTTGTACGGTTGTTTTTTTATGGTATGAGAAAAAAATAAATAGGATTTGTTCGGAATTAAATTTTCTATAGGAATCTCTTTTACACCAAAAAAAACATCACAATCAGAGATGTCATTTGTAACTACAATTCCCATATTGCTATATTGATCATCAGTAAAAATCCGAATATCAGAACTTTCTACTTGTACGGTAACTCCTTGATAAAGTTGTTGAATTCGAGCCAATTCATCAGGTGAAAATACTACTCTTCTGTCAGGTGGATTTTTTCTTTCTTTTATGATTCCGAATTTCATATTTTGTGAGTATTTGTTTTAATTTAACTTTATAGGTATTTTTTGTTACAAATATAACACATTTAATAAGTCATAATTTCTTTTACAAAAAATGTTTTTGAATAAAAACATTAAATCCTGATTTCAAATAGAATGAACTAAATGTAAAGGTAGAATTCAAAATAAAATTTAAGGTTTTCAAAAAAATGTTGACTCAAAAGGGTTTGATTCTATATATTTGCTTTTATATGAAAATGAAATTTATAAAAAAGACAAATATACTACAATTACTCTTCCTAATCTTAGTCCTGAGTTCTTGCAACAAACAGAAAAAAATAGAAGTTAAACATGAAGAACTTCTAGAGGATACATTACCCAAAATGAAACCTTTGACAAATGAAGTACCGAGACTAACTGCTGAATATGTTAATTCAAAAAAAAGGGCAATTGAAGTATTTTACAATAAAAATTGGAGAAACAATAGCTTAAATGGAAGTTTTCTTGTGGCAAAAAATGGCCAAATAATTTATGAAAGATATGAAGGCTACACCAATTTTAAAACTAAAACTTTAATTACTTCCGATACGCCATTACATTTAGCATCCGTTAGTAAAGTAATCACTGCTACTGCTGTTTTGAAATTAATAAACGCAAAAAACATCAGTTTAAACCAAAAAGTAAATACGGTTTTAAAAGAATTTCCCTATCCAGAAGTTACTATTAAAACATTATTAAATCATAGGAGCGGAATGAGAAGTTATTCCTATTTCACGGATAAAAAAGATATTTGGGACAGACACAACATACTAACTAACCGAGATATTTTAACACTAATGGCAACAAAAGACATTGGGTTAGAATCTAAAACGGACACCCGATTTGCTTACTGCAATACCAATTATGTCATTTTGGCTTTAATAATCGAAAAAATAACTGGCTTGACATTCAAAGAAGCAATGAAGCAAATGATTTTCGATCCTCTTGGAATGAAAAATACCTTTGTTATGGATTATGACAAAGACAGAAAAACAGTTGTGCCATCATACAAAGGAAATCGAGTTGAGATTGGAATGGACTTTTTAGATGCCGTTTATGGAGACAAAAATGTATATTCAACACCGCGCGATTTATTAAAATTAGACAGGGCTCGAACTTCTTCTAACTTCTTGGAACCAGAATTGCTAAACCAAGTATATACAGGATTTAGTAACGAGCACAAAGGTTTGAAAAATTATGGCCTTGGCATTCGAATGACACAATGGAAAACAGGACAAAGTATATATTACCACAATGGCTGGTGGCATGGCAATACATCATCCTACGTAACTTTGAGAAAAGAGAATGTTACCATTATTTCATTGTCTAACAAGTTTTCTAGAAATCCTTATAATGTTCGAAAACTATCGGCATTATTTGGAGATTATCCTTTTAAATTGGATAAAAACGAAAATGAGGAATAAAATAAGGATTTAGTTTTCAGTCTTTTCGGATAGAAGTTTCGAGAGCAAATTTGGATTAAAAGGATTATATTTGCAAATTCAATTTTGGAATAGTTTTTGATAATTCAATAGCAAAAATGGGGTCGACTGGTTTTGACAGCAAGTCGAATTGAGAAGTAAGCACGTCGAGAACTGGGACAATTCTCGTTAATAAAAGGTTTCAAAACACATACACGGCGAAGGAAACTACGCTCTTGCTGCATAATCTGAATCATAGTAAGATTAGCCTCGCTCCTATCAGATAGGAGAGCAGGATTTACCTCGAAAGCTTTGGTTTATAGCGGTCGATACAGGTGAATCGTAAATTTAAACCTAGAATTCCAGAAGCTTCGGCTGGTTTTCGAAATTAAGAAGCTAAGTGTTGTGCGACTGTTTCTGGTCAAACACAACAACGAAAATTCAATCAGAAAATAAGCGTGTAGAAAGTTTTTTAGTTGCTTGTTTGGACCCGGGTTCGATTCCCGGCGACTCCACTAGAGTGGACAACTCGATTTTTTTCGATAATTGTCCACTTTTTTTATTTTGCAAACCCTTGTCAATCTGCAACATAAGCCTTAAAACATCATTGATTCTGGTAGTTCGACATTTTATTCCATCAAATTCAAATTTCTCGGGGAATATCGAACTAATTATTTGCTGTTTTTCCCTAATCATTGATTTATTGTAGTGTGTCCTTAGATTTGACAATGCGTCTACTCCATTTTTCAACCACCCTAAATACTCGCTATTTTGCAGTTTGATGTTATTCAAATTATCATTTAAGCCTCTTTTTTGATTATTATATCTTGACATAGTTTCGTTATATTGATTTTGTTCAATCTTGCCGTCAACATACAAATCTTGCAATTTCTCAATACGTTCTAAAACATCATTTAAAGAAGTCTGGAATTTTACTTTTAATCTTTCAGAGTCTTTTGCATCCACTGAGAGTAAATCTTTGACCATAAGATTATATATTTCTTTTGACTCTTTAGTAAAAGTTAAATCATCTAAAATATTTTCAAATGTTTCATTTACATCAGTAACAGGATATCTTTCCTGACCACAATAATTACAATGGTAATAAAAATAATGATTCCCATTACTGCTCTTAGAGCGGCTTCCTGTTAATTTTTCACCACAAGAGTAACAAGATAACATTCCTCGTAATGGTAATTCATTTCTCAATGATTTGTACACTGGCAATTTTCTAACTTTATTGTTATCAGAAAGAATTTCTTGAACCTTAAAAAATAATCGCTCATCTATTAACCCTTCGTGAATTCCTTCTATAATTAGCATTGGCTCATCTTCATATTTTGGAACAATAATTTTACCCATATAAAATGGATTCCTTAACAATTTAGACAAATTACTTCTGCTAATTTTTACTCAGTTTGCGCAAAAGTTAGTGCAAATCAAAAAAAATTTATATCGAAAAGGCTTCACAAAAAAATATAAGCCTCTCAGAATGGCTAGGAAGCACATTAGATATATATATTGAAAGCGAAGGGAAAATCAACAGCTTAACAACAGAAAACATTAGATTGAAATTATCTAATCATAATTACAAGGAATACATAAAAAAATTAGAAGTAGATCGACAACAAAGTAAAGAAAATATAAATTACTTGATAATACAGAATGTAAAAAGACAAACAACAACAGAAAAAAATAATTCCAATAAAATAGTTAGTAAAGAACTTGACTATTTGAAATCAACAGCCAACCATTTTAATACAATTGGACTAGTTGCATTTTTAGGTGCTATTTTATTTCAAAGAAATTAAACGTATTCCTAAGGTATTCCCCAGGTATACGTTATAAAATGTTCATTTTATAAAAGAGTCAAATACCTATTTTACTCCTTCGGATGCTTTTTTATTTATAAAATGGATGTTTCGATTTATATCAAATTAAATCAATAGTTTTATTTACAAATCAATACATAAGTAGTTGTAATTTTAAAAGGAAGCCCTTTAAAAGGATGTGATTTCAATATAATTTTACAGTGTTATAATTGACTTTATGCCGATGCCAATCCTTCGGTTTTACAGAATAAACATTTTCTCTTGACCTCATTTATGAGTTCGACAGTGTCATATTTCAATTTCAAAGGCACTTTTTTAGTAAAAACGCTACCGTCTTCTAGCATTATGACCAAGCCATAGGTTTTGAAGCGATTTGTTTTTACATAAGCGGGTATAACGGGTAAGAAAGCCATAAACATTTCAATGTTAAGTTTTATGGATTCAATACACAGGAAAGCGAGTACCATTGAAACAGCAACAACTATTGAACTATAGATGGGTTTTAATTTATACACTTTGATATAAATTTTGCTCACTTCCGAAAACGGAATTTCGGCGAGTTGTTTTTTTCCATCTTTTAGGATTAGCCCCTTTTCGACCATTGTCAAGCTGTCATATTTAGTAGGGCTAGTTCTTTTTCTAGCTCTTACGATTGTGTGATTGCTATTGATCATGATTTTTTATTTAACGATTGTATGATATTCTATTCAACGCTCTGTAATACTATGATGCAGCTGCAAATGGTCTGGATTTATAGTATAAGTAATTTGTTCGTATCTTATCTAAGATAGTTATACTCTCCGTTTTTAAATGCAAGGGTATTTTTTTTCTATAAGTAGTACCGTCTTTAAGGCGAACACATAACCGATACCATTTAAAATTAAAAATACTCTTGTAAAATGAAAGAATGGTTATTAAGGCTATAAGAATTTCAAAGGCAAAGGGAACGTATTGTATTGCCATATAGACTAAAACAAATGGGGAGGCAATACCCATACATTCTAATACAGGATGGAGTTTGTGTTTTTTAATATAAATCTGTTCTACATCGTCAAATGAAATTTCTCTTTTGGATTTGTTTTTATGTGTTAAAGTCAGTCCATTTTCAGAGAAAGTCAAATTGTTAAACAGCGTGTTTTGGTTTATTTTCTGTAGGGTTAGCATTTGAGTTATTGTGTTTTTTGGTTGTTAATTTTTAGTTTTTTATTAAAAATAAAGGCAAAAAAACCCTGCCCATTTCGTGGAACAGGGTTTAAAAAAAAACTAAACAATATATTTTTTCTCGTTATTCCTTTGGTGCATTTTCTTGCTGAACAAAGG